>PXSQ01000088.1:36509-92681 GCA_003022725.1 Halobacteriales archaeon SW_7_65_23 | reverse complement strand
ACGTGGTCACTCCCGACGTCGTCACTCCCGGCGTCGTCACTCCCGGCGTCGTCACTCCCGGCGTCGTCACTCCCGGCGTCTCCACGGTTGTTCCCCGCGTGGCCGTCGTCACTCCCTGTGCGCTCATGAGTGTGCCCCGACGCTGGTCTCCGTCGGCGAGTGGCCGTCCTCGACGGTGGTCTCCAGCCAGTCGACGACCGCCGCGGGCACATCCACGTCGACGGCCTCGTTCAGCGCCTTGAACTCCACGGTGTGGTTGACCTCGTGGACCGTGTAGCCCGGGTCGTCGTCGCCCTCGAGCTCCATCAGGTCGACGCCGAGCAGGCCGCCGCCGACCGCCTCGCTGGCCGCGGCGACGATTTCCCCGGCCTCGTCGTCGAGTTCGAACGCCGACGTTTCGGCCTCCCTGGCGGCGTTGGTCAGCCAGTGATCCGAGTGCCGGGTCATCGCGGCGATCGGCTCGCCGTCCGCGGCCAGCACGCGGATGTCCCGGCCCGGCTTCTCGACGAACTCCTGAACGTAGAACACCTTGTGCTCGTAGTGGCCCAGCGTCTCCTTGTGCTCGAAGATCGCCTCCGCAGCGGAGCGGGAGTCGATCTTCGCCATCAGGCGCCCCCAGGAGCCCACGACCGGCTTCAGCACGCAGGGGTAGCCGAAGCGCTCGACGATCTCCAGGGCGGCGTCGCTGGTGAACGCGACCTCCGTCCGCGGCGTCCGGATGCCGGCGCCCGCTAGCGCCAGGCTATTTTTCACCTTGTCCGCGCACACCTCGGCTGTCGCGGAGCTGTTGACGACCGGAATCCCGTAGGCGTCCAGAAACCGTGTCGCGTACAGGCTCCGACTGGTCGCCAGACACCGGTCGAGCACGACGTCGACGTCCTCGAACGCCGCCGGCGGCTCCGAGAGGCCGAACGACTGTTTGCGGACGTCGATCTTCTCGACGGCGTGGCCGCGGTCGCGCAGTTCCGCGAGCAGGAGCTTCTCGTCTTTCCGGATCCGCGAGTACAGCATTCCGACGTTCATCGGTCGGTCCCCCTGGCTGTCTCCCGCATGCGCTTACTCACCCCAGTCTTCCTCCAGCTCGGGCGCTGTGTCCAGCGCCACGGGATCCGTGTCGATCACTTCGAGCTCGGCCCCGCAGGTGCCACAGTCGATGATCTCTCCGATCTCGAGCGACTCGTGCAGGGTCAGGTCCGCCCCACATTCGATGCAGTCTGTCATCGTACCTGTCTCTCGACGCTACATCCACTTAAATTCATCGAATTCATAGTGGAAATTAAACGACGAACTACCGTCTAAGAGCGTTCGAACGCCGACAGAACTGCCGTATTCTGATTTCTCATATCAGAATTGTGTTCGATCCCCTGGCGGGGATCGTGGGATCGGTCGTGGTGGCCGTGGCGCTGCGCGTCCGCCGGGCGTGCCGTGGAACTCATATTGTCGGACGTGAGTGCGTGGGGATTTCCACCGCGGAACCGTGCTGAAACGTGTGAATACCCCGGTTTGCGTGTCTTGCCATTGCACAGAGTTACGTCCGACAGTATCAGACATAGCTCGACACCTCCGCATCGAGCGCCTCCTCGGCGTCCTCGATCCGCTTCTGGCGACCCGCAAGCGTCTCGCGGTCGGCGGCGACGCCCTCGCGCGTCCGGTCGAGGTGCGCCTCGACCGCAGCGGGTGCGGGTCCGCCGCGCGAATCGCGCATCGCTACGTTCTCGACGGGGTCAAGTGCCGATTCGATCGCCGCGACGTCGGCGACAGCCTCTAAGGGTTCGCCCAGCACCTCGCGGCAGGCCTCGTCGATCGCCTCGACGCCGGGGTTGCCGCCGTCGGCCAGGTCGCCCGCGCGCGCGACGAGTTCGTGGGCGGTCCGGAACGGGATGCCGGCCACGGCGAGGCGGTCTGCGACGCCGGTCGCGGTGGCGAACCCGTCGCCAGCGGCCGCTTCGAGTGTCTCGGCGGGCCAGTCGGCGGTCGCGACGGCGCCGACGGCGACCGGGACGGCCTCGTGGACGGCGTCGACGGCGTCCCAGGCGTGGCCGGTCGCCCGCTGCAGGTCGCGGTTGTACGCCCGGGGCAGCCCCGAGAGCGTCGTCACCAGCCCCGAGAGCCCCGATGCGACGTCGCCCGCGCGGCTCCGGACCAGTTCCAGCGTGTCAGGGTTCTTCTTCTGGGGCATGATGCTCGACGTCGAGGCGTAGTCGTCGGACAGGTCGATGTACCCGTCGCTCGCGAACTCGACGACGTCCGTCGACAGGCCCGCGAGCGTCGTCGCCAGGCCCGTAACTGTTGCGGACGTCTCCATCAGGAAATCCCGCGCCGACGACGCGTCCATCGAGTTCTCGACGATCCCGTCGAATCCGAGCAACTCGGCGGTGCGCTCGCGGTCGATGTCGAAGCTCGTCCCGGCGAACGCTGCCGCGCCGAGCGGCGACCGGTTGACCCGGCCGTATGCGTCCAGCAGCCGTTCGGTGTCCCGGGCGAGCGCCGACTCGTAGGAGCACACCCAGTGGGCGACCGTCGTCGGCTGGGCGGGCTGGCGGTGGGTGTACCCCGGCATGATCGTCTCCGTCTCGGTGGCGGCCACGTCGAGCAGCGTCTCGCGGCCCTCGACGACGGTCCCGACGGTCGCGAGCAGGTCCTCGCGCAGGCGGTAGCGGATGCAGGCCGCGACCTCGTCGTTGCGCGACCGCGCGGTGTGCATGCGGCCGCCCGCGGGCCCGACGCGGTCGATCACTGCCGTCTCGATCGCCTCGTGGACGTCCTCGCCGTCCGGTAGTGCTCCGTGGCCCGCCGCCTCGACGTCGTCGAGCGCCGCCAGGATCGCCGCGGCGTCGTCCGCTCCGATGATTCCCTGTTCGGCCAGCATCACGACGTGGGCCCGGTCGACCGCCAGGTCGGCCGCGAAGATGCGCTCGTCGGCGGCCAGCGAGGAGAGAAACGCCCGGGCGGGCCCGCCGCTGAATCGCTCTCGGCGGACGACGCCCTTGTCGGCGGCGTGGTCGCCGCCGGCGGACGCCGCGGTCGCGCCGTCTTCGGTCTCCTCGGGGTCCTCGTCGTGGCTGGTCATCTCAGTGGGGTTTCTCGGGGGTCTCTGTCGATTCGGTCTCCGCGTCGTCCGCGTCGGGACTCACCTTGCTGTTGGCCAGGCGGGACTGGAACCCGTGGTACTTGGCGACGCCCGTGGCGTCCTCCTGGGTGATGCTACCCGTCACGGTGCCTTCGTCGAATGAGGCGGCGCTCTCACTGTACACCGCGAACTCGCTCTCACGGGCGACCGCGCGGCAGTGCCCGCCCTCCAGCTTGACCGTGACGGTGCCCGTCACCCGCTCCTGAGTGGCGTCGATGAACCCTTCGAGGGCTTTCATCAGCGGCGCGTCGATCAGCCCCTGGTAGGCCTTCCAGGACCACTGCTGGTCGACCTGCTGTTTGAACTCGCGCTGTTCGCGGGTCAGTACGAGGCCCTCCAGCGCCTCGTGGGCCGTCAAAAGCACCGTCGCCGCCGGGTGCTCGTAGTTCTCGCGGACCTTCAGCCCGAGCATCCGGTCCTCCATCATGTCGGTGCGGCCGACGCCGTGGGCGCCGGCGAGGGCGTTGAGCGTTTCGATCAGTTCGACCGCGCCCAGCGCCTCGTCATTGACAGTGACCGGAGTTCCGTTCTCGAAGGCGAGCTCAACCAGTTCGGACTCGACGCCGCCGGGGTTGTCCGTCCACTCGTAGATGTCGTCCTCGGGGATCGTCGAGGGGTCTTCGAGTTCCGAGCCCTCGATCGAGCGGCTCCAGAGGTTCGAGTCGATGCTGTAGCGGCCTTCCGACCCGCCCTCGACGGGCAGGCCCTGTTCGGCGGCGTACTCGTTTTCCCACTCGCGGGTCAGGCCGAGTTCGCGGACCGGCGCGATCACCTCAAGCGGCGAGTCCCGCCAGACGGCCTCGAACCGGAGCTGGTCGTTGCCCTTGCCGGTACAGCCGTGCGCGAGCGCGTCACAGCCCTCCTCGAGGGCGACGTCGAGGATCGCCTCGGCGATCACCGGCCGCGCGAGTGCTGTCCCGAGCGGGTACCCCTGGTAGGTCGCGTTTGCGGTGACGGACTTCAGACAGAGGTCGGCGAACTCCTCGCGGGCGTCGACCACGAAATGTTCGACTCCGAGCGCGTTGGCGGTTTCGCGGGCCTCGGCGAACTCCGCCTCGGGCTGGCCGACGTCGACCGTCACGCCGATTACTTCGTCGAAGCCGTACTCCTCTTCGAGCAGCGGGACGCAGACTGTGGTGTCGAGCCCGCCGGAGAAGGCGAGTGCAACTTTCGTGTGTTCTGGCATGGATATCGTGTGGTGTTGTGAGTGTCGGGTGCGTAATGCCCGCCCCAGAACCCGACGGTGGGCGGCGATTAGCTGCGGTACGTACGTCGTGGGGATGAAACTAAGTAGGGCCTTACCGGCCCGGTCGTGGTCGCACGAGAAGGAGGCGGCCAGAGCCTGGGCTGCCGGATCTGCTCGCGTCGGCGCCGCAGGTCTGTCTCATTACCCCTTCTTTATCTGACCGACGTATTAATACTTTCTGATGGGGTAATGCAAGCCGTTGACACCCATCAGGGACCGCGATTCGCCGGGCCGGTCACCGTTTTCACTCGACATTCTTTCACGTCGTATCGTAGTCGAATTGGCACAGTTACGGATCGGTTTGCCGACCCTTTTCGGAAAACGGTCGAAGTTCTCAAGAAATTCGCGGAATTCCTGCCGATCCGTGGATTACCGCGTCGTCACTTCACAGCCGTCCTCGGTGACGATAACGGTGTGTTCCTTCTGGCTGACGTAACAGCCTTCCTCCTCCTTGAGAACGGAGTAGCCGTGGACGATGTCCTCGCGCTTGAGGCGGCGCAGCGCCATCCCGGTGCGGTCGGCGTCGAGCCACCGGGTGGCAAAGGGGAGCGTGCGGTACTCCTCGGTGACCTGGTCGAGGACCTGGCGGGCGTTGCGGTCGCGGACCGACCCCTCCGATTCGAGGGCGAAGATCTCCTCGTCGCTGCCCTCCTTTACCTTGCCCCCGCCGTCGGTGGCGAACGGTTCGATGGCGACGACGTCGCCGACCGCCAGTTCGACGCCCTGGGAGACTTTCCGGTTGGGGATGTTCGGCGTCGTGTGCTGTTCCCAGTGGCCCAGGCCGTGGCCGGTGAGGTTCACGACGGGGTTGTAGCCGTACCCCTCGATGGTGCGGCCGATGACGTCGCCGAGCACGCCCGTGTTGATCCCCGGTTCGATCATCTCGATGGCGGCGTCAAGCGCCTCCGCGGAGGCCTCGACGAGTTCGTCCTGCCCGGAGAGGTCGACCGTGATGGCGGTGTCGGCGATCCAGCCGTCGACGTGGACGCCGATGTCGACGTTGATCATCTCCTCGCCGAACGTCTCGTCGTCGTCGACGCCCGGCGTCGCGTGGGCGGCCTCCTCGTCGATGGAGATGTTCATCGGGAACGCCGGCTTCCCGCCGAGTTCCCGGATCCGCCTCTCGACCCACTCCGCGAGTTCGAGGTGGCTCGCCCCGACCTCGATGCGGTCAACCGCCTCGGCCCGCACCTCGATGACGATCTCTCCCGCCTCGCGGTGTTTCTCGTATTTCTCCTCGTCCAGGTCCACGTCAGCGCTCATACCCCGCCTTTTGCGTGAGGGGACAAAAGAGGTACCGTTCTCCGCGGCCGGGCGCCTGGTTCGCCGTTGCTCATACTGTCGGACGTAATTTCGTGGAGTCACGCGTCACGTTCAGCCGTTCACCCGTGCGAATACAGCCAGGAGAGTGTCACGATGTGACACAGAGTTACGTCCGACAGTATCACCCGGAACTGCCGGTCTGCATCGAGTCGGAGTTGAACGCCTCGCCGGTGCGACCCTCGCGGTCGACGGCGATCACGCCGGCGATGTCGCCAGTCGCGGCCTCGAACGCCTCGATCCCGCGCTCGCACGCCGCGGCCGGGTCAGCGCCGTCTTCGATAGCGTCGGCGACCCATCGGGAAAGGCCGAAGCGGGCGATAGCTTCGCCAGCGCCGGTGGCGCTGACGGCCGTGTGCTCGGTCGCGTAGAAGCCGGCGCCGACCTGCGGCACGTCACCGACGCGGCCCGCGAGCGCATACCATCGGCCGCCAGTCGATGTCGCGGCGGCGAGGCGATCACCCGCGACGGCGACGGCGCCCACAGTATCGAAACCGCCGAACTGCTCGCGAACCCACCGGAGGTGCTCGCGCCGGTCGTCGCTACCCGGCGGGTCGATCTCGCGCCAGCACTTGCGGGTGCGCTCGGTCCAGAGGTCCCGGTCGGTCGCGACGTCGAAGGCGTCGGCGAGCGCGATGGCGTTTTCCCCGGAGACGAGGACGTGCGGCGTCTCGTGTGCCACGACGCGGGCGACATCGACCGCGTGCTCGACGCCGGGCATCGAGCAGGCCGCGCCCGCAGTCCCGTCCTCGCGCATCAGCCCGGCGTCGGTCCGGACGACCCCGTCGCTCTGGACGGTGCTGCCGACGCCCGCGTTGAACCGCGGGCTCGACTCCAGTTCCCGGACGGTCGCTACGACGGCCGCTTCGGGGCCGTCAGCGCCGGCATCCGCGCCTGCCTCGACGGCGCTGTCGAGCTGCTGCTGTCGCGTCTCCGCGTCGTTGGGATCGCCGCCTGCGCCACCGTGTGCGAGAAGCTGCATGTGCCGCCCTGCGGCGGCGATCAACTAACTTCCATCGGCTTCGGGAGAGGTGCCGACGCTCTCCTCGGCCTCGGTTCGCGCCACGTTCCCGCCGGACTCGGTCCTGTCGGTCGTGCGCTGAGCGACGTTCGCCTCCTCGGGCGGGTCGAGGGTGTCGTCGAACTCCCCGTACAGGCCAAAAATGTCGTCGTACCCGTCCTCGCTGGCGAGGATCGGGACGATCCCCGCCGACTCGACGCGGTGGGTGTACTCGTCGTCCTCGGCGAACACCGCGCCGGCGGGGATCGCCTCGAAGTTGTGGTAGTAGAGGTGTGGGTCGCCGCCACTTTTCGGTACCTCCTCGATGGCTCTGACGATCTGCTTGGGGGCGAACGTCGGCTCGCTGTCCCGCAGGATGCCGTGGGCGCGCAGGAACGCGTAGGCACACTCGGTGCCGAACTCGACGGCCTCGTCGCTGCCCTGCTTGCCGGCCTCGATGCTGACGGTGTGTGGGACCATCGAGTCCATCGTCGTTGAGCGCAGGTCGCCCGCGTCGACGACGTACTCGACTGGCAGCGCCGTCACTGTCCGTCGGACCGGGTCGGTGAGTTCGCTGAAGATGGCGAACGGCGGCGGGACGCTCCGGGAGGTGTGGATCGCCAGCACGGCGTCGGCGCCCTGCAACACCTGCATCACCCGCGTCGCTAGCACTGCCTCGTAGTCGTCGCTGTCGGGGTCGCCAGGGAACGCGCGGTTGAGGTCCGTCTCGGTGAACCGCTCGTCGGCTTCGAGTGCCGGCTCGTTTGCGATCACGAGCTGGACGGTGCCCGCGTCCACCTTGAGATCCGCGATCAACCGCTCGACGACAGCCTCGCCGGCGGGCTCGTCGCCGTGGATCCCACCCACGACTGCGACCCGCGGCGACCCGGACCCACGCTCGATCAGCCTCATACCCCTTCATAGCGGGTACGTTTAATAACGGTTTTCGACTCACAGTAATCAGCGCCGCGACCGAGAGTGTCCAGGAAGTGACAGGTATGAACGACTGACACACGAACGTTCGGGAACCAGCCCCGTTCCTGGTGCGATTCGACGGCAAAAACGGCATAAATTTACATCCGGGTACGATAGCTCCAGCCATATGGAGTACGACAAGATCGAGGTGCCAGCGGAAGGCGAGGCGATCGAGGTAGTAGACGAGGAGCGAAACGAGTTGTCCGTCCCCGAGCACCCAATCATCCCGATCCTCCACGGCGACGGGATCGGCGTCGACGTCGGGCCGGCGGCGCAGACGGTGCTCGAGACGGCCGCCCAGGCGACTGGCCGCGACGTCAGCTGGCTGCGCGTCTACGCCGGCGAATCCGGCCGCGAGAAGTACGACGAAAACCTTCCCGAAGACACGGTCAAGGCGATCGAGGAGTTTCGGGTCGCGATCAAGGGTCCGCTGACGACCCCGGTCGGTTCGGGGTACCGGTCGCTGAACGTCGCCCTCCGGCAGACACTTGATTTCTACGCGAACGTCCGCCCGACCTACTATCTGGAGGGCGTCCCCTCCCCGGTGTCGAAGCCCGAACAGATGGACATGGTGACGTTCCGGGAGAACACCGAGGACCTCTACGCCGGCATCGAGTGGGAGGAAGGCACCGACGAGGTCGAGCAGGTCCGGGAGTTCGTCGAGGACGAGATGGGCTTCGACGACACGTTCCACGAGGGCCCGGTCGGCATCGGCGTCAAACCGATCACCGAGACAGGCACCAAGCGCCTCGTCCGGCGGGCCATCGACTACGCGCTCGAACACGATCGGGACTCGGTGACGCTGGTCCACAAGGGCAACATCATGAAGTTCACGGAGGGGCAGTTCCGCGACTGGGGCTACGAGGTCGCCCGCGAGGAGTACGGCGACGAGGTCATCACCGAGGACACGCTCTGGGAGGAGCGCGACGGCGAGGCGCCCGAGGACGCCCTGGTGGTCAACGACCGCATCGCGGACAACATGCTCCAGCAGGTGCTCACGCGGACCACCCAGTACGACGTGCTGGCGACGATGAACCTCAACGGCGATTACATCTCCGACGCCTGTGGCGCCCAGATCGGCGGCCTCGGCATCGCGCCGGGCGCCAACTTCGGGGACGCGCGCTGTCTCGCGGAACCTGTCCACGGCTCAGCGCCCAAGTACGCCGGCCAGGACAAGGTCAACCCGACCGCGATGATCCTCTCCGGCGAGATGATGTTCGACTATCTGGGCTGGACGGACGCCGCCAACCTGGTGCGCGACGCCGTCGAGGCGACCATCGCCGCCGGCGAGGTCACCTACGACCTCGAACGGAACCTCGAGGACGCCGAGAAACTGGGGACCTCCGAGTTCGCCGAGGCCGTCATCCAGCGGATCGAAGAACTGGCCTAGGAACGGCGGTTGGTTTTGTGGCTGGCGGGGTTTTTTGCTGCGTCTCTGGAGGAGACGCAGCTATTGACGTCGATTCCAGGTGTCGGCGAGTACTTCACCGGAGTAGCGCCCAGACGAACAGGACAGTCGCGAGCAGCAGCGCAACGAGCGCGGTACTCGGCTGCCCGCCTGCCCCCACCCGAAACACGAGCGCGCCGACGCCGGCAGTCGCAGTCACGACGGTCGCAGTCGCGCCGACGTGGACCAACTCAGCCCGATGCGTCGGCGCACCGGCCCGCAGCTGCGTTCCGAGCGTGACGGCGTACTGCCCCGCGTCGTAGGCGATCGCCACGCCCACCGCAGCCAGCAACAGCGCCGGCGGGCGGGCACCCTGGACACCCCCGAGCACCAACCCACCGAACAGCAGGGCGCTTCCGGCGAAAACACCCCGATCACTCCCCTGGAAGACACCGAGCACCAGCAGGCCGGCCCCGAACCCGGCCGGCGCGATCGCCAGCAGCCGGCTCCGGGCCGTCCTCTTCCTGTGCCTCCCCGAGCTCCATATCGTCGGCAGCCGCCGACGCGAGCGACGCCGCGTCGTCAGTCGGCGGCTCGCTGTTCGTCCGCGCCTGCTGCTGTGAGCTCATCGGAACCCCCACGCCCGCTCGACCCGCGCACTCACCGCGACCACCCCCGCGCCGCGCGGGCCAGCGCGATGTCGAGCGACTCGTCGGTCGCCCAGTCGACGACCGGCACGCCGAGCTGGTGGACGTCCCTGATCCGGTTGCGCCGCTCCAGCCGGGCAACGCGCTCGCCGGTCGTGTCCGTCCCCGTCGGATCGGGCGAGACGACCGTCACCTCGTGGCCGTGCGATTCCAGCACCTGCACCGCCGTCTCGCTGGACCAGTCCAGAAGCGGCGTACAGAGAATTACCTGCGCGTCCGACGGCAGCCGGCGGCGGAGCCACCGCAGCCGGAGCCGGACGGGGTAGGTCCCCTCGGGCCGGGACGGCGACAGCGCGGGCTCGGTGCCGAACGCCGAAAGCGCCCGGTGACGGTGGTCGGTGCCGGCGTTCGGCGCGAGCCAGTAGTCCGGGCCGAACGTCGCGATACCAGCGCGGTGATCCTCCTCGAGCAGCGTGACGAACAGCCGGCTGGCCGCCTCGACGCACCGGTCGGCGGCGTGGGGGTCGTCCGAGCCCGCGCGGACGTACGACGACGGCCGGACGTCGGCGATAACGACCACCGAGGCCGCGCGCTCGGTGCGGAACTGCAGCGTCGCGAGTTCGCCGGTCGAGGCGTACTGGTTCCAGTCGATCCGCCGCAGCGCGTCGCCGGGGCGGTACTCGCGGGTGGCGTGAAACTCCAGCCCCTCCCCGGGTTTGTCCGTCGCCAGCCGGCCGGCGTACGGCGTCGTCATCGACCGCAGCAGCGTGCTCCGGATCGGCTGGGCGCGCGGGGAGCAGCGGATGGTGTCCGGCGCCTCGAGTGCGTACTCGTTCGCGACGGTCCCCGCGGGGTCGCTCACGGCCGCGTACACGCCCTCGAACGCGTGGGCGCCGCGCTGGGCTTCGACGTCGTAGGTGAGCGTGCAGGACTCGCCAGGCCGGAGCATCGTCGCGCGCCGGGGCGAGCCGTCGACGACCGACAGCTCCGCCGGCACGCGGTCGACGAATCGGCAGTCCGTCAGCGTCCGCTCGCCGACGTTCGTGATCGTCGTCTCGACGGTGACGACGTCCTCCGGCTCCGGGTCGGGGTCGCTGATCGAGCGGCCGACCGCCAGTGAGGGCGACTCGACCGTCGACGCCTGGCGGTAGGCCAGCACGCCGACGCCGACGACCGACGCCAGCAACAGCCCCGGGCTCTGCAGCAGCGCCGCGGCCCCGACGGCCACGAGCACGGCCGCGCCGACGATCCGCAAACGATCGGTGTCGTGGCGGTCCGTCAGCGTCGCGGGAACCTGCTCGCGCCGCTCGCGTCCCGCGGCGTCGCCGGACCCGGCAGCCACAGACGGGCCGTCGACCGCCTGCCGTTCGCTCCCCTCGCCGCCGTCAGCAGTCCTGGCGGACTCGCTCATCCGTCGACCCCTCCGTCAGGCTCCGACTGCGTCTCAAGCGGGGCGTCCGCCACAGCCTGGCCGTCAGCCGCTGAGTCGGCCCTGTCGGCGACAGGCGCCTGGTGGAGGTGGTCGTGGTCCCCGTTGACGACCGCGAGCAGTTCGGAGACGACGTGTTCGGCCTGCATCGAGGGCGGCGTCCGCGTGAACGTCGCGCGGTCGCGCAGCCGCAGCCGCAACGGCGCCCACTCGGGGTACTCTCCCATGAAAAACGCCGCTGCGTGCGGGTCGTCGGTCCACGTCCCCGCCGCCAGCGCCTCGGTGGCTGCCGCCTCGCGAACGCCGTACATGTCGGAAAACAGCGCGGCGGCGATCGTCCGCAGCCGTTCGCGGAGTTCGGCGTTCTCCTCGAGGCGATCCAGCGGGTTCGCGTCGATCTTCGCGAGCAGGTCGTCGACCTCTGTGCCGGGCACCGGCAGCTCCGCTTTCGTCTCTGTGGTCGGCGGCTCCGGGCTCGATCGGTCGGCCAGTAGCCCAACCCGCACGACCAGCAACGCTCCCAGCAGCGCGAGCACGCCGATGTAGTCCGCCAGCGACGCCGACACGCCTCCGCTGATCAGCCCCGAGTCGATCACCAGTCCGATCCCCACGAGGAACAGGAGGAGGCCGGCGATCGTCGGCACGTCCAGCCTACGCATCCGAATCACGCCCCGGGGCTGAGTCGGCGTAATGGCGCTCGATGCGGCGCAGCGCCGCGACCGCCTGCTGTTCGCGCTCGGCGGTCGCCTCGGCGGTCCCGTACCGGACCTCCTCGAAGAGGTCGGTCAGCTCCCCGACGTCGCCGGGATCGATGCCGGCGTCGGTCGCGGCGTCGGCGAACTCCGCGGGCGTGCTCGTCTCGGGCTGGTCGACCGGCAGCGGCCCGGCCATCTCCGCCCAGGCGCGGTACACCTCGTTGCCGAGGTCGGCGTCGTCCTCGATCCGGTCGGCGGCCTCGCCGGCGGCGGAGCCGATCGCCGCCCGGCGCGCCTCGCCGTCCAGGTCGGGCTCGGCGCGGAGCTCGTCGGCCTCCTCGCCGTCGGACCGCAGCAGGACGGCGGCGACGATCCCGACGGAGGCGACCAACAGCAGGAGTACGATCAGCGACATCGGGGCGGTGAACGTGCGGTCGTCACCCCCGTCGCCGCTCGCCGACGAGACGGCTTCCTGCGTGCTGTTGACCGCGTCCTCGGCTGCCTGCTGGCTCGGCGGCGGCTCACAGCCGGCGGTGAGGATGAGCACGAGAATCAGCGCCGGCCAGAAGATGAACATCGCCGCCGCGAACCCGCGGCGCCCGTCGGCGAACAGGCTAACGATCATCCCGGCCATCACCGGCACGCCGAACAGCAGCACGTAGATCGGCTGTTCGTCCAGCGGTTCGTAGCAGTACTCCCACTGCTGCTCGGGCTCCCCGCCGCCCGTCTCCTGGAGCTCGTCGCTGGAAGAGGAGTCGAGGTCCGGCTCGTCACCCGTGCCCGGGCCGGTGCTACCGGAACCCGAGCCGGAGCCGTCACCGTCGCCGGGGTCGACCGTCGAGCTCAGCGTCGCCGCTGCAACCCCGATCGCCAGGACGCAGAGGAGGGCGAGGGCGACTATGCGGAGGTTCTGTCTCATGCGGGGAGGGACCGATCGTTTGCTGAGAGTCGCAGTTCCAGGCTATTCAAGCTGGCGTAGTGAAGCGGCAGTATGTTGAGGTTTATCTCCGCGGAGCCGGAGTGTACAGGCGGTACAAGGCGACTGGCCCGGGGCTTGACCACGGGGTGCGTTCACGACCGAATGGCCGACAACACGACACCGGCGATCGGTTCGGCGTGGACGCCGGCACCGGTGGCGGCGAGCAGCAGCGTCGTCATACGGGGAGCCTCGGATGGGAAAGAGATGATCCTGACGAACTTCGAATCGACTTCGACTCTGCGAACCTGCCACAGAGCATCGTGAGCCTTTTCATCGGCTCCGGCGTACTGTTCGGTACTTGAAATGAACCCCTCCGACGATCCGACCCCGACGCCTTCAGGGAACGTGACCATCACGCCGTCGAGACGCCGGCTGCTCGGCGCCGTCGCGGGGGCTGGCGCCCTCGGGCTGGCGGGCTGTGCCCAGCTCCAGCTCGGTGGCACCGAGGAGAACAGCGAGCCTACTGTCGACAACAACCCCGGTGCGGACGAGAGCTACCCCGAGGACGTGAACATGTTCCAGGCGAACCTCCGGCGCCAGGGGTACTATCCGGACGAGACCGTGCCGCGGTCGGTGTCGAAAAACTGGGCATTCCCGACGAACGTCGTCGGCCACACCGCCGCGAAGTCGACGCCGATGCCGACGCTCGACGGCGATCGGATCATCTTCGCCGGCGACAGCGGCTGGGTCGACGCGTACAACCCGGCGGGACGCAAGCAGTGGGCGACGCTGACCGACGCGACGGAGCTGGGCTTTCACGGCTCGCCGACGGTTGTCGGCGACACCGCCTACATCGGCGGCTACGACGGCGCCATGTACGCGCTGGACGTCGAAACCGGCATAATCGAGTGGAAGATCGAGCCTGCGACGCTCAACGGGACGCTCGCAGTCGGCTCCAGCCCGGCCTACCACGACGGCGTCCTCTACTTCATCGTCGAGTACGGCAGCCCCTCCTCGGGCGCGCTGTGGGCGATCGACCCCGAGGCCGGCGAGCCGATCTGGCACGACGACCGCATGTGGGGCCAGCCCCACCCCTCGCCGACGATCGACCGCGACGCCGGGAAGATCTTCGCCGGGTCCAACGACGGCAAGGTGTACTGCTGGGAGTATCCGGCGCTGGAGTTCGCCTGGTCGTACCAGGCCGGCCCGGAGGGCGGCCCGACCGGCCAGGAGAAGGCCGGCGGCGAGTTCACCCTCGGCGCGGAGATCAAGGGGACGGTCGCGGCCTACGACGGCCGGGGGTACGTCGGCTCCTGGGACAACCACGTCCACTGCATCGACCTCGAAACCGGCGAGGGGGTCTGGGCGTTCGACACGGGCCGCTCGATCATGTCCAACCCGGCGGTCGATCCGGAGGCAGGGATCGTCTACTTCGGCAGCGACAACGGCTACGTGTACGCGCTGGACGCCGCGAGCGGCGATGCGCTCTGGCGGGAGAACGTCCACGGGCGCGTGATCGGCGCGCTGTCGCTCGCCGACAGGACGATCATGGCGGGCTCGTACGACACCCACCTGTACGCGCTGGACGCCGACACCGGCGAGCGGATCTGGCGCGTCCCGAACCGCGGCCGGGTCACGAGCGGTGCCCGGCCCGTCGACGGCAACATCTACTACGCGGAACGCGCCGTCTACTCCAACTACTACGACGACGACCAGGAGACGATCATGGAAGAGCCCGGCCACGCGTACTGCCTCACGCCGGACGAGTGACGGCGGGCCCACCGGCGGAAGGTGACATCACCACAACTATTTTCCGCGCCTTCGCCAAGCAGTCGGTATGGTACACTGCCCTGAATGTGACAGCGACATTTTAGATCAGTCAGACATCGACTTCGTCGACATGGACTCGAACGTCGGGATTTTCAAGGCCTCAAAACGGTTCTACGTCGTCGCCTGCAACGACTGCGAGGCGGCGATCGGGAGCGGCGTGGCCGGCGGGCGACCCTAAACTGATTGCCGGGCAACCGTCCTCACTCCGCGTCGACCAGACAGTAGGTGTGCCCGGGAGCCTGCACCTCCTCGGGCGAATCCTCGTCCCAGCAACCGGACATGACCGCACGCTCGGCGGCGAAGATGCGGCCGTCGTGAGGGACCGGTGCGCTGGTCGCCTGCCCTCGGGTCTCGACGAACCAGCGGAGGTCGCCGGTGTCTTTCTCCAGCGCGACGACCTCGCCGGCGGTCGTGCCCGCGAGCACCGCGTCCGACGTGACGGTGAGCGCACCCATCACGCGCCCGCCGACGTCGGTCGACCACACCTCCTCGCCCGTCCCCGCGTCGAGCGCGTAGATGTGCCAGTCGTCGCTGCCGAAGTAGACGATCCCGCTCTCGGGGTCGACTGCGGGCGCGGACATCACGATCCCGCCGGTTTCGAACGACCAGTCCTCGCTGCCGTCGGTGACGTCGAGGCGGTAGCAGTTCGAGTCCCAGGAGCCGACGAACGCGGCGCCGTCGTACAGCGCGATCGGCCCCTTCACCTCCGCATCGGTCTCGAAGCTCCAGGCGAACTCCAGTGAGGGGAACTCCCAGCAGTACACGAGACCGTCGTTCGACCCCGTCAGGAGGCGCTCGTACTCGGGGTAGATTGCGACCGTCGGGTGGGGCATCCCGTCGATCCGGTCGTCGGAGAACACGGGCGTGCCGGACTCGGCCTCGAACACCCAGAGTTCGCCCTTCTGGCGGGGATAGCGGTGCTCGACGATCACGAACAGATAGCCGTCCCAGTAGCCCGCGCTGGAGCCGATGGCGACCGAGCCGTGCATCTCCTCGGTCCGCCACAGCACCTCGCCAGTCTCGACGTCGAAGGCGTACATCCCGGCGTCCTGGTTGACGTTGGCGCCGTCGTAGCCGCCGAGGTAGGCGACACCGTCGACGATCACCGGCGTCGCATGAAAGCCCTGCCGGGTCGCCGGAGTTTCGGTCGTCCACAGGTGCTCGCCCTTCGGCGTCACAGCGTGCATCTTTCCGGTGTCGGCAGGGACGAGGACGGTGTCGCCGCCCGGCGCGACCAGCGGGCTCGCCTTGGCGGCGTTGTGACACCGGAGGTTCGTCGGTCGCTCCCAGTTCGTCGTCACTGCGTCCGGCACCGTCTCGCCGGGGTAGTAGCCCAACCGCCGGAGCCCGCGGCGGAACATCGTGACGTCCTCGTCGTCCGGATACGTCTGATCGTACGGTAGCGACGGCGGGTCGAACGATTCCTGGTCGAGGTCGTAGGTCACCTGCGTCGTCGGCAACTCGACACAGCCCGCGAGCCCGCCGGCGATCCCGGCGCCCGTGAGGCCGGCCGCCGCGCCCAGACCCGCGAGGTACTCGCGTCTCGACGTGGTTTCGCTCCCGTCCCGGTCCGACGTGCTCCCCGTCCCGTCCCGACCCGATTCTGCTCCCCCATCACGGTCAGCGTCCGGCGGTGTGCGCATCGATAGCCCGCGGTTGGAGGCTGGCGGACAAAGACCCTTCGCCAGGGATCTGCGCGCCCGACCTCCCGCACTGCACGGTGGTAATTAAATGTAATTAACGCTTATAAGCCTGGAGCCGGTACTGTGGGTATGGCCGAGTACACGACGATTTCACTGCGCAAGGAGTTCGTCGAGGACGTGGAGGTGTACATCGAGGACGAGCCGTTCGGGTCGGTCAAGGAGTTCGTCAAGCACCTGGTCGTCCGGGAGATGGAGTCCGAAGACGCTATCAGCGACGAGGAGGCCCGCCTGATCGGACAGAAACTGCGGGACCTGGGGTACATGGAATGAGCCAGACCGACCCCGTGGGACGTGTCGCCGGGTGGCTCGGCGGATTCACGCGAGCGGACGTCATCCTCACGGCCCTCCCGCTGCTGTTCGTCGCCGGGTACGCGCTCGGCGTGCAGCTGTTCGACCGCCACGCGTTCGCCGTCGGCGTCGGGGCCGCAGCGTGCTGTGCGGCGATCGGTGACGGCATCTTCTGGCATCCGCCGACCGAGGAATAGCGACTGTTGAGATTGTGCCGCCACAGATTCGCCTGGGTAATCTCGGGCCCTGCCTGTTCTGTGATGCAGTCCCGGAACGGGTCAGAGTAGTCCGTATCAGGGGACCGGCGAGCCAGAAGTGACAACGCAGGTCAATAATCGTCGTAATCCTGGGGCGCGTACGAACCGCAGTTCTGGCCGTTGATCGTCGAACTGCTGCAAGAGAAGCCGTTGTCCTCGTACACGTGTCCCTGGATATCACTACTGTCGACATCGACATCCTCCTGGGTCGCCAGAGCACCGAGGACCGTCCCATCTGTTACGTCGATCGTCCCGCTGTTCGTCGATTCGATATCCCCTTCGACGGTCGAGCCGCCTTCTACGTTGACGTTGCCCTCCGTCGTGATTTTGCCGCCGACGGTCACCGGGCCGGACCCCTCGGAGTTGAGGGTGACGTCCCCCGTCGCGTCGACCGACCCCTCGATCCAGGAGTTCCCGTCGATGTCGACGCCGCCAATGACATCGACGTCTCCGTCGACGCTGGTGCCGGCGTCGAGTGCCAGGTTCCCCTCGGCGATGATGTCGCCGTTGATGTTCGCACCGTCGTCGAGGCGACGTCGTTGCCGCCGCTGAGCATCTCCACGTCACTCACGCGGTCGCCTCGAAACCCTTGTAAAGCGGGGGTGGATAGGGAGCCACGATGAGCGAGGGGGACTCCGAGGACGTACTCCCGGCCGAGGAGACGGCTGTCGCGCCGCAATCGGCCTCCGGAGAGGGATCCGTGACCGTCGTCGGGACCGCACACGTCTCCCGGGACAGCGTCGAGGAGGTCGAGCGGACGATCGAGGAACGGCGGCCGGACGTGGTCGCGGTCGAACTCGACGAGACCCGCTACAAGCGGATGAACGGCGAGACGCCCGACGACATCGAGGCCGGCGACCTGATCTCGGGCAAGACCGTCTACCAGTTTCTCGCCTACTGGATGCTCTCGTACGTGCAAGCGCGGCTGGGCGACCGGTTCGACATCGAACCGGGCGCGGACATGATGGCCGCCATCGAGAAAGCCGAGTCGGTGGGGTCGGGCGTCGCGCTGGTCGACCGGGACATCCAGGAGACGGTGCGGCGGCTCTGGACGCGGATGCGCCGCCGCGAGAAGCTCTCGATCGTCGCGGCGTTGTTGGTCGAGATGGGCGGTCCCTGGACGGTCGGGTTGAGCCTCGGCATGTTCGTCGGGCTGTTTATCGCCTTCATCGCCGGGGTCGTCGCCGGGCCGTTTCTCGTCCCCGCCGGGATCGGCGCCGACCTCGGGATTCCGATCGTCGGCGGCCTCATCGGGACGCTGGCGGGCTTTGCCGACACGCTGCTCGTGGGGGGCCTGATCGCCGTGGCCGTCGGCGTGCCCATCGGCGCCCTGCTCGTCAGGGCGGCCGGCGACGTAGACACCCAAGAAGAGATCGACCTCGACCGGCTCACGGACGCCGACGTCGTGACCGCGATGATGGAGGAGTTTCGGCGGTTCTCGCCGGGCGGCGCCGAGGCGCTGATCGACGAGCGCGACGCCTACATCGCCTACCGGCTGATCGCGCTCCGGGACGCGGGCTACGACGTGGTCGCGGTCGTCGGCGCGGGCCACCGCGAGGGGATCGAGCGCTACCTCGACGCGCCCGAGACGCTGCCACCCGCGGAGTCGCTGGTCGGCGACGTGGAAGGGAGCCGGGTGGCGTCGGTGCTGTACAAGGCCGTCGGCTACGCGCTCACGGTAGGCTTTTTCGCCTTCTTCGTGCTGCTGGCGATGGCCGGCGTCGAGAACTTCTGGCTGCTCCGGCTGTTCGTGGCGTGGTTCCTCGTCAACGGGATCATCGCCGCGGGACTGGCGCTTTTGGCGGGCGCTCACTGGACCAGCGCGGGCGTCGGCGGCGCCGTGGCGTGGCTGACGAGCGTCAACCCGCTGCTCGCGCCCGGCTGGTTCGCCGGCTACGTCGAACTCCGGTACACGAAGGTGAACGTCGGCGACATCAGCAAACTCAACGAGATGCTGGCCGACGAGGAGACGCCGATCCTGGAGCTGCTCAAGCGCATGCGCGACGAGGTGCCCACCTTCCGGCTGATCCTCGTCGTCGCGCTGACCAACGTCGGGAGCTTCATCGCGAGCGTCCTGTTCGCGACGGTGTTTCTGCCGTACTTCGCCGCCGACGTCGGTGGGATCGGCGGCCTCGGCGAATTGATGCTCGACGGGGCAGCCCGGAGTGCGCGGCTGATCTGGGACACGCTGACCTAACATCATGTTTCAAGTAGCAGGCATCCGCTTCGCACGGTCGGAACTGCGCGACCTCACCGTAGCCTGGCTCGCGCTCGCGCTGGCGTTCACGCTGTTTCTCGAACCGATCCAGTTCTCCGAAGGACTGACCGCCGAGTACGTCAGGAGCCTCGGGCCACTGTTCGCGAGGAGTCTCGTGACCGTCGGCACCGGCTTTCTGCTACACGAACTCGCTCACAAGGTCGTCGCCATCCGCTTCGGACAGCTCGCCGCCTTCCGCGCGGATTACTCGATGCTCGGACTCGCGATCGCCTCGGGCGTCGCCGGCTTCCTGATCGCCGCACCCGGCGCCGTCTACCACCGCGGCCGGATCACCAAGCGACAGAACGGGATCGTCGCCGTCGCCGGCCCCGTCACGAACGCCGGGCTCGCCGTCCTGTTTTTGGCTGGCTTCCTCATTGCGGGCGGCGGGTTCGTCGCGGAGCTCTGCCGGATGGGCGTGCTGATCAACGTGTTCCTCGGCGTGTTCAACATGATCCCGTTCGGCCCGCTGGACGGCCGGACGGTGCTGGACTGGAGCGGTCCGGTCTTCGGGCTCGTGCTGATCCCGCAGGTGCTGTTCGGCGTCGCATTCCTCGCATGGTTCTGACGCGGGCGTTCCGCACGTGACGCTGACGCGGCGGTCGGGTACTTACTCCCGGTTTGCCGCGAACCATTCGGCGGCGAAGTCGACGAGCCGGCGCTGGTCTATGAGTTTCGACGCGCCGACGCCGACCCGCCCCGTCGCGACGGCGTCGGGATGCTCGCGCTCGAAGGCGTCACCACACTCCTGGAAATCACTGTCGTCGCTGGCGAGATCCTCCCACTTCACCCACTCGCGGTCGCCGTCGACCAGCACCGCACTACAGCTCGACATCGTCTCGATGTCGAGGTCACCGCGGTACTCCGCAAGGTGGAACGAGGTGTTGGTCGCGTGCGTCGTCCCCAGGAACAGCACCTGCCCGTCGCAGTCGTACACGCGGGCGAGCGGTGACTCCTCGCCCAGCGAGTAATCGAGCGAGTGGCTCCCGGTGACGAACTCGGCGTCGGCACCCCAGGCGGCGAAGGAGTGCTGGGGGTGAGAGCTCCGGCGCACCGCCGGATAGGAGCGGAAGCACTCGGCGATGGCGCCCATCCCCTGGGTCGGCGTCACGTCGGGGCGGTACGGCGGCATCTGCTCGCGGATCGTCTCGTACCACGACTCGGGCACGGGCGGGGCGCCCATGTTCGTCGGGTCGCGGTTGCCGGGCGAGTGGGTCGGCATCACGACCGTGCCGTCCTCGCCGACCGCGGCCAGCAGGGCGTCGACGACGGCCGGCGCGCCGCCACAGACCCAGCCCAGCGACGACAGCGAGCCGTGGACGAGCACCGTGTCCCCGCTGTCGACGCCGAGGTCGCCGAGGTCGCTCGTCATCGACTCGACGGTGATCGGCTCGTCCGACCGGTCTTCAGGAAGCGTCTCGCTCATGGGCCGTCGTGTCCGCCGCCGGCCATAAGCTTCGTGGACGTGTGAGATGCGATGTCCCGCGGCAAGCCCCATAGCAGGACCGATCCACGCGCTGGCGTCCGGAGACAGAACACAACCGGTATACACCAGGCACGACACTGTACAGTCAGTTTGCAGGCGTCAGTCGTCGTGGTCGCCTCGCTGTTCCCGCGGCTCCCCGGCCTCTCGCGGCTCCGGGGTGGCGCCGGCGGCGCGGGCGGGCAGTACGTCGTCATCGGCGCAGTGATCGCCAGCACCTTCTTCATCGGCTTCGGCGGCGGCGTCATCTTCCCGATCCTGCCGAACCTCGGCGCCGTGCTGGGCATCTCGCCGTTGCTCGTCGGCGTCATCCTCTCGGCCAACCGGTTCTCGCGGCTGGTCGCCAACGCCCCGGCGGGCGTGCTGGTCGACCGCGTCGGGACGCGGACGCCGATGGTCGCCGGGATGGTCGTCCAGGGGGTCGCCACCGCGGGGTACGTGATCGCGATGCTCGCGCCGTTCCCGGAGGGGTGGTTCATCGTCGCCCGGATCCTCTGGGGGGTCGGCAGCGCGGCCGTGTTCGCAACGGCGTTCACCATCGCCGCGGACGTCAGCGACGGCGGCTCCCGCGGCGCGAACATGGGGCTGATCCGCGGCGGCGTCCTCTTTGGGTTCCCTACCGGCCTCGTGCTCGGCGGCGTCGTCAGTGAACTCGGCGGGACGATCGCCGCGTTCGGCACCGCGACGGTGTTCGCCTTCGTCGCCAGCGCTGTCGCGTTCCTGCTCATTCCCGAAACCCACGTCGAGGGCGACCATCACCGCTCGGTGAAGCCCTGGGACGTCGACACCACGACCCCGGCGCTGACCGTCGGCACGGTCAACTTCGCCGTCTTTTTCGTCTACGTCGGGGCACTGTTCTCGACGCTCGTGCTGGTGCTACCCGAACGGGGCATCAGCGCGTTCGGGCTCGGGCCCCAGGGGAGTTCGGGCGTGTTCATGGCGATCACCGTCGTCGTCGCTGCCGGGTTCATGTTCCTCGGCGGCTACGTCAGCGACCGCCGGGGGTCGCGCGTCCCGACGCTGCTCGTCTTCCTGCTGGTGACTGCCGCCGGCTTCCTCCTGCTGGCCCGCGCGCGCTCGCCGGAAGCGCTCGTGGCTTCCTGCGTCTGCATCGGCGCCGGACAGGGCGGCACCAGCGGCCCGCTGATGGCGCTGCTGGCCGATCTCACCCCCGACGAGCGGATGGGACGCGCCGTCGGGACCAACAACGTGTTCGGCGATGTCGGCGGCGGCCTCGGCCCGGTCGTCTCCCTCCCGGTCGTCAACGCCGTCGGCTTCTCGCCGGTGTATCTCGCCTGTGCCGCGCTGCCGCTGCTGGCGATCGGGGTGCTGCTCGCGGGCGTCCGCCGGGAGACGGGGCAGTGGCTGCCCAGCGTCGAGTTCTAAAGGGAAAAACCGTTAGGCGGGGGCGCGGAAGCCAGCCCATGGATCAGCGGATTCACAACCACGCCGAAATCCTGGTGGACTGGAGCGCCCGAGTGGACGCGGGCGACGACGTCGTCCTGTCGGTCGGCGAGGGCGCCCACGACCTGGGGGTAGCGGTCGCGAGGCGTCTCGGCGAGCGCGACGCGAACATGCTCGCCACCTACGACTCGGACGAACTCGACCGAGCGTACCTGCGCGCCCACAGCGGCGCGTTCGAATCGGATCCCGAGTTCGAGGTGGCGCTGTACGAGCACGCCGACGTGGTGCTCTCGTTACGCGGGACGCGCAACACCACCGAGCAGGCGGACGTCTCCGACGAGACCCAGCGGCGCCACGCCCAGGCCAGCCGGAAGATCCGCGAACTCCGGATGGATACCGACTGGGTGTCGACAGTCCACCCCACCCGCGCGATGGCCCAGCAGGCCGGGATGAGCTTCGAGGCGTACACCGACTTCGTCTACGACGCCATCCTCCGGGACTGGGAGAGCCTCGCCGAGGAGATGAGCCGGCTGAAAACCATCCTCGACGAGGGCAGCGAGGTCCGGGTTCTCAAGGAGCACGATCTGACCGATCTCACACTCTCTATCGAGAACCGGACGGCGGTCAACAGCGCCGCGAGCGTCGCTTACGACTCGCACAACCTCCCCAGCGGCGAGGTGTTCACGGCGCCGCGGGACACCGCCGGCCAGGTGGTGTTCGACATCCCGATGACGATCCGCGGCAAGCGCGTCCGTGACGCCCACCTCGCGTTCAAGGACGGCGTCGTCGTCGACTGGGAGGCCACAGAGGGCGAGGACGTGCTGAGGACGATCATCGAGACCGACGAGGGCTCGCGCCGCCTCGGCGAACTCGGGATCGGCATGAACCGCGGCATCGATCGCGTGACCGACCAGATCCTCTTCGACGAGAAGCTGGGCGGCACCGTCCACATGGCGCTTGGCCGCTCCTACGACGCCAACCTCCCGGAGAGCGAGGACGGCAACGACAGCGCCGTCCACACGGACCTCATCACCGACATGCGCGCCGAGGGCACCCGCATGGAAGTCGACGGCGAGACCATCCAGCGCGACGGCGTCTTCCGCTGGGAAGACGAGTTCAAGGGGTAACGGGTGTGTTGTACGGGCCGTCGCAAACAGCCTGTTTCTGCCGCCCACACACGCCGCATCCTGGCGGATTAATGATGATTAGCAAGAGAACCTACAGATTCGGTTGTGTACTATCCGAGAACTATCGCAAGGGTCGTACAAGATGGAGGGCACGTATCGTGCACAGCAGCTGGCGGCGGAACCGATGTCCCACGCTGAACGTGGTGATCACTTTGTATGTGCGGCCAGATGCTGACTCTCAGCGCGACCATCTCCAGGAGGACCCGACTGTTGAGAAGCCCAGTGAATTCGAACATCGCCAGCGATAACGCCAGCACGGCCCACTGTAGCGCGAAAAACTGCCGGGTGATATTCGATTGACTCGACGGATCTGAGCTGAAGGGTACAAGTTGAACAATTGTCTAATTTTCAGCCTTCTCATGAAATTTAACATCATTGGCGAGTAAATCACTACTATGCCGACGAGTATTCTCGGAGGTCTTGACCCAGCAGAACTGGTGATTTTGGTGGTCGGCCTCGCGTCGCTGATTCCCGTCGCAATGTATTACCGGGACGTACCCACTTGGTGCGTTGTCGCATATGGATGCCTTCTGATTGGAGCCGTTACCACGAACCTCGAACATCTGCTTTGGCCTGGACGACTCAATCTTATTGAGCACAGCATCGGTTACTTTGGCGCGGGTGTCGCAAGCGGGGTGGGTGCATACATCCACCGAAGACGTGTTGCTCAATCTTCACAGTCCAATTCATCGCTGGAGAGTCCGTAACAATGGCTTCCGAGGCGTTTATCTCGCTGTTCGATTTCGGCGCGACTGTTGGATTCCTCGTTGCCGTCGGAATCGGACTCCAACAAACCCGTGATCAAGGGATCGACCAGTTATTTTGGCTGGCGTTCATTTTCACCACAGGGTTGGCCAGCGTGTGGATGGCACTCTCAACCATCGAGTGGATCGGAATCCAGAGCACGGTAATGGATCTATTCACCACCACACTCCAGGCTGTTGTCATCGGATCGTTCGGGGTCGGTGTCATCGGGACACACGTCGTTGTCCAAAATCTCAAACAATCGAGAGCGGAGACAGTCCGACAGGCCTCGATTGTCGCAGTCTTCAGTCGGGTGCTTCGCCACAATCTTCGAAACGACCTCAACGTCGTTCGCGCACACTTGGAGATGCTTGAGGACCCCCCCCAGGATCATCCGATCAATGTGGCAGCAGTTGACAAGATCGACGACCTCCTAGAGTTGGCCGATACTGCCCGGGACATCGAGTCGATCGTCAATAGTAATCCCGACCGGCAGCCGGTTGAACTCACGTCACTGGTCGAGAACGTAATCCGGCAGGTCGCGCAGAACCATCCATCCGCGTCCGTCACTGTTGAGTGCCCCAATGAAGTGTTCATCGAGGCGAGGCCGACGGTGCGGACAGCCTTGGAGGAACTCATCGAGAACGCTGCCAAGCACGCCGGCATGCAACCCACTGTGACGGTATCGATCGAAACCTCCGCCGACGTCGTTTCACTCACCATCAGCGATGATGGCCCAGGGCTTCCAGAGCAGGAACGGGCCGTGCTCCAAGTTGGCTCGGAATCCAAACTCATGCACGGAAGCGGTCTGGGACTCTGGCTGTCCTACTATATCGTCACCAACCACGACGGCTCGATTGACACCGAAGTCACCGATGCTGGCAGCCGGGTCACCGTCAGGCTTCCACGTCAGTCGGCTCCTGCCGAGGTTGTGGACGACAAGACACTGCTCGACAAGTTCCACCGCGAGCAGGATCGGTTTGAGGCCGTCTTCAAGCAGGCGTTCGACGCGATGGCTATCATCGATGACGATGGCCGTTACATCGAGGTCAACGAGAGTTTTGCGGATTTGCTCGGCCTCAGCAAGAAGGAACTTCACGGGCGGTCGATCGAGGAGTTCGTCGCCGACGAGGATACTGTCTTGGCAAGTTGGGAGGAGGTGCAAGCAGACGAGCGGAGGCGAGACACATACACGCTGGTAACTGCGAGAGGTGTAGAGAAAGTTGTGGAATACACTGCCGTCAGTGATATTGTCCCCGGTCAGCACTTGACCATCCTTCGAAACATTACCAGCCGCAAAGAGCGCGAACAGAAACTGGCGCAAGCCGAGACCATTTGCGAGCAGGCTCAGGACGCGATGTTCCTGATCAACGTCACCGACGGGGAGTTTCTGGTTGAGCGTGTGAACGAGGCCTACGAGGAGTTGACCAGTCTTTCGACCGCGGATATCCAGGGAAAGACGCCCCGGGAAATCGTTGGCGACGAGGTGGGAGCTGAGATCGAGGCGCGGTACAGCGAGTGCGTCCGGCGCCGGGAGACCATCGAATACGAGGAGGTGATCCCGATCGACGGCGAGCAACGATGCTGGGAGACGAAACTGTCACCAGTTGTCGAGGACGGATCGGTGGTACGCCTCGTCGGCGCGACGCGGGACGTCACCGACCGAAAGCAGCGTGAACGGCAACTCCAGCAGGAGCGCGAGCGGTTCGAACGCCTCCTCAAGACGAGCCCCGTCGGCATCGCGATCCTCGATTCGAGCGGTGCCTTCGTCCGGACAAACGACCGCGCCGAAGAGGTGCTCGGTCTCAGCAAATCCGAGATTACAAACCGTGAATACGACGATCCCGAGTGGGAGATCGTCGACGCGGCAGGCAACCCGATTCCGGCAGCGGACCTCCCGTTCCGGCGGGTGATCGAGACCGGCAGGCCACTCTACGAGTACGAGATGGGTATCAGGGTGGCCGACGGCAGTCTCCGGTGGTTGTCAGTCAACGCGGCCCCCGTAACTAGCGACAGCGAAATCGAACGCGTCATCGCAGTCATTACCGATCACACAGATCAGCACGAGGACGAGAGATAACTCTCCCCTCAATAGCGAGCCGCAAGAGTTGTGGGAGCCGAGCGCACCGATGGGGTTTCCCTGTCACGGCACCAGAAGTTCCTGTCCAAAGCACCACTGCCAGCGAGAGACCCCCCACACCCCCTCGTTTCAGTTCCAGTGCGGGGTTTCCTACCCTTTTTGAGGGAGCGGGAACTATCTCGGGTTCACTGAATGGCACGCGCGGACGACACCGAGTTGATCGACAGCTTCGAGGAGTTCTACAGGAGTTACTACCGCAACGAGATCGGGGAACTGGCCCAGAAGTACCCCAACGAGGAGAAGTCGCTGTACGTCGACTGGCAGGACCTCTACCGGTTCGATCCGGACTTGGCCGACGACTTCCGGAACAAGCCCACCCAGCTCCTGGAGTACGCCGAGGAGGCCTTGCGGCTGTACGACCTCCCGGTTGACGTCTCGCTCGGGCAGGCCCACGTCCGGGTCCACAACCTGCCCCAGACGACCGACATCCGTGCGATCCGCTCGGACCACCGCGGCATGCTGATCCAGGTCCAGGGGATCGTCCGGAAGGCGACCGACGTCCGCCCGAAGATCACGACGGCGGCCTTCGAATGCCAGCGCTGTGGCACGCTCACCCGCATCCCCCAGGACGGCGACTTCCAAGAGCCCCACGAGTGCCAGGGCTGTGAACGCCAGGGCCCGTTCCGGATCAACTACGACCAGTCGGAGTTCATCGACGCCCAGAAGCTCCGCGTCCAGGAGTCTCCGGAGGGGCTGCGCGGCGGCGAGACCCCCCAGAACATCGACGCCAACATCGAGGACGACATCACCGGCGAGGTGACCGCCGGCGACCACGTCTCCGTCTCCGGTATTCTCAAGCTCGAACAGCAGGGCGGCGACCGCGAGAAGTCGCCGATGTTCGACATCTACATGGACGGGATGACCGTCGAGATCGAGGACGAGCAGTTCGAGGAGATGGACATCACTGACGAGGACAAAAAGGAGATCGTCGAACTGTCGAACACGCCGGACATCTACGAGCAGATGGAGGGTGCCATCGCCCCCTCGATCTACGGCTTCGAGATGGAGAAACGGGCAATGATCTTCCAGCTCTTCTCCGGCGTCACGAAGTTCCTCCCCGACGAATCCCGGACCCGGGGCGATCTGCATATTCTCCTGGTGGGGGATCCGGGTACCGGAAAGTCGGCTTTACTTCAATATATTAACAATATCGCGCCCCGTTCGGTGTACACATCGGGGAAGGGAAGTAGTGCTGCTGGGCTCTGTGTGACTGGTGATACCCTCGTCCACACGTCAGACGGATTTCGTGAAATCAGGGACATCGTAGAAACGAAACTGCCGGACCCAGTCGAGGCCGAAACAGCCAGCGAGTACCGAACGGAGCTATGTACCTTCGATCGCGAGAGCGGAACGGTCGAACAGCGGGAGGCGTCGCACGTCTGGCGGATGCCCCAAAAGCCGTGCCGCCGGATCGAAACCAGACACGGCAAACAGCTCGAGGCGTCGCGAAGGACGCCAGTGCTGGTCTGTGGCGAGAACGGCATCGAGTGGACAGACATCGCAGACGTAACCGAAGGGGATCACGTCGCCGTCCCAGCCTACGACGTACAGGAGCCCCTCGACCGTGAGTGCGTCCCGGTCCGGGAGTTCCTCGAACTAACCGAGGAAAAAGTGGAGCTTGCAGACGCGTCCCTGGAACGGGTTCGTGAAGCGCTCTACGAAGAGTTCGGGACGCTTCGTGATGCCGCTGCCGCGCTCGATCTGTCGGAGGATTTCATCTACGATCACCTGTCGAATCGGCACGTTCCCCTGAAGAAACTCGACCGAATTCTCGACGCAACCGGACTCTCCCATGAGGACATCGCGTTTGAACGCCTCATGCTGCGGCACGGTGATAGCATCACAATCCCGGAAACGTTCGACGCCGATCTGCTGTATCTATTCGGGCTCGTTTTCGGTGATGGGGACATCCGCCTCGATCGCCGTGACGGGAACCGAGGCTGTGTCCGCATCTCGAACAGCGACGAGACGATCCTCCAGAACGCAATCGACATTGTCGCGGAGAAGTTCGACAAGGAAGTCACAATCGAGTATCAGGAGGAGAAAGTACCCTGTATCAGGATTCACAGTGCAACCATCGCACGGCTGTTCGCCAACGCCGGCATGGAAACGCCGAAAGACTCCCTGGCACTCGACCCGAAGCTGACGACCGCAGCGCACGCCGACTCGTTCCTCCGGGGCCTCATGGACGCGGACGGGTCGGTATCCCAGCGCGATACCGGCGGGTCGAGCGTGCTTCTCTCGACGATCAGTGACCAGCTGGCCCGTCAGCTGCAGCTCATGCTCGAAACGTACGGTGTCCGGGCGATCCGCCGGGAGCGGGACCGCCGGGGAACGTCCGAACGTGCTGACGGGTACGTAATCGAATCGAAGCACGTCCAGCACTTTGTCGAAATTTACGGGGAGGACATCGACAGGTACGCGGAGGCCATCGGGTTCCGTCTCGAAGAGAAAGCGGAGAAACTGGCGACGCTCGTCGGTGAGACGGACCGTCGGGGTGCACGGCTCCCGATCGGCGGGGTGCTGGCGACTGCTGAGGGGCCGGCTGGGCAGTTCCACAACAATCTCGTTGGCGGTGCAGATCCCGGACGGGACCGCGCGCGATCGATCCTCGAATCCAGAGAACTGGGGTCGGTGGAACCCATCGTGGAAGAAACGGTCGACGCCTCGCTCCGCTGGGACGAGGTCGTGACAGCGACCGACACCGGGCTGAAGGAGGTGTTCGACCTCACCGTTCCCGGGACGCACAACTTCGTTGGCAACGGGATCGTCACCCACAACACCGCTGCGGCCGTTCGCGATGACTTCGCCGAGGGTCAGCAGTGGACGCTCGAAGCCGGCGCACTCGTGCTCGCGGACCAGGGGATCGCCGCAGTGGACGAACTGGACAAGATGCGGTGCGTGACTGGTGATACGCTTGTTCACACGCCGGGTGGAAAGAAGCCGATCAAGGAGTTTGCGACCGAGTGGGAACGGTCTGGCTCGATAGAACAACTCGAAAACGGTCGGACGATCCGGGGCGTGGACGCGGAGGTGCACACGATGACCGATGCTGGAACGATCGAACGCCGCGCTGTCACCGCAGTCCACGAATACCGTTCACCGGATACACTGTATCGTGTCACACTCGAGTCTGGTGATTCAGTAACTACCACCGCCGATCATCCGTTCATCGTGCATGTTGACGGAAAACGTGCGACGAAGCCGGCCACAGCACTCGACCGGGGAGACTATGTCTACGTCCCAGATGCCGAACGACACTCCGTGACCGATGGTGGGATGACGACCACAGCCGATTCGGTGTCTCCGAACGGAGGCGACCACCACGACGAGGTCACCTCTTGTCGGGTTGTGTCAGTCGAGGCGGTTTCCGCGGAGAATGACACGGACTCTTCTGTCTACGATCTCACCGTCGAGGGGACACACAATTTTGTCGCAAACGGCATGGTTATCCACAATTCTGAGGACCAAAGCGCCATGCACGAAGCGCTCGAACAGCAGTCCTACCACCCGAATTCGGAGGTGTTGCTCGCGGACGGCCGACGGGTGGAGATCGGCGAGTTCGTCGACGGGAAGATGGCGGCGGCTCCCGACAGCGTCGTCGACGGCGTCGACTGCGAAATTCTGCCAGTCGAGGACGTGGGGGTGCACACGGTCGACCTGGAGAGTAACGATGTCCGCAAGACCGACGTCGACCGGGTGAGCCGCCACGAAGCACCGGAGGAGTTCGTCCGCGTCGAATTCTCGAACGGCCGGGAGGTCCTCGTCACCCCCGAGCATCCGATGTTCGTCGAGGACGACGGCGGTGTCGGCACTGTCGAGGCGCGAGCGATTGATGAGGGTGCGTTCGTCCCCGCGCCCCGGAAACTCCCGAACTCGGCGCAGCCCGTTTCCCTCGACGGCGAGACGCAGGTCGGCAAGGAGAAGGACGTCGACCTGCCGGCGGAACTCTCGCCCGCCCTCGGCGAAATCCTCGGGTTCCTCGTCGCGGAGGGGCACTCCTACGCCGGATCGTCCCACGAGATCGGCTTCTCGAACCAGGACGAGCGGCTGCTCATGCGGATGGACCGGCTGATGTCGTCGGTGTTCGGGATGAAAAACAGCGAGCACACGAACGCAGCGGGCACAGTCACCAAATGCTGGACCTCGACGAAGCTCTACCGCTGGTTCGAATCGAACTTTCCGGAAGTAATGCACACGGCCCGCGAGAAGCGGATTCCGGCAGCAGTTCTCGGCGCCTCCGAGGGAGTCATTCGCCGGTTCCTCGTCGGAGCATTCGCGGGCGACGGTGGTGTCGAGAGCGAGGCGATGTCGTTCTCGACAGCATCGGAAGGCCTCGCGGAGGATTACGCCGACGCGCTCACCAAGATCGGTGTGGCGTCCCGCATTCACCATGACACAGCCGAAGACTCCTGGAAGACGTATGTGATGGGTGACTCGACCGAGCAGTTCGTCGAACAGGTCGTCGACCCTGCCGACCCCCGTCACGACGACGCACGGGCGTTCGTCGAGCGGAGCAACGAAACGCGGCGCCACCACGACGTACTCCCGACGAGCGCAGCGCGGGAGCTCAGGGAACTACGACGGCTGCTCGGCCTCCGGCTCACCGGTCAGTTCAAACCAAACCTCGACGAGGAGTACGGCGTGCAAGTAGAGACAGTGCGCAACGAGCTGGCGACGCTTCGGGAGCGGGTCGACGAGGTGAGACAGTCGCTCGACGGCGCCGAGGAACTCGCCGACATCCGGGCGGCGATCGACTGGTCGGGACGGCGGCTCGCCGAGGACATCGACGGCGAAACCAGCAGCTCGATCCACTACGCCGAGAGCGGCGGCTACGACGAGAGACGGAGGGAAACGCTGGCCGAGCAGGCACGGGACGTGGTTCGGGGGGCGCTCGATGCCGCCGAGCGACGGATCGACGCACTCGAAGAACGGACGTCACTCCGGTACTACCGTGTGACGAACGTCGAAACCGTGCCCAACGAGGGCGAGTACGCCTGCGAGTGGGTGTACGACGTCACGGTCGAACCGACCAACACGTTCGTCAGCCAGGGCGTCGTCCTGCACAATTCAATCAGCGTCTCCAAGGCAGGGATTAACGCCACACTCAAGTCGCGCTGTTCACTCCTCGGAGCAGCCAACCCCACCTATGGCCGGTTCGACGAGTACGAGCCGATCGGCGAGCAGATCGACCTGGCGCCGCCGCTGATCTCGCGGTTCGACCTGATCTTCACTGTCACCGACCAGCCCGACGAGGAGAAAGACGCCGAACTGGCCGAACACATCCTGCAGACGAACTACGCGGGGGAGCTGAACACCCACCGCGAGGAGACCAGCACCTCGAACTACAGCCTGGAGGAGGTCGAGCGGGTGACCGAGGACGTCGCGCCGACGATCGACCCCGAACTACTGCGCAAGTACGTCGCGTACGCGAAGCGCAACTGCTACCCGACGATGACCGAGGAGGCCAAAGACGAGATCCAGGAGTACTACGTGAAGCTCCGCACGCGGGGCGAGGCCGAGGACGCGCCGGTGCCGGTCACGGCCCGGAAGCTGGAGGCGCTGGTGCGGCTGGCGGAGGCGAGCGCGCGGGTGCGGCTCTCCGATACCGTCGAGGCCGACGACGCCCAGCGGGCGATCGACATCGCCCAGTACTGCCTGGAGGACATCGGGCTCGACCCCGAGACGGGGGAACTCGACGCCGACATGATCGAGACGGGGACCTCGAAAAGCCAGCGCGACCGGATCAAGAGCATCAAGACGCTGATCGAGACGATCGAGGAGGAGTACGACGAGGGCGCGCCCGTGGACGTGATCATCGAGCGCGCCGAGGAGCAGGGGATGGACCACTCAAAAGCCGAACACGAGATCGACAAACTGAAACAGAAGGGCGAAGTGTACGAACCCAAGACCGACCACCTGCGGACGACGTGATCGGCGGGTGCTCGCATGGACCGGATCGCCACACTGCGGACGATCGAGGAGGCGTTGTCCGAGTACGAGGAGGGTGACCTCTCGCTGCCGGAGCTCGAACGCGAGGTGCGGGGGACGCTGCGCACCTACGCGACGGAGTTCGCCGACGCCGCGGCGTATCGCGCCCGCGGCGACCCCGGCGTGGACGGGCTGGTCGTGGTCGCCGACTCACCGACGGCGGCGCGCGAGCGGATCGCGGAACTCGTCGACGACCCCGGCCCGTTCGAACTCGAACGGGTCGACGAGACCTGACCGCGAGCGGCGGACCTCACCGCCGATTGGCCACGTTTTTCATGGGAAGAACCGAACAGCAGATGTGGTCGTTCAGACGGTCGTGACGTTCGCCGCGGGGATGGTGTTCGGGCTGGCGCTCGCCGCACCGCCGGGGCCGATGAACGCGATCATCGCCGAGGAGAGCGTGGTCCGCGGCTGGGGCGCGGGGTTCAGAGCCGGGCTGGGCGCGATGCTGGCCGACGCCGTATTCTTCGTACTCGCGCTGATCGGCGTCGTCGCCGTCATCGAGCGGTTCCCGACGCTGCGGGCGGGCATGGTGACTGCCGGCGGCGTGCTGATGCTGTACTTCGCGGTCGGCGCGGCCAGAAACGCCGAGGCGACGCTGACCGGCGAGGGCGAGACGGAGGCTGGCAAAGGTTTCCAGAAGGCGTTCGTACTCGCGTTAACTAATCCCTACCAGATCCTCTTCTGGCTGACTGTCGGGGTGGGCCTGCTCAAACCCGGCGAGATCGACGTGCTCTCGTACGTCCCGTTCGCCGGCGACGCGCTAGCGGGGACGATGGTGGTCGCGACCGGCAGCCCCGCGCTGCTGGCCGGCCTCTTCGGCGGCATCGTCGTCTGGATCATCGGCTTCCCGGGGGCGCTCGTCGCAGGGCGCCGCCGGGTGGACGCGTTCGCGCCGCTGGTCGCGACCGCCAGCGCGCTCGTGCTGGCCGGCTTCGGGGTGTTTTTCCTCTGGGACGGGATCGGATCGTTGCTGTGATCACTCGACGCCGGCGACTTCGGCCTCGAGCCACTCCTGGAACCAGCGGACGCGCTTCAGCCGGCGGTGGGCGATATCCATCGCCGTCTGGCTCCGGACGCGCTCTTTGGCCTCCTGGCCGCGCTCGATGACGCGGCCGACCATCTCCGCGGCGTCCATGTGCGTGCGGGACTCATAGCCCATCCGCAACAGCATGAGGGCAGCGCCGTTGGCGCCGACCTTGTCGAGGATGTCGGCCTCGACGAGACACTGCGTCTCCAGGGCCAGGTCCTCGATGTCGCCCTGGTAGGAATGCTCCTTGACCGACCGGCACACCTGGTCGACGAACGACCGGGGGTACTCGGCCTGGGTTTCCAGATACTCCCGCGCGATGCGAGCGCCCTCCTCGGCGTGGATGTCCTGATCGACCTCGAGTTTGGCGATGTCGTGAAAGAGGGCGGCGACGCGCGTCACGTCGACGTTCGCGCCCTCCGCTTCGGCGATCTCCTCCGCGAGGTCGACCACGTTCCGGATGTGGTTGAACCGGTACTCCGCGGAGTGCCACGGGTACCACCGCATCCGTCCGCCCTCGTCCTCGTTGGCGACGCTTGCAGCGAGATAGTCGTGGACGAACCGCTCCATCTCTGCGAACTCCTCCGCCGAGACGGGCGACTCGCGTATCTCAACACCCACAAGACCACCTCCAACCGAGACGTGCATTGCTCATGTTACCTGTAAGAAGGCATGTTCGACTCTTTAGCGTTACGACAGCCACGCACCGTCGCTACGTTGTCGGTAGGCTCGGGTGTCTGCTCTCTCGACGCTCTGGGAGTGATCCACCGCGGGCGGGTTCCCGAGCATGACATGTCTTCCTCGTTGGGTAATATGCGACTATTCGTCCAGATATATACCGAACTTGTTCAGTACCGGAAACAGTCCTGGTGTAACTTTATGGCAAACCCGGTCGAAGGGGAGGTATGAACGTCCGCGAAGCGGAGCCTCAGGATCGTCCGGCAATCAGGGACGTGGCTCGACGGTCGTTACAGGCCTCGTACTCGCTGGAACCGAAAGCGATCGCGGGAGCCATCGAGGAGTGGTACGGGGAGGCCCGGTTGGGGGAGATCCTCGACGCCGACGACGAGCTGTTACTCGTGGCGGAGTCCGACCAGCAGACGGTCGGGTTCTCGGAGAGCTCGATCCGGGAGGACGGGACGGCGGAGCTGCGGTGGCTCCACGTCGATCCGGACTACCGGGCGGAATCGTACGGCGAACAGCTGTTCGAGGAAACCCGCGAGCGTCTCGAAGACCGCGGCGCGCCGACGATCCAGGGGCGCGTGCTCGCGGACAACCCCGACGGCAACGCGTTCTACGAGCGCCAGGGGCTGGAGAAGGTCGGCGAGGAGGAGGTCGAGATCGACGGCGAGCCGTACGTCGAGAACGTGTACGCCGAACTCGAGGAGAGCGGGCTCGAACAGCTCGATGTCGACGGGCAGTCCGTCTACCTCGACCACAACACCACCGAGCAGGGATCGCTCGCGCCGTTCCACGTGGCCTACACCGACGAGGCGGCGACCGACATTTACGGCTACTGGTGTGGGAAATGCGAGCGGTTCGCCAACGCGATGGATTCGATGGGCCGGATCCAGTGTGATAGCTGCGGCAACGACCGGAAACCGAGCCGCTGGGACGCGGCGTACCTATAGGCGTTTGCTGAACGGAATTTCCGTAACGCAGCAGTGGTGATCGAGTGCTGAAATCGAGTTCAGGAGGTCGCCGAACAGTGATCCGTGTCGCCGTCGGTCCGCCGTCAATTTCCCCAGAAGTTGTCCCGGCTGCCGAGCCGCGGGTCATCCTCGCTCTCCTCGCCCGCCTCCCCGTCGTCGGCCTCGGCTTCCTCGTCGATGTCGGCCTCGCCGTCCGCCTCCTCGTCGGGGAGGCGTTTGAGCTCCTCGGCGCGCGCGTGGTTGGAGCGGACCTTCGTCACCTCGACGCGGGCCCGGGCCGGCGGCAGGACGCCGTCGACCATGATGATGAACCCGTCGTCGGTGCGCCCGACGCCCGCGCCGCTCTCGTGGATGTCCTCGACCTCGATGATTACCTCCTCGCCCGGCTTGACGGGCTGGGACTTCAGATCCTCGATCGGCTGGTTGTAGTGGTTGCACCACTCCGCACCCCCGCGGTCCCCGTAGTGCTGGCACCCCATCCCTTCGATCCGTTCGCTGAAACTGGGGCACTCGTCGGCGAGTGGACAGTCGGCCATAGAGCGATTACTCCGGCGGTGCAGTAAACGCTTACGCACCAGGATTTCCGGACACGCCGGCCGTACCGACCTGACCGCACGAGGGCCCGCACGGTCGCGGCGCACGCGGGCACACAGCCCGGTCACGCCGGCGTCTCCCCGGGGATCCCGCCAGCAGGGAGCCGGTCGGTGCGGTAGAGAACGAACAGCGAGGCGACGATGACGCTCACGCCGGCGGCGATCCCCTGGAAGGCGACGTTGTAGCCGAGCCCACCCGCGACGGCGGTACCGACGACCCCGGAGCCAAGTGCCTGGACGAGCATCATCGACGAAGAGAACAGGGAGTAGGCGCTGGCGCGGTGTCTGTCGGGCAGCCCCGACAGCATGTAGGTGTCGATCGCCGGGAACAGCGAGTGGACGACGTAGCCGATGACGACGCTGAGCACGACGATCGGGAGGAACCCCTCGACGAGCGTCAGCGCGAACACGGAGAGACAGAACGTGCCGACGATTCCGAGCAGCAGCGGCACGTTGGGCACCGCGTCGGCGAGGCGCCCGGTGACGAGAAAGGCGGGGACGCCGGCCGCGAACATCAGCGAGAGCAGGAGCCGGCCGGTCCCCGGGTCGATCCCCTTTGCGACGGCGAGGTAGTCGCCGTAGAGGTTGAACAGCGCGTTCCAGAGGAAGCCGGCGGCGCCGATGAAGGCGATGCCGGTGAGGATGAGCGGCCACTGCTCGCGGCCGGCCGCAAGCAGACTCCGGTCGGCCGCGCCGGCCTCGGGGAGCGCGGTCCGGCGGGCCGCGATCAAAAGCGCCAGCGTCGACAGGGCCGCGACCGCGGCGATACAGAAAAACGTCGTCCGCCAGTCGCCGACCACGAGGATCGCCCCCAGCACCAGCGGCGCGCCGACGGCCGAGAGCTGTGCCGCTGTGCCGTGGACGCCGAGCGCCGACCCGACGCGGTCGGGGAACAGCTCGCTCACCAGGGGGTTGGCTGCGATGAAGTACATGCCGCTGGAGACTCCCATCAGGAACGCGCCGGCGGTCAGATGGAGTACCGACCCCGCAAGGCCCGTGAACGCCGACGTAACGACCAGCAGCGCTCCCGTCCCTGCGATCACGTAGTGGCGCGGCAGGCGCGTGAGCAGGTAGCCCGTCGGCAGCCGGGGGGCGGCGCTCCCGAGCCACGCCCCGCTGGTGACGACGCCCAGCGACGCCGCTGTCACCCCGAAATCTCCCGCAGCAGGCTGGAGCAGCGGCGCGAACACGATCCTGGCGAGGTTGACCAGAAACGCCATCGCACACAGCGAGCCGAACAACTGACGACGTGACACAGCCGGTCAGTTGGCGCGCTGCCCCATCAAGGGATCGAATCGGCTCCAGGTACGTACAGCCACCAGTATCAGTCGTCCCCGTGGCGATACTCGTCAGCCGCCCGCGCCGCCTGGCGAGCGACGCGGACCGGTTCCGGGCGCTCGCCCTCGGGCGTAAACGCACGGACTACCTCCGCTGCGGTCGCGTCGTCGACGCCGACGTTACGGACGAATACCGTCCCGTCGTCGACGGCCACTCGCCGGCGGTCCGGCTGCGCACGGTAGGTGCCGAGCCGCCGGCGGCGGGCGTCGCCCTCGAAGGCGTCGCGGATCGCGTCGGTCAGTCCTGCACTCTCCTCGAACGTCACCGACAGTACAGAACGGCCGGTCGCCTCCTGAAGTCGATGGAGGTCGACGACGTTGAACCACGCCGGCGCGATGCCCGCGACGAGGACGTAGCTGACGTCCGGTCGGCCCAGCCTGTCGAAAAGGTCGATGATCGCGTCGGTGGCGTCCGTGCCACCGACAGTGCAGGAGCCGAACACGAAGCCGTCGACGACCCGATTCGCTCGGACGACGGCGCCGGCCAGCGTGCTCCGATCGCCCCGGTATGACTCGGCGATGCCGAGGGCACGAACCCCGGGTTTCATACCGGCAGGTGCGAGTGGGTCCGGCGACGACCACACGCGGCCGTGCAGCCGATCCGGGGACGGTTCGCACCCGCAGCTACCGGGTCACGTGTTCTCTTTGATGTCCTGTAGCCTGTCGAGGAGTTCGTCGTTCGAGGCAGTGAACTCGAATTCGACGTCGCCGTCGTGCTCGTTTTCCGCTGTCGATACGCCGTCATCATCATCAAAATCAGCGTCGTAATCCTGGCTTTCCTGTTCCGATTCGTCGTAGCTCCCGAACCCCATACAGGTAATAGTTGCATATCCCAACGGAAAAATCACTCGGAAAATGTAAGCGATAGAACACGAGCGGCGCCGGCGGCCGTAAGCACTGTTTTCGACTGCCAGACGGCGCCCGGATCTGGGTTTCCGATGCGCCGGCTGTCTATGATCGGGAGTAGTTTCAAGCCCGATGCGGGCGACCGTTCGAGCATGGATATCCTCACAGTCACTGCGGACGCCGAACTGTTCACCTGCAACGCGTACCTCGCACTGGGCGAGGAGCCGACGCTCGTCGACGCCGGGGCGATGGCCGGCGCTCACGCACCAGCACTCGGATCACGTCGCCGAGCTGGACGCCGTCCTCGACCGGTTCGACACCGACTGCTACGCGTTCGGCAACCACCCGGAGCGAACCCACGAACTCTCGGACGGCGACGAGGTGGTGATCGGTGACGAACGCTGTGAGGTGGTCCACACGCCGGGTCACGCCGACGACCACGTCTCGCTCGTCGGCGAGCAGTCGCTGTTCTCCGGCGACATCGTCGTGTACAATGACGGCGCGTTCGACGACGGCAGTTTCGGCCGGACCGACTACCCCGGCCAGTCCCGCGAGCGCCTCATCGAGAGCATCCGCGAACTGCTCGACCGGATGCCCGACACCGTCGAACGGATGTACGCCGGCCATGGCGACGTCTTCTCCGGAGACATCCCCGAGGTCGTCGAGCGCGCGCTCGACCGCGCGGAGCGGCGCGAGCCGAAGTACCCCGACAAGTAAAACCGAGTCGCGTTGCCGCCGTTGTACCGTGAAGGTCACCGGATGAGCCGCGAATTTACCGCGACGGGCTCAGCGGCTCGACGAGGCCCATCGCCTCGTCGGTTTTCGCCATGCTCTCCTTGCGGTCGGCGGCGCCCGTGAGCGCGCGAATCGCGTCGACGTTCTCCGGCACGACGTCGGATTCCTGGTGGATCGCCTGGAACAGGTAGAGGTCGTCGCCTTCGAGGGTGATCGACTCGCCCCAGACGCAGTTCTCCCAGACGTCCGCCCGCGGACGGCCGCTGTCCTGGGCGAGCTCCTTGATCGCGCCGGTGCCGTCCAGCCCCAGCCACTCCGGCATGACGAACATCCGGCGCTCCCCCTCCAGCAGCGAGCGCACGTCGTCGGCGTCCGCAGGGGGGTCTTCGAGCGTGACGTTGACGCTGTGCACGTGCATCAGCGTCGCGGGGACCTTCAGCCCGAGCGTGTCGATGGCGAGGTCCGGGAAGATGGTGTTGACGTCCGGCCCGTGGTGGGAAGGGAGCGTGACGGGGTCGGGCAGGATGTCGTTGATCGGGCCGCGGCCGGCCTGGGCGGGGTCGCCGCCGCGGCGGACCAGCGTCGTGCGGACTTTCTCGATGCCGTAGGCCTCCCGCAGCGGGGCGATCAGCCGTGAGAGCCCCGTCGTGTTACAGGAGACGACCCGCACGAGGTCGGCGTCGGCGACGCTGTCGTAGTTCGCCCGGGCGTTAAAGCTCGCGTCGACAGCGGTGGCGTCCTCGCCGCCCTGCAGCAGCGCCGGCGTGTCGTGCTCGCGGTACATCGCAGCGTTCTCGGCGCCGATCCCGGATGGACAGGCGTCGACGACGACGTCGCTTTCCGCCACTAGCTCCTCGACGTCCCCAGCGAGGTCGATGCCCGCCTCCGCGAACCGCGGCTTGCGCTCTGCGACGGCCGCATAGAGGTCGAACCCCTTCTCGACCGCCGTCGAGGCCTCGAAGTTCGGCCGGGTCTTGGCGACACCGACTACTTCCATGTCGGGCTGTGCGCGGACCGCGTCGGCGACTCGTTTGCCGATCGTCCCGTAACCGTTGACACCCACGTGGATCATGTGCTCGGCTGGACGTTCACCGGGTCGGCGCTTATCGCTTGTGATCGGGGTGTGGGGCGGGCCTACGTCGAGTTCGTCCACGAGGGGGTCGGGCCGTTCCTCCCCGAGGCGTTCGATGACGAGTAGCGCTCAATTACACTGCGGCTCCGGGGCCTCCCAGCCCGCCTCATACTGTCGGACTCATACTGGTGGCTGTAATTCTTTGATTGTTGTGATTATTTTCGGCACCATGTCGCAATAGCGGCGGTTTCACGGCCCGGAACTGGCGTCTAACGAATACCCGGCGGTAAAGAGTCACAACAATCACTATCAGGCGCCAGTTCGCGAGAAACTGTGGACAAACACTTTTCAGTAGAGAATCCAAAACTCGGGTGTGATGCTCCCCGACGTTCTACTACAGACGCCGAACCCAGGATCGATCATCGCGGTGATCCTGTTCCTGATCGCAGTGGTGACGGCGTACCAGAGTATCGTAATCGTACGGGCGTACGAGAAGCGAGCGTACACACGCTTCGGGAAGTTCCAGGGGCTGCTGGAGCCGGGGCCGAACTTCGTGTTGCCGTTCGTGACCAAAACGTACACGTTCGACATGCGGACCCAGACGCTCGACGTCCCGCGGCAGGAAGCGATCACGCGGGACAACTCGCCGGTCACCGCCGACGCCGTCGTCTACATCAAGGTGATGGACGCCAAGAAGGCGTTCCTCGAGGTCGACGACTACAAGCGTGCCGTCTCGAACCTCGCACAGACGACGCTCCGTGCCGTGCTGGGCGACATGGAACTCGACGACACGCTGAACAAGCGCCAGGAGATCAACGCCAAGATCCGGACGGAACTGGACGAGCCGACAGACGAGTGGGGGATCCGCGTCGAGAGCGTCGAGGTCCGCGAGGTCAACCCCTCGAAGGACGTCCAGCAGGCCATGGAGCAGCAGACGTCCGCCGAGCGCCGCCGCCGTGCGATGATCCTCGAGGCCCAGGGTGAACGTCGCAGTGCGATCGAGCAGGCCCAGGGTGACAAGCAGTCCAACATCATCCGCGCGCAGGGTGAAAAGCAGAGCCAGATCCTCGAAGCACAGGGTGACGCCATCTCGACCGTGCTGCGGGCCAAATCCGCCGAGTCGATGGGCGAGCGCGCCGTCATCGAGCGCGGGATGGAAACCTTAGAGGAGATCGGCAAGGGCGAGTCGACGAAGTTCGTCCTGCCACAGGAGCTCACGTCGCTGGTGGGCCGGTACGGCAAACACCTCCAGGGCAGCGACGCCAAGGAGAACGGCCACGTCCTCGAAGGCCTCGACTTCGACGTCGTCGACTTCGACGAGATGGAGGAAGAAGCCCAGGCCGTCAAGCACGGCGAGACGAGCGCCGACATCAAAGATCCCGACGAGATCATCGACGACAGCCCCGAGGACTTCGACATCGACGGCGACAGCGCCTGATCGGCCGCCAGGAGCGGTACCCGACCGGGGCTATTTTTTGTGGCATCGCACGCAGGTAAGGGGACGTTTCGAGTCGAGCGAAGACATTTTACGTTTACCGTGTGTCCATTGTGTTAATGGACGGGGACATCGACCAGTCGAAACGGACGACGCTCCGTCGGTTCGCCGCACTCGGGGCGGCGAGCCCGCTGGTCCAGATCGCGGGGGCGAGCGAGAGCGACGCCCCCGACGCCCTCGCCGGGTACCTGACGGCGACGCCCGGCGCACACTTCTCGAAGATCCGTGACGACCTCGAACTCGGGACTGGCGAGACCCAGCACCACCTCCGCCGCCTCGAACGCGAGGGCGCCGTCGAGAGCCGAAAGGACGGCGACTACCGGCGGTTTTTCCCCGCTGATCGGTTCTCGGAGTTCGAGCAGGTGGCGCTGGGCTACCTGCGGCGCGAGACCCCACGCGGGATGCTCGTGGCGCTGCTGGAGGATCACGACGCGAGCGCGAGCGAGGTCGCCGCCCGGCTGGACGTCTCCCGCTCGACGGTGAGCAAGTACGGGAGCCAACTGGAGTCGGCTGGCCTGCTCTCCCGGGAGGACGGCTACGCCGTCGAGAACCCGGAGACGGTGCTCCTGTTGCTCGTCCGCTACGCCGACTCCTTCGGTGAGGGCGCCGCCAGGCTCGCGGAACAGAGCCCGGATCTGCTCGAGTACGACCCTGAGTGACGCCCACGCCGCTTTCGACAGTTTCCACTCTCAGACCAGGACGATGACCGTGAGGGCGGGTTTACCGACGAACGTCGACACCTCTGCTTATCCACTCGGACGTGACTCTGTTACATGCTCCCTGAGAACTGGCCCGAGGGACTCGAGATCGTCGATCGTGTACTCGGGTTGGCGGTACGGCTCTTCGTCGGTATTTTCGAGCCAGACCGTCGTTATACCGAGACACTGGGCCATCAGGAGATCCTCGTTACACTCGTCGCTGACCATCACGACCTCGCCGTCTGCGTCTTCCATACTGAGAATGTACCCTCTTGGATGGGGTTTTGGCCGTTCGATCTCGCTTGAGACAACCAGCGAATCGAACAGGTGATCGACGTCGTGCTGCTGGAGTACTGTTTCGACCCAGGGTTTCGCCATATTGCTGAACAGCACCAGGGAATGCTGGGTGGCTAACTCGGCAAGAATCTCCCTGTGCTCGGCCGGGAACTCGGGATCGAGCCACGTCTGGGTGACGTATTCGACGCAGTCCGCCGCAGGTGCGCCGGTGAGCGTCGACAACAGTTCGATGTACTGGTCCTGCGTGTTGAGAAAGCCTGCTCGGAACAGGTAGTAGGCCAGCCACCCTGGGTACGGCTCCTGATCCGAAGACACGCCGAGTAGATGGGCATGCTCCCGTTCGTCGACGTGCTCGACCAGGACGCCACCGTAGTCGAGGATCACTCTCATGCGCTATCGGAATTACTGCGAACGAGAAAGTTCTTTTGCGTCGACCGGGCAACAGCTGGAAAGTGGTTGCAGGGATTCGCTCGCTGGCACACTGCTTCAACCGAAGCACTACTCATACGGTCGTGCGTGATTATTTTCAGCACTAGGGCCCCAATATCGTTGGTTTCACGGGCTGAAACGCACAACACGCGATTCCATAGCGGTAGGCCGACTGCAGCCCGTCGCACTGGACGACGATTCTGAAACTGTTAAGTATTGTTGAACCGATTGTTCGGTATGGGCAAAGCAAAGAAAACCCTCCTCGCAGCCGTCGCAGTGGTCATCGGTATCGTGACGCTGAAGAAATTCCGGAGCAGTGGCAAAGACGCCGAACCCGACGTGGTCGACGAGAACGCATAATTCCCACTGCCGGAACACAGTTTTCGACGGCGTGTGACGAACCGCTTTCGCTCTGCGTGGAACACGCCGGTGAGCCGACACTCGACAGTCGTCTCCTCGCGGACCTCCCGCAGTGACATCCGGAACCGATGGTGCACGCTCGATTGGAATAGCAGTGTCGATCCGCACCTGCGGTCACCCAAGGATGGCGAGCGGGGCGTCACCCCAGCACGGCGAGCCCCGTGACGCCGCGAACGCCGAGCGTCCGGGTGCGCCAGCCGCCCTGGCCGTCCGTCGCCTGCTCTTTCTCGGCCGCGAGCAGGAACTCGCCGGCCGCCGTAACGGCGTACAGACAGGCGCCATACGCGAGGTCGATAGGCACCGCGCTCCCGGGCGTCGCCAGCCGTTCCCAGCGCGCAGCGTCGCCCGCAGACTCGTCGCTCACCCGTTCGAGGAGCCCGCTCTTGCTGACCGCGTGAGCGCGCTCGCCATCGGCCGCAACGATCGATGCCGCTCCCTCGTACTCCTGTTGCCAGTCGCCGTCCGTCCGGCGGAACAGCCCATCCCCGAACGCCGCGTACGGCCCGGCGGCTGCGACGTCCTCCGCACTGCCCAGCCCGAGCGGTTCCAGGCCGTTGCCGACCCGGTACACGCCGTCGCCGGCTGCCAGCAGCGCGCCGTCGAAGCGCCGGGGCTCCCCGGCAGTGCCGACGGCCTCCCAGCTATCCGAAGATTCCGCTGACGCGTCGAGCCGCCCAATTTCGCCGCCAGGGGCCGCCGCGTACACAGTCCCGCCGTCGACGCCGACCGCAACAGCGTCGTCAAAGCCGCGGTCAGTGAACCCGTCGCCGCGGTCGAGCAGTACCCCTTCGGGTGTCGCGACGGCGACCAGCGCGTCGCCGGCGGCGACGCCGCGGGCGTTGCAGCGTTCGACCAGCGAGAACTCGCCGATCCGGTCGGGCGCGAGGTCGACCCGGACGACGCCCAGGTCACTCGCCACATATGCGGCGGTGGACTCCCGGCTGCGGGCAAAGAGGTTGCGCTCCTCGGAGGCGTCCTCGCCCATGGCTACAGCGCCGCCTTGTACGCTTCTAGCGTCTCCTCGACGTCTTCCCGGGTGTGGGCGTCACAGACGAACTGGGACTCGAACTGGTTGGCCGTGAGGAACACGCCCTGTTCTTTCATCGCCGGCCAGAACAGCCGCTCCCAGCGCTCGGTATCGGCCTGCCTGACGTCGGTCCCGTGCTTCGGGCAGTGCTCGTAACGGTCACATGCCGGCCGCTGGCGACAGCCCGCCTCGCAGTGGTCCGCGCCGGGACTGGAGGGGCCCTCGCGGGTGAAGATCATCTTGAACATGCTGTCCGTGCCGACGACGGTGTACTCCGGCGCCTGGTCGGCGACGATGTCGGTCAGCCCCGAGCGCAGCTGCCGGCCCAGCTCGTTGATGTGGTCGTAGACGTCGTTTGCGGCGGCGTAGCGTAGCGTTTCGAGCCCGGCGGCCATCGTCACCGGGTGGCCGGAGAAGGTGCCCGACTGGAACACGTCGCCAGCGGGCGTAAACTCCTCGACGATCTCGGCGCGGCCGCCGATCGCGCCGATCGGGAACCCGCCACCGATCACCTTCGCGAGCGTCGTGAGGTCCGGCGTCACGCCGAACTTCCCCTGGGCACACTGCAGTCCGCCGACGCGGAACCCGGTGATCACCTCGTCGAAGATCAGCAGCGCGCCGTGCTCGTCGGTGACCTCCCGTAGCGTCTCCAGGTAGCCGTCCACGGGGTGGACGATCCCGTAGTTGCCCAGGATCGGCTCGGTCAGCACCGCCGCGATCTCCTCGCCGTGGGTCTCGAATAGTTCGTGGATGGCGTCCTCGTCGTTGAACGGCACGGTCAGCGTGTGCTCGGCGAACGACTCGGGGATGCCGGGGCTGGAAGGGTGGGTGTGGTCGCCCTCGCCCTCGACGAGCGTCGACTCCTGGGCGCCGTGGTAGCCACCCTGCATGACGACGATCTTCTCGCGGCCGGTGTAGCCCCGCGCCAGCCTGACCGCCGACACCGTCGCCTCGGTGCCGCTGTTGACGAACCGGAGCATCTCGACGCTGGGGACGTGCCGGCAGACGAACTCGGCGAGCTCCACCTCGACCTCGGTGGGGGCGCCGTACATCGGTCCCTCGCTGGCGCGCTGCTGGACGGCTGCAGTCACCTGTTGGGGGAGGTCGTGGCCGAGCAACAGCGGACCGTAGCCCATCACGTAGTCGAGATACCGGTTGCCGTCGGCGTCGATAACGTGCCCGCCGTCGCCCCGCTCGACGAAGAAGGGGTACGGCCGGGTCGCCCGCACCGAGGAGTTGACCCCGCCCGCCAGCACCGACAGCGCCCTGTCGTACAACGACTGCGACTGTTCGTGGTTCATACCCACGGGTTTGTCTGCCGACGGAATGAAGCTACCGTCACAGCCTGTGGGCGATATCCTCGGCGAAGTAGGTGAGAATCAGGTCCGCCCCCGCACGCTTGATCGACAACAGCGACTCGTGGGCGACCGCTTCGAGGTCGAGCCACCCTTTCTCGGCGGCGGCGTGCAACATCGCGTACTCACCGGAGACGTTGTAGGCGGCGACAGGACGGTCGAACTCCCGGCGGACTCGCGAGACGACGTCGAGGTACGGTAGTGCGGGCTTGACCATCAGCACGTCCGCTCCCTGCTCGACGTCGAGCGCGACCTCGCGGCTCGCCTCGCGGGCGTTCGCCGGGTCCATCTGGTAGTGTCGGCGGTCGCCGAACGCGGGCGCGCCGTCGGCGGCGTCCCGGAACGGGCCGTAGAACGCCGACTCGTACTTCGCGGCGTAGCTCATGATCGGTACCTGCTCGTAGCCTGCGTCGTCAAGGCCCTCCCGGATCGCGCCGACCATCCCGTCGATCATCCCCGAGGGCGCGACCATCTCCGCCCCGGCCTCGGCGTGGGAGACGGCGATCCGCTCGAGCAACGACAGCGTCGCGTCGTTGTCGACGGTCTGGATCGCCCCCTCGCGTGCCCCCGCTTCTAGCGCGCCACAGTGGCCGTGGTCGGTGTACTCACAGAGGCAGATGTCGGTGATGACGTACGCGTCGGTCGCGTCGGTGATCCCTCGGGTGGCGCGCTGGACGACGCCGTCCTCGACCCAGGCGCGGCTCCCCTCGGCGTCTTTCGACTCGGGGACGCCAAAGAGGATGATCGCCTCGACGCCGGTCTCGCGGATCTCCTCGACGCGGTCGACCGCCTCCGCGACCGGCACGCGCTCGTGGCCGGGCATCGAGGGGATCGGCTGCCGGGTCTCGGTCGTCGCGTCGACGAACACCGGCGCGATCAGGTTGCTCGCGTCCAGGGTCGTCTCGCTCACCAGCGGCCGGATCCCGTCGGATCGCAGCCGTCTGGGGCGCTGTGTCAGGTCCATATTGGCGATTGCGGCGGACACTAAAAATCGGTGTCGCTCCACCGCTCGTCGCTGTCAGTCGGCAGTTTTACCGCGGCGCCGTGGCGTGCGGCTGCCGATGCTCGCGAGGAGCCACGTGAGCCCGAGCCCGAAGCCGTAGGCGATCGAGGCGGGGATGGCGACGATGAACATCGTGAATACGCCCGACGGCGAGAGGAAGCCGGCCGCGGCGAAGAAGCCGATGACGACGCCGCGCCAGCTCGTGCGCTGCCGGCGATAGGAGACGATGTTGCCGTGATGGAACAGCACCTGCGTGGCGGGGATCAGCGCGAGGATCCCCACCCCGACAGTCAGGTAGATCACCAGCCAGCCGAAGCTGTTGATGCGGTAGGCGATCACCATGTCGGAGGTGATGACGTCCTGGGCCAAAAGCGAGATGACCCCCGGGGCGATGAACAGGAAGCCCAGCAGCGTCCCGCCCATGAGCGCGATGAGGACCGTGAACCCCCAGACGAGCAGGACGTTGCGGTCGCCGGTCGTGATGCCGCGCTCCTCGACGGCCGGCCACGCGAAGTACAGGAGGATCGGCAGGATCGACAGCGCCGCAAGCAGCGTCGAGAACTTCAGCATGAAGATCAGCGCCTCGACGGGGTGCAGCGTGACGATCTGCAGCTGATCCGACAGCGCCTCGGGCATGTTCGCCGAGAAGATCTCCCTGATCGTCTTGATCCCGCCGGTGTACAGGAACATGAACGACCCGGCGAGCACGATCATGAACGTGGCGACGATCCAGATCGCCTTCGAGGTCAGCGAGTCGAGGATGAACGCGATGTCGTAGTAGTAGCCGCCGATGTCCTCCTCGGTGGTCTCGTCCTCGCTGAACGCGTCGAACATCCCGGCGGCTGTCGAGGTGACGACGTTGCCCTCGTCCTCCTCGTCTTCAGCTTCCGCCTCCGCCTCGGCGTCGCGCTCCTCGGCGAGTTCCTCGGCCTCGTCGAAGCTGTCGAGGATCGCCTGCGCCTTCTCGGGGTTGTCGTTCTCGACGGCCTGCTCGGCGTAGTGCAGCGCCCGCTCGCCGCTCAGTTCGAGGAACGCCTCCGGCGGCGCGGCCTCGATCGCCCGGGCGCTCATCGCGCCGATGTCGATCTCCGCCGGCTCGCCCGCTTCCGGGTCCGACTCCTGCTCGCCTGCCGCCGTCTCGTCGGACGCGCCGGGGGTGGATTCGGCGGCCGCGGCCTCCTCCTCGAGCTCCCCTGTCCGGCGCTCGAGCTCCTTGAGGCGGAGATAAAACAGTGCGACGGCCGTGATCAGCAGCGCGACCAGCGCCGTGAGCAGCATGCCGACGGCTGTCGGGGAGAGGCCGAACGCGCCGAGCTGGCCCCCGCCGGGGAAGCGGTAGTCCGAGCCGATCCACGCGAGCAGGTCGTTGGTCTCCTCGAGGCCGCCCTCGAAGAGGTAGAGGTACATCCCCGCACCCGACAGGACGAATACGCCGGCAAGCTGGTTCCAGCGTGCCTGGGCGACGTCGCGGGTCGGTACCTGTTCGCCGGCCCGCTTGGAGAGCACTGCGAGCTTCGTGATGCCGAGGCTGAACACGTACAGCAACACGAGCGGCACGCCCCACATGATCTGGGTGAACGGGTCCGGCGGCGAGAACATCGCGCCGAAGACGAAGATCACGACGACGGCGTAGCGCCACTTGTCGCGGAACGTCTCGTAGCTGACGACGCCCGCCCGTGCAGCCGAACTCATCGCCAGGGGGAGCTGGGCCGCGATGCCGAAGGAGAGTCCCAGAAAGAGGATGAACTCCGTCCACATGGCGATCGACCAGGTGGGTTTGAACCCGACCTGGTCCGCGTTCGTCGCCAGGAAGTTGAACATGATGGGGAAAAACGCGAAGTAGCCGTACGCGAGTCCACCGAGGAACAACAGGACGATCGTCACGACGAACGTGAGGATCTTCCAGCGAGGGATCTTCGAGTCGGGGTAGAACCCGCGCGCCCTGAGCGCGTCGCGGCTGTACCACAGAAGCACCGGGATCGACGCGATGATCCCCACGACGAGGCCGATCTTGATCTGCAGCAGGATCACCTCGAAGGGGGTGACCGCGACGATCTCGGTCACCTCCGACACCTCCTCGCTCATCTGCTTGTACACGAGGTCCTGCTTGAGCTTGTCCCAGAGGAACGCCCGCAGCGCCCAGATGGTGAGTATCAGAAAGAGGATGAAGACGAGAAACACCTTCTTCAGATGTGACTGTGCGGCGCTGAGTATCCCGCCGACTGTCTGGCGGCCGCTAGCCAGCGTCTGGGCGGTGTCCTCGTCGAGTGCGCCGGACATCTACCCCGGTCTTACCGACTGTCGGTTATCAATCTATTCATACCGGGAGCACAGCGAACGCTCCTGGGGGGACTTGACCGCACGACTGCGCGGCGCTCCGGTCGCCGCCGGTGCGCCCCGAGAAAGAAGGCTTACAAGAGCCGACGGACAACCCGGAGACAATGAGCGACGGGGACGAGCCCGCCGACACGCCCACCGCCGATCCCGACGGCGTCCCCGGCCAGCCCGGGATCGGGGCTCCCGCCAGCGACGGCGGTGCTCCCGCCAGCGACAGCGGTGCTCCCGCCAGCGACAGCGGCTACAGCGGCGCGCCCGACGACGAGGAGATGCCGCTGACCGAGCACATCGAGGAGATGATCCGCCGGCTCGCCTGGGTCGTCGTCGTCATGGCCATCGCCAGCGCCATCGCCTTCCCCTTCGCCGACCGGCTGATCAACTTCCTGTGGTACTCGTTTCTGCCCGGCGACGGCTCGAAATGCGCCAACCTGGCCGTCGGCGGGGAGCTGCCGGAGGGCAGCGACGCCGCCTGCCCCCGCGTGTACCACCCGCTCGCGCTGCTGCTCGCGCGCCTGAAGGTCGCCTCGCTGGTCGGCTTCATCGTCGCGCTCCCCGTATTCGTCTACCAGTCGTACCTGTTCATGCGCCCGGGGCTGTACCTCCACGAGCGCCGGTACTACCTCTCGTCGGTGCCGACCAGCCTGCTGCTCGCGCTTGTCGGCGTCGCGTTCGCATACTTCCTCGTGTTGCCGTTCCTGTTCACGTACTTCCTGTACTACTCCGAGGAGGCCGCCGAGATCGCGTTCGGGCTGACCGAGACGTTCGACACAATCTTGCTGATGATCGGGCTGTTCGCCGCCATCTTCCAGATCCCGCTGTTCATGATGCTCGCCGTCATGATGCGGGTCACCACCAGGCAGTGGCTCGTCGACAAGCGGCTGTACTTCTGGGCGGGCTTTGCCGGCGTCGCCTTCCTGTTCAGCCCCGACCCGACAAACTTCGCGCCGTTCGTAGTGGTGGCGACGATGATCGCCCTCTACGAACTGACGCTTTTGTTGCTGCGCTGGACCGACCGGTAGCGGACCGTCGCTCGCTGGCGCGGACGCGTCGCGCGCTCGAGCCAGTGTGAGTCGGCATAGTCCGTGGCTTCGTCGTCGGCAGCGTGGATCTCCGTGGTTGATTTGCTCGATTGAATGGAGAGTTCCTCCGATGACTTCGCCATGTGTGGCTCAATTTGATACATTCGTGGTATAAATCACCTGGTGGATGTGATAGATCGTCCGACGTGACTGACTGCCCGAAGTGTACAAGATATATAAGAACATCAATATCTTGTTCGAACACGACCGCGGAAGCTACTCGCTGGAAGCCCAGCGTCGCGAGCTGGAGAAGTGGGCTGACTCGGCGAGGGAGACGATTCGACATGCGACCGATGCCACGCCACCGGCTCCCACGTTCGCACGGGCCCGAGCAGCGGTCTCTGTCACCCCGACTGTGGAGACCGTAGGCCGCCACTCCAGAACCGCACCGCGAGAAGGACTCGTTCGGAGGCTCGTCGGCGGGGTCCGGCAGGTCGTTCGTGTTCTGTGCGGGAATATCCGGATTTCGACGGCAGGCGACAGCGGACAAGCCGGCGACGAAACGGTCAGCACCGACAGTCGCTAGCTGATCGTGATTGTGGCGGTCGTCTCGGCCGTTTTGCCGTTCCCACTGAGTGCAATAACGTCTACCTCGTACTCGCCGCCGATGTATCGGTCTGGCAGCGAAATCGTGAGCGACGGTGAGATCGAGTCCAGGGTTGCGCCATAGCTGATTCCTACCTGTCCGGTTTCGGAGATCGCGTCCTCGACGTTTGCACTCCCCGTACTCTGGCCCGCGATCGTCCAGTCGGTCCAGAGCTTTTCGATGATGACGTTTGCGGCGTCGCTCGCGTCGACAGAGATCGTGACTTCGCCACCGACAGCGGCCGATCCACCTTGCGCCGTGACCGACGGGGCCTGCGATGCGTCCTGGTCGATCGAAGTGAACTCGGACCCTGAGTACAACCGCCCCTGATCATCAATTGCATACACGTTGATGAAAAAGTTCTCGCCCGTCGTGAACTGCGGCGGAATCTGCAGCGAGAAACTGGTTCCCTGGAAAACCTTTCCGAACGGTCGTTCTGCCCTCCTCGGCGTTTCTCCGAAGACAATCCCGTACAGCGTCGCATCGTTTTGTATATCGAATTCGAAATTCGCAGACTCGCCAGCGACCAGAGTATCGTCGGTCAACTGCAGATTTCCGAAACTCCCGACGAATGTCAATTGCCTCCCGACGTTGGTACCATTGTATCTATCGATTCTATTAAAGAGTGCCCAGTGGCCGATATCGTTTGGTATGGTCACACTCTGTGTATCTGTCCCATCGCTCCCGGACTCAAGTCTCCCCGTGTCGAATGACCCGTCCTGTGCGAACAGGTACTGGGCATCGAACTGGACTGGAATTCCTGCTGCACCCTGATCGGTGGCTTCATCTGTGACATCGAGCGTCAAGGTTGCCGATTCCCCCCTCGCCACTCTAAATTCATCAGTATCAAAGTCAATCTGATACGCTCGGATGGAGGTGAACGTCGACGCTGTGTACGTATTTCCGTTGTACTCCATACCGAGCGTGCCCCGGACATTGCTGTTGTCGGCAGTATCGTCGGGGAGTTGTACAGCGGCGGTCGCCTCACCGGAGGTATCAGTGGTCAGTGTCGTCGAGTAGAGTGGCGGTCCATTGGTACCATACGACAGATACAGGTCGACGTCCTGACCGGTGATCGGCGAGTCGCCATCTGTCGCGGAGACGTCGACGGTCAACGTTTCCCCTGGTGCACGCCGGGAGTCGGCTGTGGCAGTTAATTCAACGGGGTCTTGCTCCCCACCACCGCCACCGTCCCCGACATCGGCGCTCGACACGTCGGTGACGCCGATCCTTCCCTGCTGGAGGGAAATCGATTGGATATTTGTCGTTTCTGCCTCGGGATAGAGGGTTCCCCCGCTGAAATCAGGTGGAACCGTGTAATCGACGGTGAAGAAGCCACCCGAATCTGTCGTCGTCGTCTTCTGTGCGAACTGGGTCTCACGTGTGGCGTCTGTGTAGAACGTGATCGTAACGTCTGTGTTCGAGAGGCGGCCGTTCGCAGTGATGATGTATCCGCCGTACGTGTTCGTCGCGCCACGGAGCGCGTTGCGGAAATCGAAGTCGTTCCAGCAGATTGCCGGCCAAGCATCGGTTTGCGCGGACGCGACGAGCGAGTTGTTTCGGACCGCCTGGATGTTGTAGGTGTCCCTGCTGGACGGTGTAAACGAGACCGTCGCAAATCCGGCCGAATCCGTCGTCTTCGTCACTTGCTTGACCTGACTCCCGTCGCTCTGTTTCGTGATGGTCAGATCGAGGTCCTCACCGGAGACCCCCGAGTCACCGTCGTGAGCAAGAAACGAGAACGTCGACTCTTTCCCTGTCAGAATGGTGTTTCGAAATCCAGCTGTCGATTTCACTCGAACGCCTGCGTTGAACTGAGTCGTCGCGCTGAGATTGTCGTGACTCTGTGGACTGACCTCGACGGAGTAGGTCCCGCTACCACGACCTGACTCCGAGAGGTCGTACGACACCGATGCAGAACCGTTGCTGTCAGTGTCGACAGTGAACGTCTCCTCGCTGCCTCCCTTCGTGACGGTCACGTCGATCGTTTCGTTGGCAACGCCTGACGGGACAGTTCCACTGTCATCGTAGGTGCCAGTCCAGATCGTCGCTGTCGCGTCCGACGGGAGGTCCCGATTCCCCAACTGTCCATCGGCCGAGACCAACACCGCAGTCTTCGTTCCGTCGCTCGCGACGCTCACCTCCGTCGTCGTCAGCTCTTTCTCGGCGCCATCGTACTCACCCCGAACGTACTCTTCTTCGGTGATGAGTTGTTTGTCTCCCTGTTCGGTCTCGATTACGTACCAGGTTCCCACCTTGGCCGGGTCCCTGTCTCGTGTGTCGTGTTCGTGCATCGTCTGTGAAAGTCTGACTGCTATCGAGTGGATGCGTCTGCTCCCTCCCACGGCTGTGTGGTTCGGTGCCGATTCGTCCCGTCTCGACGGTCTGTGACTGTCGCTTTTCTCTCAGTGCCCGCGCCTCGTGACAAGCCAATATCATTCTGGATATCCTATAAAAGCACCGGTTGGGTTACATCCCAAAACTGTCGAAACTAGCCAGAACATCGGGTACAGGGCCAACCGTGATTCTGAACCAACCCTTGTTCTATTGACAGGTTCGGCGCGACTGCTTGAAGCGACTGAGACCCGATTACCGGTTGAGGAGTGGAACAAACGCCTCTGATCGTGATTATTGTGAGTCCTTACCGAGGCGACCGCCGAAAGACGTGCGGTCGACCCGGTAAACAGTCACAATAATCACGATCAGTCATCCGATTCAGACAGCGAGTAGATGTTCGTGATCTCGAAGCGGGCGCCACCCCCGGCACTTTCGGTCGCCTCGACCCGCCAGCCGTGGCCCTCGACGATGTCGGCGACGATCGAGAGGCCGTAGCCGGTGCCGTCCTCGCTCCTGCTGACGCCCCGCTCGAACACCTGTTCGCGCTCGTCGGCGGGGATGCCGGGGCCGTCGTCGGCGACGGAAAAGCCGTCCTCGCAGGTGTCGACCCGGACCGAGACGCCCTCGCCGCCGTGTTCCACGGCGTTGCGAAAGAGGTTCTCGAACAGCTGCGTGAGGCGGCCGGGGTCGGCGTCCAGCGACGCGCTACCCGACAGCGACAGCGTCGCGTCCTCGGTGTCGACGCCGTCCCAGGCTTCCCACGCGAGCGTGTCGAGGTCGACCGGTTCGCGGTCGAGGTCGCGGTCCCCGCGCGCCCTGGCGAGCAGATCCTCGATCAGTCGCTCCATCCGGTGGAGCGACTCGTCGATCTTGTCGAGGTGTTCCTCGTCGTCCTCGACGTCGCGGGCGAGTTCGGCGTGAGCGGCGGCGATGTTCAGCGGGTTGCGCAGGTCGTGGGAGACGACGCTGGCGAACTCGTTGAGCCGCTCGTTGCGCTGGGCGATCTCCCGCTCGCGTTCGGTGCGGGCGAACGCCGACTCGACCGTGCTCGCGAGCAGCCGGAACAGCTCGACGTCGGTCTCGGTGAACGCATCCCGATCGTCGGAGTAGGCGCCGAGCACGCCGTACTCCCCGACGGGAACCAGAAGCTCCGAGGTGACCTTCCCCGGGTGGTGGGAGGTCGCGGTCGTCGCGGGGACGAACCCGAGGTGGCGCCGCTCGCTGTTCTCGTAGACGGCCCAGATGAAGCGGCTGTCGGGGCCAAGCGGCTCCATTTCCGTCTCCCGTCGGTCGATCGCCGGGGACCACGCCAGCGGATCGAGCTTCCCGGTGCTGGCGTTGTGTCGCCAGACCGTGACCAGGGAGAAGTCGAGGATCTCCTCGGCGGCCTCGACGGTCCCCGCGGCGATGTCGACGTCCGACTCCGCGACGATCAGCTCACGGGTGACGTCGTGGAGGTCCTGGAGCTTCCGCTGGAGCTCGATCTGTTCGGTGACGTCCCGCAGGAACACCGAGAGCCCGTCCTCGGCGGGGTAGGCGTTGACCTCGAACCAGCGGGAAAGCGGCCGGTAGTACTCCTCGAAGCTCGTCGGCTCCTGGGTCTCCATCGCGCCCTTGAACTCCCGGTAGAACGTCGTGCTCACCGCCGCGGGGAACTCGTCCCAGAACCGCTCGCCCTCCACCTCGTCGGCGTCGACGTCGAGCAGGAACTCCGCCCGGCTGTTCAGGAAGACGAACTGTTCGCGGTTGTCCAGCGCGAAGAACGCGTCCGTGATGCGGTCGAGCGTGCTCTCGATGCCGCTGGTCCCCTCGATCTGGACCGCCTTGTACTCGGTGACGTCCCGGAGAAAACACTCGAGTCCGCCGGCGGCCCACGGAAGGATCTGTACCTCGAGCCAGCACTCCCCCGGTCCGTGGTACAGATCCGTCGTGATCGACTCCCGGGTGTCCATCACCTCCCGGCACCGCTCGGCGAACACCGACGACTCCCAATCCGGCAGCGCTTCCCAGAGCTTCCGGCCGACGATCGTCCCCGGCTCGACGCCGGTCCACTCAGCGAGCCGCGGATCCCAGTCGGTCACGGTCCAGTCCTCGTCGACGGCGAGGTACTGACCGAGCCCTCGCGAGATCGGCTCCGGCCGGTCCCGCCTCTCCGCGAGCATCGCGTCGAGGGTGATCCCCACCAGCTCGTCAGCCACGTCGCTCGGCGCCGCTGCCGCGTCGAACTGGTGGAACTCGACCGGTCCCGGCACGTCGACGGCCCGGCCGCTCAGGTCGAACGTCGCACCGTCGCCCCGTTGTCAGCGAGCACGAACAGCGTCCGCTGGAGCGCCGATCCACTGAGCTGATCTCTGCCCGGCGAACCACCGGTCGGTCAGCTGCGCAGCGAGCCGCCGTCGACCGGGAGTGCAGCCCCGTTGACGTAGCTCGCCCGGTCGCTGGAGAGGAACGCGACGGCGTCGCCCAGCTCCTGCGGGTCGCCGATCCGTTCGAGGGGAATCCCGTCGGCCCAGTCGGCGTACCCCTCCTCGTAGTCGGCGACGTCGCCGCGCTCGACGGCCTGCTCGATCAGTTCCTCGATGCGCGGCGTCTCGTGAGCGCCCGGCAGGACCGTGTTGGCGCGGACCTCTGGCGCGAACTCGCGGGAGAGCGTCTTGACCAGGCCGACCACGCCGCGGCGGACGGCGTTCGACAGCACCAGGTCGTCGGCCACCTCCTGGGTTGTCCGGGAGGTGATCGCGACGATGCTGCCGGCGTCGGAGTCCTCGAGGTGTGGCCGGACCTCGCGGCAGGTCCAGACGACGCTCATCACGAGCATGTCGTAGGCGCCGTACCAGTCGCGGTCGTCCATCTCGACGAACGGGCCGCTCGGGACGCCGCCGGCGCTGGTGACGACGTGGTCGAGCCCGCCGAACCGGTCGACGGTCTGCTCGACGAACGCGCTCACGTGGTCGGGATCGGTGATGTCGGCCTCGACGGCCAGGACGTCGCCGTCGCCCGCCGCCTTGAGCTGCTCGCCCGCCGTTTCGAGGTGTTCCTCGGTCGTTCCACAGATCGCCACGTGTGCGCCCTCGCGGGCCAGCGCCTCCGCGCTCGCCAGCCCCAGGCCGCTGCTCGCTGCTGTGCACAGTGCTACGTTGCCCTCCATGCCGAGATCCATACTCCTCCCTGGGAGCCGTCTCCCCATAAATCTCGGCGCTCCAGCCTGATGGTCCACGCCCCCGACACTGCGAACCCGGTAGCGACAGCTCACGCTGCAGCACACGCAAAAAACCAACGACACGGACGCCCCGTTACTCGGCGCTCGTCGCGGGCAGGGGCTCGGAGATCTCGTCGCCGACGGCGATCCGCTCGCCCCACGACGGTTCGGGGACGCGCGTGTTGACCATCAGGCGGAAGTAGTGGTCGTACCAGGCCTCGCTGGCCCACTCGGGGAGGGTGTCGCGGCGCCGCTCCATGAACGTCTCCTGGAAGCCGGCCGTCGATTCGCCGGTGTCGGGATCCCGGGTGGGGACGATGCAGCGCTGGCAGGGGTTGACCCCGTGGAGGCGGGCGTCGCCGACCTCGAAGGGGACGACGCTGCCGGGCGCCTCGTAGAGGTGGTCCTCCCAGAACGGTTCGACGCCGCCGATCACGACGTTCGGGCGGAGGCGGCGGCGCATCTCCCCGGGAACGATGTCGTCGTACCACGAGGCGACCCGTTCGAGCGTGCCCGCGGTGATCACCGTCGGCCCGGAGGCGTCGGTGTCGTCCGGGAACCCGCTCTCGTCGTCGCGGGCGAGGTCGATCGGGTAGCCGATCGCGTCGCCGAG
>PXSQ01000088.1:0-36458 GCA_003022725.1 Halobacteriales archaeon SW_7_65_23 | reverse complement strand
CGACTCGACGGCGACGGGATCCAGCGACTTGATCGGGTGGACGTAGAGGGCTTCGACGTGTCCCATTGACTCGCAGGAGGGGCGGTCCGGAGAAAAGCGTGTGGATCGCTCCCGAGACCGGGTCGAAGACACAGATCGCGGGAACGGAGCGGACGAACCGGAGGGCTGTCAGCGGGGGCAGGCGCTACTCGTTTCTCGCACCGCCGTCGGGGGCGGGCGTCTCCGCCGCATCGTCGGGGCCGCTGACTTCGTCCTCGTCCTCGGCCGTCGGGAAGTACCCGGAGGGACCGAGGTAGCGGGTCCAGACCACCAGCATCGACGGCAACACGAGCACGCTCGCCAGGAAGGCGTAGATGATCGTGAGGCCGGTGATGATCCCGAACTGCTGGAGCACGGGGAGGATCGCCAGCGCGAGCGTCCCGAAGCCGCCGACGGTGGTGGCGGCACTGCCAAGCAGCGCGCCGCCGGTGCCGGTGACGGTCGTGTCCATCGCCGCCCAGACGTCCCCCTGGCGTTCGAGTTCGAGCGTGTACCGGGAGCTGATGTGAATGCTGTAGGCGATCCCGAGCCCGATCGTCAGCGCGGCGATCGTCCCGGTGAGCGCGTTGAACGGCATTCCGATGAGGTACATCGTCCCCAGGATCCACGTCACCGAGAACAGCACCGGCAGGAGCGTCACCACCCCCAGGCTGGCGGTGTCGCCGGTCAGCCGGTAGGCGACCGCCAGGAACAGGAACACGGCCACGAGCGTGATCAGCAGGCTCTGGATGACGGTCTCGAACAGCGCGTCCTCGACGTCGCTGCCGATGATCGGGTCGCCGGTCGCGACCACCTCGAGCTGGCCGTCGCTGGTGGCCTCCATCGTGCTGGCGACGTCGCGCATGTCGTCGGCGACGGTCGCCGCGAGGACGTCGCCCTTGAGGCCGACCTGGATCCGGAGCGCTTCGTACTCGCCGGCCTCGTTCCGGTGGATGACGTTCGAGGCCTCGGGGTTGATCGCCAGCAGCTGATCGTACAGTGCCTCGACGTTCTGGTCCGGGATCCCATCGCCGTCAGTGTCGGCCTGCTGGTACGCGGCTCCGAACTCCTGGTTCGTCCGCGCCGTCCGCTGCATCACCGTCAGTGGCGTCCGGATGTCAGCCCGGCCGTTCGCCAGGATGAACGCCGACTCGGTCTCGCTCGCCGCGTCCGTCCCTTCCTGAACCCACGTGAGCGTCTCGGGGTTCGTCACGTCCTCGCGTATCAGCAGGCTTGCATCCTGGCCCTGCTGCTGGAAATTCGCCTGGACGAACTCCAGATCGTCTTTGGCCTGGTACGTGCCTGGCGCGAACGGCTCGGGCAGGCTGTTCATCCACCCCGGCGGCGACTCCGCGAGGAAATCCTCCTGCTGGAACGTGGTGTCGACCTGCGTGGCGCCGTAGGCGCCGCCCAGCGAGAGCAGCAACGCCAGCGCGATGACGACAAGCGGCGCGCGCCGGGCCGCCTTCGCGCCCGTCGACAGCACGCCCGAGAACGCCGAACCGCCGGTGCCGAACGCCCGCTTGCGCCTGTCGATACCGCGGGCTTCGAGGAAGCCGTCGATCTCGACTTTCAGCGCCGGGATCAGGGCGCCGAACACGAACAGCGCGGCAGTGATCCCGAACGCACTCGTCAGCCCGAAGTCCTGCAGCGGGCCGATCGGGCTAACCAGGTTCGCCAGGAAGCCGATCGCCGCCGTCGCCGTCACCCACACCAGTGCGACGCCGACGCCGAACAGCGCGGTCTTCATCGAGCCCCGGACGTCCGGCGTTCCGTCGGCTTCCTCGCCGCGGTGCTCCCGGTGGCGCATGAACACGTGGATCGCGTAGTCGATCGATAACCCGATCAACAGCACCGGGACCGATATCAGCAACTGGTTGAACGTGATGCCGGCCCAGCCCATGAACCCGAACGTCCACAGGAGGACGACCAGGATCCCCACCACCCCGAGGACGATGTCGAGTAGGTCGCGGTAGGCGACCGTCAGTGCCACCACCACGAACAGCAACGCAAGCGGTCCGACGATTGTGAAGCTGTCGCTGAACGAACGGTCGATCTCGTCGGTGATGATGCCGGAACCGAACACCGTGTACTGGTCGTCTTCCTGGTTTGCGAGTTCGCGAAGTTCGAGCTGCGCAGTGGTCTCCTGTTCACCCAGCCCTTCGGGGCCCTCGGGGGTTCCACCCTCGGTCCGCTGGGTGATGATCATGTTGTGAGCCTTCGCCGTCGTCGTCCCGGTCTCGTAGGAGGACGGCATCAGCGCGAGCGCCCGCTGGTTGCCGTCCTCCGACAGCACCTCCCGGACGAGCGCCTCGTACTCCTGCTCGCTCATCGCTGACAGCACGTCGATCTGGTCCTGGATGGTGATCTCCTGACTGCCGCCGGCACTGCCGCCGCTTCTGGCGGCGTCCTCACCGAACTGGCGCTGGATCTGGGCCTGCGCCAGCACGTTGCCGATCCCCAGGATCGGGTTCTCCTCGGTGAGCGTCCCCGCGATCTCCTCCCGCTCCATGATCTGCTGCTGGAGCTCCAGCGAGCGTATCACCGACTCCCGCGCGAGGACGTTGTCCCCCCGCTGGATCGCCTGGATAACTGTCACGTCCTGCTGTCCTTCCGTCTCGAAGTTCTGCTGGATGTACTCCTGCGCCGCCCGCGCGTCCGACCCGGTCTCGAACTGGTCCAGGTCGGATTCGTCGTCGACCTGCCCGGCACCGACCGCCATTCCGGCGGTCACCAGCAGCATGATCACGATGACGACTTTGCTGTGGTCGACCAGCGTCTCGGCAAGTCGCTCGGGGAAACTCGTCACTCCTGATCACTCCGATCACTCGACGCAGTAACCATTCTTGTCCGAACGATGGGCTATCCTGAATAAATATTTGTTGTTACTGCCATACATACATTGCCGCAACGGGTCGGGAGTTCCCGCACCTGGACCACAGCATGCTCGACGAGTGGCTGCACAGCCACGGCGCGGACAGCGCCGTTGTCGACGGTTCCCTGCGGGAGAAGACGGACGCGCTGCTGGACCGCTGCGAGGCGCTGGTCCGGTCGGGTGAGGAACCCGAGGCGCTCGACAGGTTCGTCTACGGTCAGCTGTCCCCCGCGAGCCTCGAAGCCGCGGGAATCGACTCTGCGGAGGGCGAAGCGCGAGCCGCTGGATGCGTGGGACGGCGTGTACGGCGGGGCGTGACCACAGCGCCGGTATGGTCCACGAAATTGGCGACAGTCGGGCGGTGATGAGTCGGGCGCCTCCAACTCACCGTGGCCACGCTGTCACGGGCGTCACGGCTACTCCGCGCATTTTTTGTGCGTTTTCAAGCACAGACACGTAAGACTTGAAGCGGAGCCCGTGACGCCCGTGACGGCCACCTCTTGTGTGACAATATCGTCGCGTCCGTTCGCGCCCGCACGGCAGCCAAAGCCGCAGGAAGAAACCGACCTCGCTACGCATGCGAGCCCGCGCGGCCGCGCTTAAGCCGTTCACCCGTGCGAATACAGCCAGGAGAGTGTCACGATGTGACACAGAGTTACGTCCGACAGTATCACCAGTCTCTGCTATCTGCGGAGACAGACCTTTTGCGCCTGGATTCTCAATTCGAGTGTTCACGTACTTGCAGCCACCAGTATAAACGAAAATTTCTACGCCCGAGGCGGGATTTGAACCACGCCCACTCGCTCGCTCCGCTCGCTCGTGGTTTACTTCAAATCCCACCGTGAGGTTTTTCATTGACGCCGCGTGCTCGCGACACAGCAAGCTGGTCGCTCGCGAATTGGCGTCAGCAGAAAACGCCCGAGGCGGGATTTGAACCCGCGTCACAACCGTGACAGGGTCAACCGATCAGATTGGCTCGCTCTCCCGACAATTCCATCAAATTTTGTTTATTTTCCGGGTTGAATTAACTGGTCAGTTTTCTCAAAGGTGTCTACGTCGGGTGTTTTCCGTTACCAGATTTCCGACCTTGTCACTCCGCCTCTAAGAGTCAGATAGTAATAAATACCCGGTATACAACTCTACGGTTCAATTCGATTGTTTTGGATATCTTCAACCGTCACTTCGGATCTTCCTTTCTGATCCACCTTCCTCGCTGTGCGCAGCAGCGTTCGGAGAGCGGTACGACAGTCCCCCGATTGCTCGGCTACTTTCTGCGCTATCTCTTCGGTTACTTCGTCTGGAATTGATCCTGGGCGGAATGCTTGTTCTACTCGTTTCTCCAGTATCTGTTTCAGTTGGTTGGCGGTGTAGGGTTTGAACTGTAGTGTCTGGCAGTTCAATCGGCTTCTGCTCCGTGGATCTAGCTTGAGTTTGGAGGGGTGCTGGTTGGAGACCATGACGATTCCGATCCGGTTGTCTGCTTCCTGGTTGAGCATCTGGAGGTCGTAGATGATTTCGTTGCGTTGGTCCAGTTGGTCGAACTCGTCGAGGGCCACGGCGACGTTCCGTTTCTTGTCGAGCCATTCACGGATCTTTGAGAGCAGTTCGTCCACCGGTTTTCCTTTCCGTGGTGCCGGATACCCGAGTTCGATCAGGAGTTGTGTGAGAAGGGAGGACCGGGTGTTGTACTGCCAGCAGTTGATGTAGACCGACCTGGCCGAGGTCTCGTCTTCCAATCGGTCGAATACGTGCTTGACACAGGTGGTTTTGCCGACGCCGGCAGGGCCGTGGACAAGCAGGTTTTCCGGCTGTTTTCTCCGTGCGAGCGGGCGGACTGCGTCGGCTATCCGGTTTATTTTCTGGTCGCGGCCGACCGGCTTATCCGGCTGGTAGCTGCTGTTGAGATAGGTTTCGGACCGCAGTACACCCTTCCCGCCTGTAGATTTGTCGAACATAGTTCCCCCCGTTGCTACAGTGAATCAAGTTGAATTGATGCCCGTTTCCACGGACCGTGTTTCACTTGGACGTGGTGTGTCCGCAACAGATTTAACAATTCGCTTAAATACTCTCACTATGCCGGTATTCGACAGGTTGGATTTCGAGGCAGGAGATGAAGAGTCGCCCAGGATCGAGGGATCGAGGATTTCAGCCATCCAGTTATACGAGATGCACGTTCTCCGGGGCCTCCCGCTGGAGAAGATCGCCGAGAAGTTCGAAGCTTTGGAGCGGGAAGACGTTTCTCAGGCGGTTCGGTACTGTATCAGTCACCCGGACGCCGTCAGGAAGCAGGCAACATCTCCATTGACAGTCGAAATCGTGGAGAGACAGTCTCGGTCACGGGAACCGACTTCTGCCTGAGGTGGCCGTTCTGCTGGAACGGATTGTCTGCGACGAAATGGTTGACCCGCTTATTGATCAAAAACTGGGCGTCGAAGTCCTGCGGCCGGAACCGTCGGAATCCGACCACGAAGTACTGAAGCTTTCCAGGAGGAACGACGCCCCGATACTGACACGGGACAGGGACTTCGTCGAAAAACACAGGAATCGAGAAGAGCACCACGGCATCATATTCGACCCTGGGATGCATCACAGGCCGACCGACCAGGTGATCGAGGCGTTGGAATCGGTTTTCGAACTTATGGACCGTGAAGACCTGGAAGACACCGTGGTCAGACTGAAGAGATTTTATTAGCCTTTTCAAACGAAACCCGGTACGGCTCAGACTGTGTAACCCTTCACCCCTTGAGAACTCTCCATGAGTGTGATCGAAGACGTGGAACCGCTGCAACAGAAGTACTTGCCCGAAGAAATCATCGACAGAGAAGAAGAGCGAAAACAGTTGCAGAACTCCGGGAACCAGCATCTCCACGGACCGCGGGGAACAGGAAAAACACATCTCGTGAAGAAACAGTTCGAGGAAAGCTGCTACGTCTCCTGCCTGGAACACGACACCCACTACAAGGCACTCAGGCAGATACTCTCCCAGCTATCCAATACACAGGTAGGAACCGGACACCACACCTCCGAACTCCAGAGAAAACTCGAAGAACACCTCGAAGTGCTCGACATAACAGTGGTACTGGACGAACTCGACTTCCTGCTCCTGAACAACGGCGAGGACCTGCTGTACTTCCTCTCACGCCTGGAAAAAGGGCCGAAGATAACCGTTGTGACCGCGAACACCGAAGATTTAGCGGATCAACTGGAACCACGGACCTACAGCTCTCTACAACCACGGAGAATACAGTTCGAACCATACACCGGCGAGCAGATCTACGAAATACTGGCGGAAAGAGCCAGGAAAAGTCTGGCAGAGCGGTCGATGCATCGAGACGCGGTGACCTACATCGCATCAAAGACACAGAACGCTGAGGCAGCACTGACCTGGCTCCAGCTCGCAGCACGGAAAGCAGAGGAAACAGTGACGGAAAAACTCGTCCAAGAAGTACAGAAAGAAGCCCGAAGAGTCTACGTCGAGAACCAGCTTGAGAAATTATCGAAGCATCATAGCATTCTCTATCAGGCTGTGAGGGAGTTGTCGGACGGATCCATTGTGAACGCCGGCGACGTCTACGACCGGTACCAGGAGATCGCCTCGGAATACGGAGAAATACTTTCCAACCGCAGAATCAGCGACCACCTGAAACAACTCGAACACCTGAACCTGGTGACTGCAGAATACCACTACGGCGGAAAGAAAGGAAAGACAAGAGAAGTAAGTCTAAGGAGCCTACAGTAGTTGATTAAGATCCGTCTCTTCGAGCTCATTGAGTTCTCGGAGCAGTTCCCGCTTCTCTTGCTCCAGTTCCTGCTTGTCTCTCCAGTGCCGTACGCGCTCCTCCCGCAGAAGTTCGTAGAACTCGGTGACCGTGTCCTTGAGTTCCTCGACGTTTCCAGCCCTCTTGTACGCATTTTCGAGCCGTTCAAGATACCAATCAAGCTTGGATTCCAGATCTTCTCGGTGCTGCTCGAAGATCCTCTCACGTTCTTCTAACTGGCGTTCAATCCTCTCCAACTCTTCCTCTAAACGGTTTTCCTGCTGGCGCTGCGACTCCTCCAAGAACTCCTCAATGTCGAAGTCGTGGTCGTATTCGAAGTATTCCACAGAACAAATACGGTGGAGGAGAGGGAGAAGCCAGTTATTCCTCACCGCTTTGCGGAAGAATTTCTCGCTTCAATTGAGGATCCAGGAGAGTTGACGCCAACTGATTTAAGAATCGGCCGGCAAAGTATCGGTATGAGCGATACCGCCGATGATATTGGATTTCAGGGTAGACAATTACTGAACAAGCCGAAAACGAATCCGCTGCGGGAAAAAATGCGGCAGTTCATCGACCAGAACGACAACGAAGAGCTGAAGCAACTTCGAAGCAAGGTAGCCGCAGGCAAAGACCTGTCACAGGTCGTCAAAGAAGATCGAGAGGAACGACTATAAGTTATGGAACTCCTCTTCTTCGATACATCGGCTCTCGTCAAACGATACTACGAAGAATCCGGGACTGACTCTGTCGACGAGATGGTCGAAGGGTTGTGATTACGTCTTTGACGGTGATAGAGACCATCTCAGCGTTTAGGCGAAAATACAATCGAGAAGACCTGAACGAACAAGATGTCAACAGTCTCTTGGCCGTCTTTTTTGAAGAAGCACTTGACGACTTCGTTATCCTGCCACTGGAAGAGTCGGTTCAACAGTTCTCGTTCGACCTGATCCTCGAAGACGATCTCAGAACCCTGGACAGCCTCCAGCTTTCCGCCGCGCTTTCACTCGTTGCAGAAGATACCGATGTTGTCTTTATCTCAGCCGATGAAGAACTTATTACCGTCGCTGAAAGGAGAGGGCTTCAAGCCGTCAATCCCAGTTCCTAATCCCTCCCGAAGAAACCTATTCACTCCTCGCCGCCTTGCGGAAGCCTCCGGTATTCCCTTGCTTTCTTCCGGTACAGTTTCGGCAACTCCTCGATCTCTTCCTCACTCCAAGAACTGACTTCCTCCAAGAGTTCCTCGGCCTCAAACACCTTACTGGAAGCAATCCGGTTCATTATGAGAAAAATTGTAAAATAAACATACTAATTTTCAGGAGAGGCTGCGTTACAGATGCATTCGTGGCTTTCTCCTGCTAACTGAAGGACATGGCCGTGGATTTCTTATGCTAGTTCAACCATCAGAATCGCATTTTTCTCCGTTCCAACCCCTTCTCGGTAATATGTCCTTGAACGGTTGTTCTCCCAGAGACGGATTAGCTTATCTTTGAAATTACTGCCATACAACGCAGCATTTTCTCCGAGTTCGTAGACCTTCCTGTGATCAACGAACTCGTCTTCCCGGATGTAACCCTTTTCTTGAAGATAGAACTGTATGCTGCGCTCGATTGCTGCGAAGGAGGCTTCAATGATAACGGTATAATATCCGTTCTGCTGCTGAAGTGATTCCACGGCCTCCAGCATCCGACAGGATTTCCGGAGCTGGAGAAGCGCCGGATCATCTACGTCCAATCCGTTTTCAGGCTTGCCAGTACCAGTACGGAACTCCTCCGACACAAAATCTAAAGTGTCTTCGATATCGCTGTCATCCATCCAGGATCACCTCCCGAAGTTCCTCAAGCCGGTCAACTGAGTAGAGCGTCACTGCTTCCGAGAAGATATCTTGCAGTTCGTCACCGTACTGTTCAGCAGTTTCAATTGATTCAACCAGCACCTGGAATTCGTACCGCTCACCGCTGAACGTTGACTCTTCTACTTCCTGCCGGATATCCTGCATGTCTCGCCGGGACTGTAGTAGATCATCCTCCACGATTACCTGGATGTCGATGTCACTCGCACGGTCTGCCTCTCCCCGGGCAACGCTGCCGAAAAGCAGTATACCGACAAGATTGTCGTCTTGGTTATCCTCTACATGGTCAGCGAATGCCTTGATCGGGTTCCGGAACTCCTCCTGTTGGATTTCAAGCAGAGGATCATCAGGTTTCTGAATACGCTCTCGGTTTATCGAGGTAGGCTTCTTATTTCCCTCTCGCCGGGTTTCGACCAGATTGAGTTGTGTAAGGGTTTGGAGGGCTGTGTCGGTAGTTTGTGCGCCGTGTCCTGTTATCTCTCGGAGCTGCCGAACCCCGAACTCTTTGTGTGGGTTCCTGTAAAGGAGTTCCAAGAGATCATCAGCAGCTTGGTTTCGGAATACCTTGTTCTCTCCAAGAGGTATTGGAAGTAGAACACCAGGCTCATCTTGGTCAACCATACTGTCCACAGTCAACATTACTGACCAAAATTTATATAGGTGAGGGGAAACTAAGGAATCACCCTTCGAGCTGGCCCAGTTTCTCCAACACGCCCCTCTCATCGAGTTCTTCAAGCCGCTCCAAGACACTCTGCTTCTCCTCACGACTTGACTCCTCTTCAAGACTCAATACCCGGCCACAGTTACGGCACTCAGAATAGACATCATTGTTCTCTGCACCGCAGAAAGGACACTCAACACTACCATCCTCTTCCTCACTACCACTCAAGCCGTATTCCTCTCTAATCGCCTTGTTGACATCGTCGTTGTTCAAGTGGACGTAGACCTTCGCACGATCACTACCTGGCTTCCACCCAGCAAACTTATTCAACTGCTCGTAACCCATGAACGTCGCCACCTCCGTCAAACGGGTATGCCGAAGATTGTACGGCCGGCGCTTGTTTTCCGGAATCTCAGCCCGCTCACAGGCATCTTTGAACCGTCGTCGGTAGGCTGCTTGTTTCAGCGGGTCAGAGGGGTCGGGTTCGTAGGTGCAGTTGTCGTTGTGGAACTGTGGAATGTTGCCGCAGTGTTTGCATGCGTGTTGCTGCGTTTTGACCCAGAGCGGTTTCGATGGGTTTTGGATATTACCGGTTTCGCCGCCGAAGGGGTGTTGTGCGATCCATTCGCGGAGTGTGCGGCCGCTTCGGACGAGTTGGTTGGTGCGGTCGGGTGTGTGTTTGGCTCCTTGAAGGAAAATGAAGTCGCCTTTTTCATTTGTGGTGAAGTCGCCGAGGCTGGCTGAGAGCAGTTCGCCGGGACGGGTGGCAGACTCGTAGAGGACGTAGGTGACTGCGCGGTCGCGGGTATTGGTGAAGTTAGAGAGCAGGCGTTGGAGTTCATCGCTAGTGAAGAGGTCATCCCGAGTGACTGAGGTCGGCTTCTGGCTTTTGTGTACTGAGAAGAATTGGACCTTGTCGGGGTGTTCGCCGCCGTTTTCGACCTTGTAGAGTTTCTTGATTGCGCAGCGGAACTTGTGTTTGGTGGATTCCGCATAGTCACTTCTGTTTACTTCAGCGACAAGATCCTTGAGTTCGTCTTTGGTTGCACCGCGTATCCGGAACCTGTCGGAGGCAAACTTCTTCAACAGTGTTTTCCAGGCATAAATGATACGTTCCTGTTGGCTTTCTCCGACTCCTTCGGCGGCGGAGTGATTGATCAGGTCCTTGACAGCGGCTGCGTTTTCTGAGTGTACTTCATTTTCCAGATTTTCGAGACTGCGAGAGATATCGATGTACTGTGTGGATGTCATAGAGTGTGATTCACGATTCGAAGTTGGAAGGAAGGACAAGTGAGGCCGTGTTTCGATAGGGTTTAATGGACGATGTGGCATTCCTAAGATGGGTTGAAGCGACGGGGACGCCGGATTTCTCTTCCCGGGTTTCGTCCTCGCTGCGCTTGGTGTCCACCAAACCCTTTCGTGGGTGGCCTTCAGGTCCAAGCTATTATCCGTTCACTGTCTCTTGACTCCTCTCCTTCCTTCGTTTGGGTTTTCAAGTGAAAATTAATCTAAAACATTTAAATAACCTGTCCTAAACGCCATCTGAATACGGGGTCGTTTACGGGCATATATTAATTAGAACACTCTGTAGATACCCTGTCAAGAGAATATGTATGAAGTGGACAAAGCAATCTACGTAAATACCGAATCAGACACCAGCGAAGAATCACTTCTTCTGAATATTAACTGAATAATATATACTCCGATACTCCGAAACCCCAGAACACCCTACAGCGAATCTTCCTCAAGCTCTCTGAACTCACGAAGCAGTCGAAACACGGCTTGATCTGGATCCAGTCCATTCTCCTTCATTCCCTGCTTCAATCCTTCCTGTACCTCGTTTTTTCGGCAGGCGATCCACACGATAAAGTCTTTCTCCATGTGCTTCTCCAGGTGTCGGATTTCCCTTGGGTTGTCGCCCATTGCAACCTCAACCACCAGCTCCATGTTTCCCATGTTGACGTAGACGTCGGCGTCGAACTTTTCCACGAAGGCATGCCAGCCCGCTTCTTCGAACGTATCTCTAATGAAGTGCTGCCAGTACCTGTGGACGACTCCTCCCCTTCCCTCCTGCTTCACGTCCAGATCTAGGTTTTGGGCGTGTTCCCGGCCTTTCTCCGTCAGTTGTAGAAGCTTCCTGTCCTCGCCGTTCTTCACCTTCCTCTCCACGACAACGCCCTGATCGACGAGTTCGTTCTTCGCCTTGTTTCCTTTGTAGCTGCTCGGGAACCGCTCGTAGCGGTCGGTCAAGGGTTTGAACGGGTTCTCTACAACGCCTTCCAGGAGTCGTTTTGCTTCGTTTGAAAGCTCTACTTCGGTTGGGTCCTCCGGTATCTCTTTCTCCGGTACTGAATCTGTTCGGCCCGGTGCAATCTTGTCGTCGAAGCTCTGCGTGGTTTTCCTGGGTTCGTGGGAGAGGTTTTCCCACTCACTTCTTTGCTTCTTTTCGAGTTCCCTGTCGGAGATGTCTTTCTCGACTCGGTAGTTCCTGAGCTTGACCGGGACAGGGTCACGGCTTCCGACCTGGACTACTGCTTCGCCTACTTCGAGTCTCTGGGCGAACTCAGCCTGTCGTTGGGACAGGTTCATCGCCTCGGTCATCGCCTGGAACTGCTTGGTTCCCGCGGTAGGGAGAAGCACCTTGGTGTAGGTGTTGGCCTTGATCGAATCAGTCAGCTTCGAGGCTTCCTGATCCGCTACCACTAATCCTTCCCCGAACTCCCTCATCTTCGCTGTGAGTTCGTCGATCTCCGGGATCCCCGAGGCGTCCTGTCTCTCTTTGTACACCGAGAAGACTCTCTTGCCTTCGTCGAGAAAGAAGACATGGTTGAGTCCTTGGTCCCTCTGGTTCTTGCCGAGGCGGAACTCGTAGACGTAGGCGAACAGAATCTCCATCAAGAAGTTCTGAACGTCCCGTGAAAGACCGTCGAACTCGAAGACAACGTCCCGTCGAAGAAGTTCACTGATAGAATAGCCCTGACTGCAATCGAATACTGTTCCGGCGACAAGGTTCATCGCCTCCAGCCGGTTGAGAACGGTGTCACGGTAGTCCGACTGCTTCCTGACATAGTTGATGCCGTCACTCTTAACGAGGATTTCCAGCTCGTGGAGACTGGGAAACGGCGGAGAAACCTGGTTGAACAGGTTGTATAAGCGGTAGAGTTCGACTATCTTTTTCATCAGGTAGTTCTTCGAGCCGCTGAGAAGCGAGGTGGCGTGACCGAAGATCTCCGCGAAGACCTGAGCCCACCTACGCGGCGGTACCTCCTCGGGTGGTTTGAGAGGGTTGAACTTGAGCTCGGTCCACGGGAGTACGAGGACATCTTCGACGTGGCGGTAGTCCTGCTTCAGGTCAAACGCCCAGAACGGCTTCTCGAGTTCATCCATCAAGCTGTAGAACAACGTGGTTTTTCCCGAACCAGACTGACCAACCGCTAAAAGATGCTTTGTGAGATTGTTCTGGGAGAGACAGAACGGAAGGCTCTGAAAGGTCTTACCAACGTCAACATCTCCAAACTGGGTATCGGTCTCGAATGGATAACGGTATTTCTGGATTGACTTCCGAAGCACAGCCTTAGAAGCCGAACTCTGCAAACGCTCATTATTGGAAAATTTGGCAGCTAAGATCAGCCTCCTAACCTCGTTGTCCTCAAGAATATCATACCGCCTCGCAATGTCTAACACTCTTTCAGAAGAATCCATGACGACTATTTAGACAAGAACCGTTTACCCCTCAATTGGGAATCCACGTTTCAGTAGAAGACCTGCCACACTATTTTATAGCCTCGCCACCCAGTAACATGTAAGAGGAAAAAGGTAGCTATGATTGATGTTGAAGAAAGCATAGACATTCTCCGGAGGAAAGGCAGATTTTCCTCCCGAGAAGAGTTCCTGGATGAGGCAGTCCGCAGCTTCCTCCGGGAGAACCCTGAGCTTCGTATCGAACTTGCTGTCGAACAGTTCCGGTCTGAATCAGTCAGCTTGAACCGTGCTGCGGAGATTGCGGGCGTCAGTGCTGAAGAATTCAAAAATATATTATCGGATCGCGGGACTGAACGGGATGCCGGTTTCCTATCCGATGAAGAACGAGAAGACCGCCTGAGCAAACTGTGATTGAAGAGTGATTGTCGACAACAATATCCTAAGTGCTCTTGCTAAGATGGAGCGTTTGAATCTTCTTAATCAACTCTTTGACGAGGTTTCAACAACAACTTCCGTGATAGAGGAAGTTCATAGGGATGAAGTAGCAGGTTATGACTTTGTCTTACGCATTGACGAAATAAAGAGATACAATGGCGGATGGCTCGAAGTCACATCACTCTCAGAAAACGAAATTGAATCAGCGGAAGAAATAGTAGACACTTCACTGTCATTCACTGATGCAGAATGCATCGCTCTAAGCATTTCAAGAGACCAACCTCTACTAACGGACGATGGACACGTAGGCGAGATGGCAAAACAGCGCGGTGTAGAAGTCTGGGATCTCAAACTACTTGTAGAAGCTTGTATCCACACAGAAATAATCAAAAAGGAAGAAGAATTAGAGAATCTGATCAAAGACCTGGAGAAAAAAGACAACTACCGGTTCTCAGAAAGGGATAGAAAAGATTTGAGAGAACGATTCTAATCCAGGCATTGCCTTGCTTTCTGCTTCACCAATCTGTAAAGCCTGCTCTGCTCCGTTGACACCTCGGTTGCTTCCATGACTTTCCGGTTCCCGGATTTGCGTAGTACCATCCCGCTGTACTGTTCTTTTCCGCGTGGTCAGCCAGGTTTTCCAAATACTGTTCTGCTTCTTCTACAGAGCCGAAGAACTGGTATCCCGATCCGTATCCGGGAAACTCTTTTATTTCTTGGAAGTAAGATTATTCTTGTGAAGTACAATGAGTGAGATTGACGTAGTAACGGTCAGTTCACGCGGCCAAGTCTCGATACCGGCGGATGTCCGCCGTGACCTCGAACTAGAAGAAGGAGCGAAACTACTGGTCGTCTCCAAAGGAGACAACATCCTGCTGAAGAAGGTAGACGAATCGTTTGTCGAGAAATCGCTTGAGGATGTTTTGAAGCCGATGTGGGAAGAAGCCGAGAAAGCAGGGCTTGGAGAGGACGACGCGGAGGAGCTGATAGATGAGCACCGACAGGAAAGTTGAGGCAGTACTCGATACGAACGTACTGGTTTCGACGGCCCTGAGTGACGGTAAGCCGTTCGAGATTCTGTCTCTGGCCGAGGATGGAGAGTATATGTCGGTGACCTCGCCAGCGATAATCGGCGAACTGCGGGGTGTTCTCAAGAGGGACAGGCTGCCGTTCTCTGACGATCAAGTGGACGAACTCGCGGCCAAAGTACTGACCATCTCCCGTGTAATCGACCCGGAGACAACTGTAGAGGTAGTGGAGGACGACCCGGACGACGACAAGATACTGGAGTGTGCACTAGCTGGAGACGTAGATTATGTCGTATCCGGGGATTCACACCTCCTTGACCTTGAACAGCATCAGGGAATCGAGATTCTCAGCCCGGACGAATTCCTGCAACTTTTCTAACAGACAGAAAGCTTACCAGAAGTCGTCGATTCCGCTCTGGTCCATGATGACTTCGACGGCATCCTCGATTTTCTGGATCCGGGCCTCGTAGAGGCTGTATCCTTCGAACTTCTCGGCGTCTTCGCCCGCCTGTCTTTCGAGGAACTGTTCTGCCTCTCCGACGGATCCGAAGAACGGGTTGGCTTCTTCGCCGTTGGCCTCGGTGTGGTAGAGTGCTGCTCCAGTCTCGGGGTTGACCCAGTAGTAGACTCTGTTTCTACGTCCATCCTGATGCAGGAAAGCCGTGCCGCCGTCCGTTTTCAGTTTTTCCTCGGCTTGTTCGCGGAATGCCTGGTCGATCGCTTCTCTGTAATGCGCTTCGGGAAAGTAGTTCTCCAGTTCGTACCGGAGTTCTCCTGAGTGTCGGGTGCCGCCGGTGAGGTTGATCCAGTACGGTTTCTCCTCTTCCACGTACCGTTTCTGCTCCACGAACTCTTCTATGAGGTCGTCGACGTCAGTGATCGGGATCACCTTTCTCTTCGTGGTAGGCTTCTTCAAGCAGGGCTTCGAGTTCGGTTTCGTAGATATCCGCGAGGTAGCCGCCGTCAGGGAACAGGTCTTCCTCGCTTCCGATGTCTACGTCAACCCTGTATGCGCCGGCTTCCTCCAGTTGGTCCCTGGTGAAGTAGCCGTACTCCCACCGGTCATACGTCTTTGGAGATTTGACACGGCCGTAGTAGAGGCCGTCTTCCTCCTTCTCCAGTGCTTCCCACCGCCAGTTCGGCAGGAGAAGGGCCTCCCACGCCGCCAACGGCTCATCTTCGTCTGTAATCGGTGTTCCACCTCTACGCCTGGATCTCGTGTTCCTGCATGAGTTCACGGACCGACTCTGTCTCTCCTTCCCAGTACTCTTCTTCCTCAGGGTTTTCTGACTCGGTGAGGGTCCGCACCCGGTTCTGCACGGCGTTCTCTCCAAGGATTTCAGGGTGGGGTATGCCGTCTCCGTACTCGAGGAGTTCGGCTGCTCGCTCGTATCCCTCGTCAAGTTCGTACTCTGGAGCGTCATGGGAGAGATGGGTCAGTGCGTAGGTTGCAGCGTTGTAGGTTTCATAAAGTGACGGGTTGTTCGCGTCGTCTACTTCTTCGTGAAGGGCGTTGACCAGGTCGGCGGTCGGGTTTTCCAGGTACTGGTCGATCCCGAGGTCGTGGAGTACGAGAAGCGCTTCATCCGCGCCTCTTCCAGGCGCTGTTCGACGGTGTCCACCCCTTCGATCATTGAGTCGACTGCGTGGTATGCGAGCTGGGGCTGGAACGGTTCTCCGTGCGTCTGCTCGAAGCTCTGCTCTGCGACAAAAGCCGTCATGCCGTTACTGCATACCAGGCGTTCCGCTCCGGGCTCATACTTCACACCGTGGTATCCCGAGTGGCCGCTCCGTGCATGAAGCTGGAGTTCTATCTCGTCGCCCTGGACAGGTTCCACCCGTTGGTCGAGGCCGACCTTGGCACTCATCTTGTGCCGTGTCGGGGAGACCGTTACGTGTCCCTCCGGTTCCACGCCGTGGCTCTCCATTCCCTGGCCGATCGCCTCCAGGATATCACCGTACTGAATCACGTTGTAGAAATCATCGCTGCTGGAGACCTCGCCTGCGAGCTCCGGTTCCTCCTCCGTAGTCCAGAGGCTGTCCCTCCACGGCACACCCTCCCACTCATCCAGGTCTTCATGCCTCGCGTAGACGTTGTGGCGCTCCACATCCGGCAGTTCTTCCGCGGTTTCGTACAGTTCGTCCAAGTCATCGAAAGTGTAGGTATCGCCTTGAATAACGAGTTCACCCTGTCAAATCCAGGGGTAGATAAAGGAGTAGTAGGTGAGTGTTCGCCCGGTTTCACTTGGGTATGTTTTTGATTTCGATTTCTCGAAATCCGGTTGTTTTCCTTTCCACCGTCTGATTGCTTGACCAAGACCGGACAACAAACAATTATTTAAAATTTGTTACTTATCCGATAAAACGTGATGTACTATGGTTGAGGACTCTCATGAATACGATTCAGAAGTGGCCGACGCATTTGGCCAAATCGAAGAACATCCTGGAATCCACGTTGAACATTCTGTCACCGAAATAGTAGAGGAAGAAGGCGACTCCTTCGTACACGGATACGATATCAAGGGTACAGGAGGCCAGTTATACTTTGAAACCGGTCCAGCAGTACGGAATAATGGACAGATCATGGACGGAGGCCTGCTACTGGCTGGAGACTTCGAGGGCGATCCCCTGACAAACCTGAGAAGACAATTAACAGAAGAACACGAGACCGAATACATTACACCAGTAGGAGAAAACCCGGGGCCGGCTGACGCCGGAAGCATAGAAGTACCACTTGACTACGACCCAGAGGTACTCGAAGAAACAGTAGAGGCAGCAGTTCAGACAGCCAAGCAATACCAGGACGTACAGGATGCACTGAGGGACACATTCGATGAGGAAACGGAAGAGCTACTGACTCCCTGAATAATCATTGTCCCTTATCCGCCTCATTCTTTCCTCGGGACTCCTGTGCGCTCTCTCTAAGAGCAGATCACCGTACAGAATTTTTTGGGGAGCGCTAGTGTGTTGATCGATTTTGGTTTCAATGTTCTTGGCTCTCCCCCTGATTCTTTGAGCGAAGCTCGCCTCTTCAACGCCAAACCTATCCGGTGATAAATCACTTGTATCCTTGATTTCGTATCCTGCCAGCTTATGACGCAACGTATCGATCTTGTCTAAGGCGATTCTGAAAGACCTTGCTCCATAATTTCTCGCTGCATAATCGTCTGCTTCTTGCTCGATCTTTGGATAGTCGTAGAACGCGAGTAGGGCATTCTTCCCTCCGAAACAGAAGGACAGGAGCTTCGAAACCTTTCCGATCTGCAGGTCTCTGTTCTCAATATGGTAGACCTCATGTGCCAGCACAGCACTCAATTCGTCTTCATTCAATCTGTCATCTACCGACTCTGAAATCAAGATATACCGCTTGAATCCGAAAAAGAAAGACATAGGTCGGACCAAAATCCCGCGTTCGTCACTAACTCTTCTAACCGGTATTTCAATCCTGTCCGAATAATCTGTCTTCGGATCGTTGGACTTCCTAACCGTATACAGGTTCGTGAGAAACGAAGATGGGACGCCAACGGCCCAGTTGAATAAGAACATAACTACCGGAAAAATAAATCCAGCAAAGAAAATTGTAGAGAGCAGGCGGGAAGGTCCCGGCAAAAACGTAAGAAGGCGTTCTGATGCCTCGTAGTTGGCCTCCACTAATTCTACTGTAGTCACCTCTCGTGGTTCGCCTATTACGATCTCGGTTTCTAAGTTCTCCAAGATCGGCGTCTCCGCCGCCTCAGTGTAGTTACTAGCTGTCATATTGACTCCTGACATGTTTTGAGAGAGCTGTACGGCAGAGGCCTCGAGTTCTATCGGTTCCGCCATGTATGTTCCAGTATAGAGGTCTACCCCGGGAAACGGAAGATGGCCAAGAACCCCATATAGCAGGACGGAGAGTATGGGGATGAACAGGAGAACAATCAAGAGAGTGCTCAGGGCGAAACTAGTCAGCAGGGTATTCTTCTGGAGATCGGAACTGAACGGCTGTGCAACGCTTGCCTGCTGTAACTGAACAACCCTTCTGGCCTGGATGGACTCTAACACGAGATATATCATACCAATGAGGTACGCCGTAGCAAAGGCCCATCCTGTGGTAATCAACACTTCTCGCCTCACCCCAGCTCCTCTAAGGCCGCCCATGACATCGGCTGCAATTGAAGCGTTTTCTCTCGTCGGTTCCAGAGTGGCTAACTGTTCAAGATAGGCCTCGGTCTGAAACCAGTAAAACCCGACAAAGAAACCGAACGCGACGAATATCCCCAGCGAAAATACGAGACGTTGGAGTACCAGGGAGGGGGCAAACAGAACCGAGTTATTGGTGCTTGTTGATACGAATGGGAGAAGATTGAGACTGTAACTGGCAATCAGCAGATAACAGAAACAGACTACAGCGACCGCATCCACAGGATAAGACGGATAGAGGAATCGAAGGCGGTACCACAGGAAAACCAAAGCTGAAAAGAGGAAAATGAACAACAACGGGTGGACATTTCGCTCTCTCAATGAACCGAGATCGTGATGCTTCGATCTGAACCTCGGAGAATACAGATAATAGAAGACGACTATCCAGAAAACCGTTGCAAATATTATAGACAACCCTCCATCTTCACTGAAGATGATATCATATAGTTGGTAGAGACCGACTGCAAAAATGAGGTATAGAAACGGATTGCCCTTGATGATCGTTTTCAGCTTGAATGATCCATTTTCGATCGATAAGACAGTCCGATATGTGTAAAGACCATTAGGCGCTCTTTCTCCCAGATCCAGCGGGATTCGAAGGCGTGATCCGGCTCTCCGAGTCTTTCGGAGAATTCGTCCTCGGGAGAGCGTAGAGAACTATCGACCTCCCAGGTCCCGGCCTTGAGCCTCATTTCACGGGCGGTAGAAACGCTGGCGTCTCCTGAAGTTTCTTCCTCAGGCTATCACCATCGGATTCACCCGGAACCTCATTCATGAATGTCAGTACTTGGCTCTCGGTCAACAAGTAGACAGAGATAGGCTGAGACGAGGAATTCTCAGAATCTTCAGACAACATCTCTTCATGAGCTAAATAGGCTATTATAAGTCCTTGATAGATCGGCCTTGAAGTCTTCTCCATCAGATCCTTGGGAGGTCTTATCTGCCCACTTCCGACGGTTTCCGTCGATTTCACGTGCTCGTATCTGTCCTTCTCCAGTTCCTCATCACTGACAACGATAACATCTGCATGTTCGTCGTAGCTCCATACAACAGAAGGACCATGCAGCGGGTCTTCGAAAGTGATTCTCTCTTCCAAATCTGACGGCAGATTGATGTGAAGGTTGCTCGTCACCTCTTTCGTCCAGATTTCCTCCCAGTCTTTGTTCATTTCAGTTGCCAGGTCTGACCCAGCACAATAAAAAATTTCGATTTATCGAACCACTTCTCGATTGATAAACAGTATGATTATATCTATTCAAATATATAAAAGTCCCTACAGCCTGTAACTAGGCTTGATGACGCGAATTAGACCGTGTCTGGAACGGAGCATAGAGGAACTAATCAACCTCGTTACTAAAATGTATTGGGTGCCGGCTATTCTGTTGCAGAGTTCGCAGGAATGCTCGGCGCCGGAGAGCCTCTCGCCGCTGCTGTCACTGATCGACTCGTTGACGACGCTGGCTTTCCTGGCAGGTGTCGGCCTTGGAGTCCTCGGGTTCTCCGCGGCCGCGATCTCTATAATGATGCCGGGAGAAGAATGGACGCGGCGGGGTAAGCGGCTGGCACGCCACGTCTTCGTCGGCGTGATCCTGCTGCTGGCTGCGCCCATGATCGTTGACTACCTGGTTGCCTCGCTTGGCGAGGGAGCGTTCTGCCAGCCGGAATCACCTTCGGGATCATGAACGCGTACACATACGTGCACACGGCTGCGGCAGCCGTGTTCCTGCTGGCGAGCTGTCTACCCGGGCTGGCGGCGGCAGAGCAGAACGAGACCGCTGATGTCGACCAGGAAGACCCTGTCGTAGAGATTGACCTGGATCCGCTGATTGAATTGCTGGAAGACCTGGTTGATATCGTCCAGAACTGGCCGGAAAAACTGGGTGATCTACTGAGAACGATCTTCTACCGGCCGTTCCAGGAGCTGGTGCAGTCGTTACTGAGCTTCGTCTACACCGCTTTGACCACCACGCCTTCCGTCCAGCACACGCCGGCGGTCCAGGAGGTCCACGGCCAGGTTCTGCTGGTGACGTACCTGCTGGCGACGCTGGTGTTCATGTCGGCGGGCATCCTCCACATGACCGGGCCGGTTGTCGGGGTGTCATTCGCGGATGTCCGAATAATGCTGCCGCGTGTGGTTGTCGCGTTGGTGTTCGCGACGCTATCGCTGCCGTTGCTGGAACTGGCTGTCGACCTGACAAACGCGTTGAACAGGGCGTTTGCACCCGGCGGATTGAGGCTCTCGCTTCAGGAACTGCTGGGGCTTGGATCCGGGTTGATCCTCGCGGTCGTGGTGAAGTCGGTCGCGTTGCTGGCACTAGTCGTCCTGTTCATCCTGAGGGCGGTGTACATCCTCTTTGTCGCGGCTATCAGCCCGTTGCTCGCGTTGATGTGGAGTGTGCCGAAGCTGCGGAGGTATGCCAACACGTTCATTGCGGGCTGGTTCGCGGCATTGATGTTCGCACCTCTCGACCTGCTGGTGCTCCGGTTCTCGCTGGCGATGATGCGGGGAACGGGCGGTATCGGCCTGGATTCGTTAGCGAACTGGATCCTCGGCATTGCCAGCCTGGTCCTGCTGCTGCTTGTCCCCCTACAGGTGTGGACCGCCTCCCAGACCATTCTCGGACAGGGCTACAGGACCGGAAACGTCGTCAAGGAGAGAGTCGCGTCCACCCGGGAAAGAATCGGAAACGACGAGAACACCCGGCCGCAGGGACAGAGACCGTCGCAGAGAACCCGTAGAAGACACAGCCGGGAAGACAGAGGTGAGTGGAGATGAGCAGGGTGGAGTACAGGATGCCGGGACGGCTGAAAGTCCCGGCCCGGTTCTTCGGGAAGTTTACCTGGAAGCAGCTCGTCCGGCTTGCCCTGCCGCCTATCCTCTGCGTAGCAATATTCGGGTCGACACTGACACCTGAACTGGTGTTCTGGCTTGCCATCTCCGCGTTGATCGGCGTGGCGTGGTACGGTTTCCGGCCGTTCAACCAGTACATCGGTGAACTCGCCGTGAACGCTGCTACGTGGCTTGTCGGATGGAGTAACGTCGCAGGGAACGCTGTCGAGGAGTTGTCCGATAACTACGTCGTGACGGAGAGCGGTGAAGTACTGGCGGTTATCGAGGTGGAGCCGGCCAGCCTGGAGATGCGGACCGAGCCCGAGCAACGCGCACTGGTCTCGATCTACCGCAACCTGTTCGAAACAGTTTCGTATCCTGTCCAGGTCCACTCCAGGCAGAAACCGCTGTCGCTTGAAGAGTACAGGAGCCTGATCGCGGAGAACGGGTCGCCGGACAAAGTACTGAAACAGGACTACGTCGAGCACATCGAGGAATTCAACGCCGGCAAGCTGTCCCGGACGCGCCACTTCATCGTGATCCGGGTCAACCGGGACAGCCAGCGATGGATCGAGAAACAGCTCCGCAGCTCGCTTTCATTCCTGGAGGAGGAAGAAGAGACGGAGCGGCAGATACTGCTCGACGAACTCGACTCGCGGTGCCGGGACGTCCTCTCCACGTTGAACACTGCCGACCTCTCCGCAGAACGACTGGAGAAACAGGAACTGAAGGACGTGATCTACAGTAACCGCCGCCTGGAACCAAAACCGGATCCGTTCCACACTACTCAGCCGAAGGATGGAAGAGGAGAGTACCGGAAGACAGTCTCTCTTACCGAGTTTCCGACCTCGGTCCAGGCCGGGTGGCCCGCACAGGTCATGCGGACCGACGGGCTCGTGGATGTCGTCCAGGTGATCGAGCCTCGGAGCACCGCGAAAACCTCGAAGAAGCTGCAACGGGTGTCGGAAAAGCTGAACGCCGAGATCGACTCACTGCTCCGGCAGGGGTACCGTGGCACCAACAAGCTCGAAGGACTGCTCGAAGACACAGAATGGTTCCTCGACCTGCTGGCCAACCGCGAAGACCAGGCCGTCGACTACAGCGTCTACATCACCGCACACGGTGACAACAGGGAGGCCTGCGACAGGACGTTCGAAAAGGTGTGCAACAGGCTCGAAACCGTCCAGATCGACTACGAGAAACCGGTGTTCCGCACCGTCGACGCCTACCACACCGACTCCATACTGCATCCCGACCACCTGGGAGAGAAACTGCTTGTCCCAGCGAGATGTGCCGCAGCCGGCTTCCCGTTCACCGTCCGGGACACCAGCCAGGAACAGGGAGTCATCTACGGCGTCGACACCAGCGACGAATCACCCGCACTGTTCGACAGGTTCGAATGGAGTTCACACTCGATGGCACGGATGGGAATGGTCGGCTCCGGGAAGAGCTACGCCGCCAAGATCGAACTTCTGCGAGCTGCACTCGCGTACCCGGACCTCAAAGTAGTCATCGTCGACCCGAAAAACGAATACAGCAGTATCACCCGGGCACTCGACGGCACCACGTACACCCTAGGCGAGGACGACTACAGCTTCGATGAGGATACCGTCTGCTTCCAGGTAGACGAACGCGGCCAGGAGGAAAACACCGAACTCCTGGTCGACCTGGTGCAGCAGATCTACTCTGCGGTCAGCCAGGACCAGCGGAAAACCCTGGTCGTGATCGACGAGGCCCGGATCCTGATGAACGACGAAACCGGGAGACGCGTCCTCAACCGGTTTGTCCTGGAGGGACGGGACACCAACACCGCTGTAACGCTCATCTCCCAGAACGCCTCCCACTTCACCTACTGCCGGGAAGGCCGGGAAATCCTGGACAACATGCCCGGCAAGGTCTTCATGCGGCACGACCGCGTCCCGGAATCGGTTGTCGACTACTTCCAGCTCTCCCAGCGGGAAGAACAGGAACTCTACGAACTCAAGACCGGGACCGACTCCGACCACAGCGAAGCCCTGTTCAAGGTCACGGGACGGCTCGACACCCGGCTCAGGATCGAATCAACGCCCCAGGAAAACGCCCTGATCGAAGCAACGAAGGGAGGACAGTAATGTCGCTACGCAACCGCCTGCTCCACACCCACACCGAACTCAGCGAGGAAGAAGCAGAAAAGCTCAGTACTGGAACCCGTGACAGGTACACGGTCGCCGTCAAACCGCCGAAACACGGGAAACAACCGGAAACACTGGAAGAACTGCTACGAGGTATCACCGAACTACAGTCCGGCTTCCTCGGATTCAGAAACGCCTCACCCATAGTCGCCTACGAGATACGACGCGACACATCGGACAACCTCAGGTTCCAGTTCACCCTGCCCACGAAACGATTAGAGCGGAAGCTCAGAACCCACCTCTCCACCGAGATACCCGATGTAGAGTTCGACACGGGAGTCAACGGCCTCCCGGTCACCGCAGGAGACACGGTCGGGGGAGGAATGCTGACCCTCGGACGGATGGACTGCTACCCGCTACGCACCGAATTCAAGGATCCGCCCACGAACGCTATCGCTTCCGCACTCCACAGGCACGCAATGCACGACACCCGCGTCGTCGTCCAGGTCCTGTTCCAACCGCTGACCGGAAAACCGGTGCGTCGGTGGTACTGGCGGAGAAGAACCTACCAGCGGCTCGGATACCTCCGAAAAGAAAAGGAGAAGCTGCGGGGCAACAGACCGCCAACGCCACGAGAACGTAGCCAAGCCGACGCAGTCGAGGAAAAAGCCGGGACACGCCGCTACAGGACCGCGATCCGGTTCTTCATCGCAGGAGCCGGAGAATACACGCCGAGCCGGGTGAAGGAGCTTGCCGGCGGCTTCAACGTGTATGAGAGCGGGGAAACCGGGCAGTACCTCGACACTGTCACCGTGACACCACTCCGGGAGAAACGGATCACCGACTTTTCGAGGACAGTTGCTCAGCGCCGGTTCGGGAACTGGAATCGCAGCTTCCAGGCCAGCCGCAGCGAACTCGCCGGCCTCATCGCACTGCCCAGCCTCAACCAGGAAAACATCGACTACAGCCAGCCATGAAACCCGACGAAGTCCAGAACCTGATCGAAACCACAGGAACGCAGAAGACAACCTACCTCGGAACACGGGAATCCATGTTCGGCGTCGAGGAACATGTAGGAATACAGGACGAGAAACTGTGGACCCACGTCCTCAACATCGGGCCAACAGGGTTCGGCAAAAGCAAGCTGCTGCTTCACGTCACACTGCAGGATGCGGAGAAAGGCCACGGCCTCTGCATCGTCAACCCGAAGGGCGGCCTCATCGACGAGTTCCTCGCCAAGCTTCCCGAGGACCGGATAGACGATGTAGTCTACATCAACCCGGCCCGGGAACCCGTGACACCGATCAACGTCCTCGAACCACACGTCACCGAGGAAATGAACCGGGCGCAGAAAGAGAACCAGAAGGAAATCATCGTCTCCGACCTCATCGACCTGTTCAAACGCCAGAGCGAGAACTGGGGCGACCAGTTCGGCCGCGTCCTCGAAACACTGCTGAGAGCACACCTCGACCTCAACATCAAACAGGGAGAATCGAAGACCCTGATCGACATCTTCCGCTGCGTCATTCAGGACGAACCACTCACCGAACTCATCGACCAAACACAGGACTCCGTGATCCGGGAGCAACTCGTCCGGGTCAAGGAAGACATGTCCAGCTACGAGATGGAACCGTTGCAGCGCCGATTGAACGACTTCGTGATGAACCCGACAATCCGCAGAGTCATCGAAGCAGAGGAATCCGGGGTCGACTTCCGGGAGGCCGTTAACAACGGCAAAATCATCCTGGTGGACATCCAGAAAGGCGAGGTCGGCGGCACGGTCGCAGAACTCGTCGGTTCCATCGTCACCACCAAGGTATGGGCCGCAGCTCAGAGCCGGATCACACAGCCCGTCGAGCAACGCCAGTTCTTCCACCTCTTCGTCGACGAACTCCAGAACTTCGCTGGAGAAGGCAGCAACTTCACCAAGATACTCTCAGAGGCACGGGAATACCGCCTCGGATGCTGGCTCGCCACCCAGTATCTCCACCAGCTAGCACCGGAGATGCGGAGAGCAGTCACCAACAACTGCCGGACCAAGATCGTGTTCAACCCGTCCGGAAGCGAAGACACCGCCCGGATCGCAGCCATGCTCCAAGGCATCGACAAAAACGAATTGACCTCCCTCGGAAAGTACCGTGCAGTCATCCAGAAACCCGGAGAGGGAACCGAGAGAAAAGCGGTAATCTTCGACACCTACCCGCCATGGGAACCCGACTACAGCAACGTGGAAGACATCAAAGAAGCGAAGGCCGCAGGCCGCCCCGGAAAAACACGGCTCATACTCGAACAGAGCCTCGGATCCCAGGCCAACGCCGGTGGAGAAAAACACCAGGAACTGCTCGCAGAAGCCAAGAAACAGCTCGAAGAACGCGGATTCCAGGTCAACCTGCTGTACCAGGACCACGAAGACGAAAAACCGGACGGCCACGTCCACCTCCCCGACGGAACTCTTGCACACCTCGAAGCCGAACACAACACGCTCTCCAAACCCGGAAAAGTACTGAAAAACCTGGAACGCGGCCTCGCAGAAAACCGGGAAGTCTTCTTCGTCGTTGAGGAAGGCAAAGCGGCGAAACTGGAGAACATCGTCTCCGACCCCGTCAACCGCCGTGGAAACGAACACGAAGACAGCCAGGGCAGCTACAGCCACTACAGCCTCGACGGCCAACCCATCACCGACATAGAAAAGTTCGAAGACGCGGAGTACCGCATCCTGGAACTCGATGGCGACGAACTCGAAGAACGCGACGAAATCAACGCTGAATGCCCCGAACTAGAGCACAACAACCGGGAAGACCTGGAAAGCTTCTGCCTCTACCGTGAAGACGGATTCTGCTCCGCACTCGAAACACAGTGCGTCCTAACCGAGAGCGATGACTGAACCCGAACTCCGCGACAAGGAACGTCTCGTCCTCACCCAGGTAGAACAGGGCAACGACGACGTCCAGAAAATCACCGAAGCCACCACGCTCGAAAACCACCACGTCACCTACGCCTTCCAAAAACTCGAACAACACGGCCTCATCCAGGTCTCAAAACCCGACGAAATGGTCGAACGAGTCATCGACGGCCAGAAACGGGTGTTCCAACACCCCAAACAAGCCGAACTAACCGAGAAAGGCCGAGAATACCTGGAAGACTCCAAGACAGAAGATCTAGGACAGTACGAGAATTTATCCCGAAAAGAACTCGTCCAGAAAGTCCACCGGCTCGAAAACCGGTTAGATGAATTAGAGAAGACGTTCCAGGTATTTCGGGAACAGGTACAGAGGAGCTTGAAGTGAAGTTTTACAGGTTTCATTGAAACCAGTTACAAAGGCCCCTCCTGGTTTCATAGTGGATTTTCCCCGCTCCGTGAGCGTACGCGTGCGGCAAAATGAAACCTCGATTCTTCGAGCATGTAACCTGTGAAACCGCCCTCGAAACCTACGCTGATGGGTGAGATATCAATATGTTCGGGAATGCACGAATATTATTAAATCACTTGAATAACAAGTATGGAATAGTAATGGTACGGGTTGTTGAGACTGAAGGGGTATTAGGCGGTAAGCCTCGTATCAAGGGTACTCGTGTCTCCGCCGAACAGGTCTACGAAATGTATAGACAGAAGGATATGAGTCCGACAGAGATAGCCGAGATCCTGCCATCGGTGGATCTAGAAGGTGTGGAGAGTGCCATTATGTATGAGCAGAGTTGTTAGTTCCGTGATTTGATTTTTTCTATAGATTCCTGTGTGTAAGCGTTATCCCGGTGTTCTACTCCAAGTATAACTACTGTGTCTCCGTCAAGGTTGAAGAAGACTCTGTGATCTAACTCGTCGTTGTTCTTCAATTTGAGGCGGAATACTTCCAGGCCCTGCTTGGATAGGAGAGAAGTGTTCTCGCCGAGAGGACCGTGTTTTAGCTCTCTGATTTCATCTCGGACTTGTTTCTGAATGGTTTTGTCCAACTGCTTCAGGTCTTCTACAGCTCCTTCTCGGATTTCAAGCTTCACTCCGACAACCCAAGTTCTTCATTCAATTCTTCTATCGTGTAGCCGTCTGATTCACCTTCCTTGTATTCTTTAACCCGTTTTTGCAGCTTTTCAGCTACTTCCGGTCGTAGTACAAGGTCTTCTTCAACTTTATCCCTGAGTGCTTCACGGACGTACTCGGAGACGCTATTGTAGTTCTTTCTCTCGGCTACAGCCTCAATCTCGCTTTTCTGGTCGTCTGGAAGTTTGATCGTCAATGATCCCACAAAGTCTCACCATAGTTGTACTATAGTAACATAGGTTTAAAAATTGACTTGTAAATATGACAACAAAACACAGTACAAAAGGGTTCGAAAACCAGCCCCGGAAACAATCCCGAGAACAAGATGGAAACCCGAAACCTGGGGAAACACTCCCGGATTAAGGCTTTTACAGCAGTGATAATACTCAGAACGCGACAAGCTGTACACTAACGTTCTAATGGATAACAACTTCGCCGCCTGTGTCGTAGCCTATTCCTCTGTCATCGCCTGTCAGGTCACATGAAGTACCTCCCTCTGTAACCGTTCTCTCGGTCTCATCTGGGTCAATCCAGTAACCTTCCGGCGTAACGAAGGAGTTGGCAAACAACCTCTCAGTCTTGTTAATATCGGATTCAGGCTGCCTGTTCATTCCATAGCAGTTGTCCTGGTCATATACTCCTCCGAACGGACCTACACCGTAGCTTAGATCGGGAGAGTAAGCCCACTGGTTAAACTTCTCACTTACATTCGATTTATGGAAGTCCTCAGTTATCTCTACACTGGTCTCCGTGTCCTGGTCGTTACCTGCTCCTATACCTACATCTCCCGAAGTGCTGAACGCCATCCTGTTGTGAACTATGTCCAGGCTGAAAGGATGGGAACCATCCTCGTAATCGTCCGGTCTTACGCCTCTACTGGTGAAGTTACCAAACATTTTCTCTGGATCGACAGGACTGGAGATATCCTGGCAGTCATAACTGATGGAATCCTCACAGTTATCCTCCAGCGTAAAGCCTCCTATCGGCTTCTGAAGAGTGGAAGGAACAGCCACAGGACCCTCATGATCAACATCATCCATCCAGTTCGCCCCTGGATTCTCACCTGACTCGTTCAGAGCCTCTGTATCGTTGTGGAACCGCCACTCCTGAATCCACTCATCCGAATCCAATACTCCCTGAAGATCTGAATTTGAATATGTAGACAAGCTTCCTACTTCATTCTCAATCCTATCCCTCATCTCCAAGGTTATACTCCAGTCAACCGATCCACGTCGTGCTCGCGCTGGCCGCCGGAGGACAGCTCCAGCCCCCGATAGAGCAGGTCGAACTTCCGCGAGGCGATGTCGTCGCCGGGCACGTCCTGGCGGTAGTAGAACTTCTCGTCGGGATACCCAACGACGAAAATCGCCGGATGCCCTTGCTCGGCGAAGTGCTCGCCGAGCAGCTGCTCGCCCCGCGAATCAAGATCGGTCGGATCGTCGGGCACGTGGCCGTACTCCGATTCCAGAATCTCCAAGGCCTCCTCGAAGGTGAGCCGCGGGAACGGCTCCTCGGGCACCGACAGCGACGCGTCGAGAACGTCCAGTTCCCGCTCGGCAGTCTCGGCGACCTGCTGGAGCGTATACCGCAACGACTCCTCCTGGACGTCCATCACGTCGTGGTGGTCCTCGATGTAGCCGAGTTCGACGTCGAACATCGAAATCTCGGAGACGTGTCGCGAGGTACCGAACGCCTCCGCGCGGAACGCGTGGCCGACCTCGAACAGGCGGTCGAACCCCGCCGCGACCAGCAGCTGCTTGTACAGCTGGGGGCTCTGGGCGAGCACCGCCTCCCGGTCGTAGTACACCACGGGAAACAGCTCCGCGCCGCCCTCGGCGCCGGCGGCCGTCAACGTCGGCGTGTCGACCTCCTCGAACGACGCCTCCTGAAACCACCCCCGCATCGCCGCCGTGAGCGTCGACCGCAGCGAGAACACTGCTCGCACCTCGGGCCGCCGGACATCCAGGTGGCGGTTGTCGAGCCGCGTCGAGCGGTCCGCGTCGACGTCCTTCGCGACCTCAAGCGGCGGCGCCTTCCGCGCCTCGCTGACGACCGTGATCTCGGCAGGCACCAGTTCGACGCCGCCGGGCGCCTGCTCGGTCGCCGCCACCGTGCCCCGGACCTGGACCACGTCCTCCCGGTCCAGTTCCTGGACCCGCTCCAGCAGCGCCGGCGTCTCCTCCTTGGCGACGACCTGCATCGTCCCCGTTCGATCGCGGACCACCAGGAACGCGACCCCGCCGAGGTCGCGCACGTCGTGCACGTGGCCTGCGATCGTCGTTTCTTCGCCGTCCGATTCGTCCGTTACGTCGTGGATGTAGGTTCGTTCGAGCATCGTCGTCTGTCAGCTGTCGTCTGTCAACGCTTAGAAACCCGACAGCGCCGTCACGCCAGTCTGTCGGGGGAGCGGAACAACCTGCAAAGTCGGGGGAGAAGGGTGGTGCACCTGCTCACGCAGGTGCATTATTGGCGTTGGTGGCGACGGCGGCGCGGCGGCAGCGCTGCTGGCCCCGCCAGCGGAGCGCACGCGTCGATGGTGCCGTTGCCATGCGTATTCGATGCGAGGGAAACCGCGAACAAATGCGTTGCGATCGCGCATCGGGTCGACCCGCCCGCGCAACCATTAACAGCCAGTGCCGCGTGGTATCGCACAACACATAGTGATTAGTGTGAGTCGTTCCGGGATCGACCGCACGCAGTCGTGGGGTCGACCCGGTAAACAGTCACACTAATCACTATCAGCGGGGAAGCCATGACCGATCACGCGACCATCAAGCGAACGATCGACGCACAGGACGTGGAACTGATCCGGCTCGTGTTCGTGAACAACAGCGGCGTCCCGCGGGGCCGGGTGCTCGACGCCGGCGACCTCGAGTCGATCCTCGAGGACGGCGGAAATCTCACCAAGGGGATGCAGTCGTTCAACGCCCTCGACGCGCTGGTCGGCGGCGGCACGTTCGGCCCGGTCGGCGAGGTCCGGCTCGTCCCCGACCCGGAGACGTTCACCGTCCTCCCGTACGCCGACCGGACGGCCGTCATGCTGTGCGATATGCACGACCTCGACGGCACGCCCTGGGATGCTGACCCCCGTTCGCGGCTGCGGGCGTTCCTAGACGACATGGCCGACGACGGCCTCGTCCCCAACGCCGCCTTCGAGGGGGAGTACTACCTCATGCGGGAGGGCGAGGACGGCCCGGAGCCGTTCGACGACAGCACCTGTTTCGCGGTCGACGGGATGGACAGCGCCCACGACGTCATCCTCGATACGATCGACGCGCTGAAAGCCCAGGGGCTGGGGCTGTCGAACTACTACCCCGAGTACGGCCCCGGCCAGCAGGAGCTGGTGATCGAGCACGACGAGGGCGTGGCCGCGGCGGACAACCACGTCCTCTACAAATCCACGGTGCAGGCGATCGCAAAACAGCACGGCGTCGACGCCACGTTCGCCCCCCAGCCGTTCGACGGACTACCGGGCAGCGGCTGTCACGTCCACCTGTCACTGTGGCGCGACGGCGAGAACGCGTTCGCGACCGAGGACGGCGGGCGGTACGGCCTGAGCGAGGTCGGCCGGCAGTTCGTCGCCGGCGTGCTCGACCACGCGCCGGCGCTCGTGGCGCTGACCGCGCCGACCGTCCAGTCCTACGACCGGCTCCAGCCGGGGATGTGGGCCTCCGCGTTCACCGCCTGGGGCCACGACAACCGCGAGGCCTGCGTGCGCGTCCCCTCCGCGGACACCCTCGACCGCGCGGGGTCGACCCGCCTCGAGTACAAGTCCTGTGACAACACCGCCAACCCGTATCTCGCCCTGCTGGGCCTGCTCGCAGCCGGGATGGACGGCGTCGATCGGAATCTCGACCCCGGCGAACCGCTCCAGCGCGATCCCGCAGCACTGTCCGACGAGGAACGCGCCGACCGCGGGATCGAGCGGCTGCCCGCCTCGCTCGACGAGGCGCTCGACGCCGTCGAGGACTCGGACCTGCTCCGGGACGCCCTCGGCGAGACGCTCCACCAGTCGTACCTGGAGGTCAAACGTAGCGAGTGGGAGGCCTCGACCGACGGCGACGACGAGTGGGAGGCCGACTACCTCCTGCGGGCGTTCTGAACGTCCGTAAACGAGGAACGGCTACATGATCTCCGGCGTCGCCTCGCTCCGCTCGTCACCGACGATCTGTTTCGTCGCGACGTTCGCTCCCGCCGCGGCCGGGTAGACGATGTTGTCGACGTGGGCGAGGTGGGCGTACTGCTCCTCGCCGTCGTTGGCGATGCGGACGAGCGTCCGGATGTCGGCGACGAGTTCGGTCGCCAGCTCCGACACCGCCAGGTTCGTCTCCGTGTCGTTAGTCAGCCCCGCGACGACGTCCGCCGTCGTCGGCGTGGCCTCCTGGAACACCTCGACGTCAGTGCCGTCGCCGACGATCACCCGTCCGACCGGGTGGCTCGGGATCGCCTCCGCGCTCGTCTCGTCGCGCTCGATGATCGTGACTATGTAGCCGCTGTCGGCGAGCTGGACCGCCGTCCGACGGCCAACCCGACCGCCGCCGACGAGGATCGCACGTCTGTTCTTGACGTTCATACACTTTCTGGCGGCTAGACGTATATAAAATAACCGTGGAAGGAGTTTACCACACCTAGATTAAATATTAATACCGCAGAGGAGGCTTATTTGTCAAGAAACGGTCGTCAGCCGTCCGTCTCCTCGACCGGCGCGCCGGGCACGTTCTTCTGGACGCTGTACAGCCACCAGTATTAGCCTTCTGTTTCGAGGAGTAGCCCTGGCCGCCGTCGGCGATGATGTTGCCGTTGTCGTGGACGAGCCGCCAGCGCCACTTGCCGCCGCTGTCCTCGAACAGTTCGAACGTGGCCTTGCTCGCGACGACATCGATCTCGATTTCGGTCTCGTCGCCGGGCCACTCCAGTTCGATCCCGGCGTGACGGTCGCGCCCGGCGTCACCGACGCGGCGGCGATCTACCCCGGTACAACTCGATCGCGTTCTCCCGGAGGACGTTCCGGGCGACCGTCTTCGCGTACCCCTCAGTAATGATCCCGTCATCAATCAGCCCTTCGAGCGTATCGGCGAGCGCACCGCGGAAGCGCCGCGCCGCGAGCACGTACAGTTCCGGCGTCGAGAATCCGTCGCTGCCGTACAGGAGCTTCGAGGTGGGAGCCACCTCCATGGCAGTCCTGAGGATGCGCCGGGCGCCGCCCTGTGCGAACGGGATCGAAAGCGAGAGGTCGAGGTGGACGTTCGGGTACGTCGCGGTCACGTAGCCCGCCTGCCCGACGTAGGGGTAGCCGGCGTGGAGCATCACGATCGGCGTCTCGGGGTGGGCCTCGATGCACTCCACGAGATAGGTCGGATCGACGAACCGCGGGTGGGCGTCGGGGTCGCCGAAGCCGGTGTGGAACTGGACGGGGGCGCCGCGGTCGCCGGCGACGTCCAGCGCCTCGTGGAGGCAGTGATCCAGCAACCGCGGGTGCTCGATCCGGCCGTCCCAGTCCCCGCGGACGGTGCCGAAGGCGGCCCGCGCGTCCGCCCGATCCCGTCGGCCGACGTTCAGGCCGCGGCGGTAGGCAGCAATCGACTTCAGCGAGACGTACTCGCCGTCCAGCGCCGCCGCGACGCGCTCCCTGAACGCGTGCTCGAACGCCTCGAACTCCGCGTGCTCCGCGATCAGCTCCTCGATGGTCGGTTCGAGGCGAAGCATCGGGTGGACCGTCGCGTCGACCTCTGCGCGGAACTCGGCGACCGGCCTGTCGGGGTACCCCTCGTCAACGAGGATGGTTTCGGTGTTCGTCGCCGCGATGCACTCCCGGGTGTAGGCCTCGTGGTCGACCGCCGCCCGCCGAGCGAGCAACGCCTCCTCGTCGTCGGGGTCAGCGTCGAACTGCTCCGCCAGCACGCCAAGCGCCGCCCGGTAGTTGAGGGTGTGCCGGACGTCCCGGTCCGCGAGGTTCCCCTCGGTGAAGTACTGGGCGAACGCCGATTCGACGGTCTCGGCTGCAAGCGGCTCGACGGCGTGGGCGTGGTTGTCCACCAGTGGTGTCCGTTCGACCGTCTCGCGTACTGTCATATCCCGATCCACTCGTTCGATCAAGTTGATGATTCCGCTTGTCCAGCTGCGACCGATACGATCGACGGACTGGCAGCTGTTGCAACGGATCGAGCATCCGCCGTATGTCCACTCACTGACCAGCCGCCCGGTTTCTGCCGACGATACGGACATCACCCCTGGCGCCAACAGACGAGTCTCCGACGAAGGCAACAGCGTTCAAACAGCTGTTTGTCCCTACAGGAGGCACTTATCCCCACGGCGGGTACGAGAAAATAGCATGAGATCCCCAACGCGACGCGAGGCCATCCTGGCTGGTGTCGGGAGTATCAGCGTGTTACTCGCCGGCTGCACCGGCGATGACGATGACGACGATGAGAACGGCGCTGGTAATGGCAACGGCAACGGCAATGGGAACGGCAATGGAAATGGGAACGGATCAGTGACAGTCACTGATGTCGAGACGCTGGACGTCGGTGCGACCACGGGTAGTCCCGCCTGGGCGGGTCACGACGAGGAAGCGCCGGGTGTCATCTATCGGTACGGCAGCAGCGACATCACCGGACCGGACGCCGACGTGCTGCACGACAGCGACGCGGACGTCGAATCGTTCGTCGGGGAGACGGCGTTCGAGACGTCGATATTGCTCCAGATCGGGAGCATCGGCCCGGACACCTGCTGGGAGACGGTGGGCGTCTCCGAGTTGGCAGTCGAGGACGGCACGCTGACCGGCGAAGCCAAGGCGACACACACCGGTGCCGAGGGCTGTGGCGAGGCCATCACCTACCCCTGGGTGTTCGCCAGGGTCGTCTTCGACGGCCCGCCACCCGAGGATGTCGAGTTGGAGATCACCAACGGCTGGGGCAACGTGGCGACGGTGTCGCCGGCGTCCATCGACGGGATCGACCCGGCGGGCCTCGACGGGCACGTCCGCCCCGACGGCGATCCACCGATACTGGAAGGGTCGCTGGCGTGCGATCGCGAGGGGTTCGAGCGCCACCCGCAGTTCCCCGAGGAGGACGCGGTCGAACTCGGCGAGAACGGCCGCGGTGACGACGACGTGTTCGGTCTCCGCGCCGACGACACGCAGTACGCGCTGGGCGAGACGGTTCGCATCACGATGACGAACCTCACCGCCGAGGAGCGAACGACCGGCAACCGCCACAAGTACAACCTCCAGCTTCGGACCGAGGAGGGGTGGCAGGACGTCCGCGGCTCGGCCGAGATGGAGTTCTTCGAGTACACCGACGAAGGCGTGATCCACGCGCCCGGCGAGGGGTTCGAGTGGGAGCTCGAACTGACCGACGAGGGCGTCGTCGAGGGGCACTTCCACGACGATCTGGTGGTTTGTCCGTCGCTGCAGCCCGGCCGGTACCGCTTCCTGTACTGGGAGCCCGCCGTTGCCGTCGAGTTCCACGTCCAGGAGTGAACGGACATCGAATCGCAGTGACCGCCAACGGATCCGCGCCGTTTGTGTGGCCGGTAGAAACTGCGCGGCTGGCGGTCCGGTAGACACGCGGCGGATGTTCGATCGGTAGAATGGGTGTTGAGGAGACGACTGGCAGAACAGCCCCCCTTGGCGGAACCCAAATGGATATGAGGCCGAAGCAGTCAACATAGCGTAGGGGCACGTAGCTCAGCTTGGATAGAGCGTCGGACTTCTAATCCGACGGTCGTGGGTTCAAATCCCACCGTGCCCGTCATCTGCGAACGACAGTGAGCAGTGACGGCTCCGGGGATTTGAACTACGGAACCGCGAGCGCCAGCGAGCGGTTGCATCGAGTTCAAATCCCACCGTGCCCGCTCGTGGGGCGACCGCGTCCTATTCTCGAACGACGATGATCGGCGTTCCGGACTCCTCGGCGATGTACGTACAGACGGGACCGAACAGCTGGTCCGACGCCTCGGGCTGTTGGGTCTCGCCCATCACGACAATGTGATGGTCCCGGGCGATCGCCGCGATCGCTGCTTTCGGGTCGTCGGCCACCTCGACCGTCACTTCGAGGTCGGCCTCGGAAAACCCCCGAGCGAGCAGCGTCTCCTCGACGTCTCGCAGCATCTCCGTCGCTGCCTCGACAGCCGCCTCCTCGGCTGCGACGTGGTACAGTTCCAGGATGAAGAGGCTGCCCGCGTCGAACGCGCTCACGAGGTCGACGATCTCCGCCTGGTGACGGCTGTCCCGGAGCGGGACCAGGAGATTGTGCATGGATTGCAGGCGATCCGCGAGGAGGACGCCGTCGGCGCCGATCCCCGCGACGAGCCGGTTCTGGTACTCGCGTTCGCCGGCACCGGCAGACCCGAACTGCAACTGAATGTCTGTGCTCGCCCCTGCGCGGCTGAACTGTGCAGCGATGTCGTAGAGCACGGCTTCCGCTTCCGTCCCGTGGTCGTCACGCACTGTCTCGGGTGAGACCCCCGCCGGGACTTCCCAGTAGCCGGACAGCACGATGTTGAACCCACGCAACCCTGCCAGATGCATATCGTCCATCGGAGACAGATCCGGCTCCGGGAACACGACGGGGATCAGGAGCGTTTGGTCGGACACACGTACCGGCAGTACACCACGACGAGAAAAATATCTGCTGGAACCCGCCCAAGTTCGGTGGATCGGGCGGCAAGGACGGGGCCACGTAGACGCCAGAGTGCGGCCGACATCGACCGACCCAGCAACGCGCTTTTGCGGTCCGAGGCGAAACGGGAGGTATGGTCGACGCGAAACTGCGGGCGGCACGGGCGGATCTCGCCGAGCGCGACGGCGTCCTGGTCGCGTTCTCGGGCGGTGTGGATTCGAGCGTCGTCGCGGCGCTGGCCCACGACGCGCTCGGCGAGGACGCCGTCGCCTGCACCGCGAAATCCGAGACGCTGCCCGCGGCCGAACTGGAGGACGCGACCCGCGTCGCCGACGAGATCGGCATCCGCCAC
>PXSQ01000087.1 GCA_003022725.1 Halobacteriales archaeon SW_7_65_23 | reverse complement strand
CCAGTGGTCGGCCGGGCGCTGGAAGACGGCGCCGCCGACGACACCGTCACGACGTTCGTCAACGCCCGGGCGGAGACGGACCGCGCTGATCGAATGCAGGACCTCGACCAGCGTCTCGCCGCCAAAGATGCCCGCATTGACGAGCTAGAAGCGGAGAACGAGCAGTTGCGCGAGCGGCTGGACGCGGTTGCGGATCGGCTTGCCAGCCTGGAAGCCGGGCCGGCCGAGCACGCGCCGGCTGACGACTGATCGCTCGCTTCACAGCCGTTCGATGACGGCGTCGGCGTCGTAGTTCAGGGTGAGTTCGCGCGAGCGGCCGCGGCCGTCGACGTCGGTGTAGGTGGCGTCGATGATCCCCAGCTGGTCGATCTTGTTGATGATCTCGGAGTAGCGGGTGTACCCCAGGCCGGTCCGGTCGTTGAACACGTCGTAGATGGCGCCGGCCTGCTCGCCGTCGTGTTCGGCGATCACCTCGACGAGCGCGGCCTCCGAGTCGGAGAGCTCGCCCAGGCGCCGGGAGAGGTGGATGTACTTCGAGGTGTCGTAGGCCTCCTCGACATCCTGGCGCTCGACGGTCCGGCTGGCGCGCATCTCGGCGTTGAGGCCGGCCCGCCGCAGCAGGTCGATCCCCACGCGGAGGTCCCCGCCCTGCTCGGCGGTGAGTTCGGCGACCCGATCCAGCACCGGCGACTCGACGACGCCGTCGTGGAACCCGCGGGCGACCCGCTCGCGGAGGATTTCGACGATCGCCGGCTCGTCGTACTTCGAGAAGTAGACGTCCTCGGGGCGGAACACGCTCTGGACCCGACCGTCGAGCTCCTCGATGATGTCCAGGTCCAGGTCCGAGGAGACGACGATCACGCCGATCTTGGCGCCGCCCTGCTCCTCGTGGGCGCGCAGCAGCGAGTACAGCGTGTCGGAGGCTTCGGACTCGTAGAACAGGTAGTTCACGTCGTCCAGCGCGACCACGAGCACCTCGTCGTCCTCGACGAGCTTGTCGGTCACCTGCGAGAACAGCTTCTTGAACGAGATACCCGAGGAGGGCGGCTCGTAGTCGAACACGCCCTCGAACAGCCGCGAGAAGACCGCATACCGCGTCGAGTTGACCTGGCAGTTCACCCGCGCTGCCTGGATGTCCGTCTGGGCGCGCAGTTCGTCGAACAGGATCTGCACCGCCGTCGTCTTTCCGGTGCCCGGCGGCCCCTGGGCGACGACGTTCAGCGGCCGCGACCCGCGCACTGCCGGCTTCAAGGCGTACTTCAGGTTCTCCATCTGGCTCTCGCGGTGGAGAAACGTCTCTGGCACGTAGTCGATCTCGAACACGTGCTCGTTTCTGAACACGGACTCGTCCCAGGATAGCATGTCGCTGTCGGGGTCGTCCGCCATTACTTTCACCGAGCTTCCCGCGCTACTTAAGGGTATTGGGGCACCGCTGCGATGAGACCGCCGTCCCTGGATTGTGAGGCGTCGGAATCTCGACCTGAAACGGACGGGACCGAAACCGGCCGGGACCCCGCCGCTTCTGTCGACCGGCGCCGGGCCGGGCTCGAATGACAGGTATGGACCCCGAACTCCGCAAACGGCTGGACCTGATCGTCGGCCTGCTGAGCTTCCTGTCGATCGTGGCGCTTGCGGTCCTCGTCGCGGTCGGCGGGGGCGAACTGCTCGCGTTCGTGGTAGTGTTCGGGATCGTTGCCGCCCTGCTCCTGCACGAGGTCGGCCTGTCGCCGTCGACGGGGCAGTGAGGACCGTCAGAACTTCTCCAGCAACCCCTCGTAGAACGCGCCGTCGTCGGCGTTCTCGTCGGCGAGTTTCTCGACGATGAGTTCCGGCGTCGAGCGGGCGAGTCATCACTCCCGCTGCTCGAACCACTCGGCGAGTTCTTGACTGAACGTATCGTACACGTCGAGTTCCGACTGGAGATACTCGTACACTGCGTCCGGCTCGATTTCCCCGTACTGGTGTGCCAACACGTTGCGGAACCCCGCAGCATCGACGAGCGTCTCCGCGGTATCGTCCGTCACAACCCCGTTCTCACGGAGCCGTTCGATCGCTTCTTTCGAACCGTCTCCCCGGTACCCGAACTCGCGGGTGGCGACGTGCTTCGCGAGGTCGACACAGGCCTGGATTGCGTTTTCAAACATCCGTTCGACGGCCCGTTGCTCCGTCACGTTGTCGAGGAACTGATCCCGCGAGAGGTCCTGTTTCTCCCGCAGTTCGCCGTGGTACTGTTCGATCTGTCGTAACTTTCGAGAAACGACCGCCGGATCAACCACGTAACCCCTCCTCGGCGACCCTGCGAATGACGTCTCTGTGTCGCTCCGCTGACTGCGCGTCTTCGGCGAGCGCTTCGATCCGTTCGTCGAACTCACGCCGGTCGTCGTCGTCACCGCAGAGTAGTTCCCCTTTCACGGCCGCACGTGCAACGTCGGGCGGGAGGGAGTCGAGATCCGACACGTCGACGAACGGTGCCTCGTCGGACTGGAGGCGCCCGGAAAGCCGACAGCGCTTTCGGAACCGCTCGCCGGACGTAAGTGCGTCGGAAAACTTGACGCCGACGTCGAGATCCGACCCTGCCCGGGAGTGGCCCTCCACCCGCGAACCGAACGCGACAGCGAACTCGACGTCCGGGTCACGGCGAAGCGTCTCGACGACGCTGTCGGGAACGGGAACTTTGTCGGCCGCCATGTTTCCTACAACGGGAACGAGATATTTAAACCCAGTTTCGGGGAGGAGCCCTCAGAATTTCTCCAGCAACCCCTCGTAGAACGCGCCGTCGTCGGCGTTCTCGTCGGCGAGTTTCTCGACGATGAGTTCCGGCGTCGAGCGGGCGAGCCGCCCTTTCACAGGCGTGCGGTCGACCTGCAGTTCGCCGTCCTCGATCCCGTCGGCCGCGATCCCGTCGACGGCGATTTCGGTTTCGGCTGCCTCGCGGATCTCCGCCGCGAGGTGGGAGACGAAGACGGCGGTCGCGCCGCGGTCGTCCAGCGCCTCGAGGATGCCGGCCATGATGTTCGCGCTGGCGCCGGGCTCGGTGATGCTCTCGAGTTCGTCGACCAGGACGAGGACGGACCGGTCCTCGCTGACTGCCGTGCTCGGGGCATCACCGCTCGCTGACTCCGAGGTCGGCGCCCGGCCGACCTCGCTGACGAGTTCACGGAACTCCCGCAGCGTCGACTCGAAGGCGCCGGCGTCGAGCGTCCCCTGCGTTTTGGCGTGGTAGTGCAGCTCCTCGATCCGCTCGACGCGGGCGTGCCCGGCGGGGGCGGGCAGCCCCATGTGCGCGAGCGTGACCACGAGCGCGACCAGATCGAGGATCGACGTCTTCCCGCCGCTGTTGACCCCCGACAACAGCGTCACGCCCGCGACGCTGTAGTCGACCGGTTCGACATCCTCCCAGGGGACGTCCAGCAGCGGCGATCGGCCGCCCTCGATGGCGAACCCCTCGCCGCCGAACTCGGGCATCGTACACTCGTAGTCGGCCGCGAATCGCGCGATAGCGAGTTCGACGTCCAGCTCCAGCGCCCGGTCGACCAGCCGCTCGCAGTCGGCCTGGAGGTCTGCGAGTTCGCGCGCGACGGATCGCTTCTGTCCCGCGGCACGACGGTCCCGGGCCGCCGTGAGTTCGTCGCGCAGGCGGTTGAGGACTGCCTCGTCGTGCTCGACGGGGTAGGTCGGCTCGTCGCCGAACGCCCGCCGCGCGATGTCGGCGTTGGCTTCCAACTCGAGCGTTTCGACGAGCGTCTCGCGGGCGCTCCCGACCGCCGCGGTGTACTCTTCGGACAGTTCACGCTGCAAAAGCGAGTCGACGCCCGCGCCCCGTTCGACCAGCGAGAGGAGGTCGGTCCCCTCGATGGTGACGTCGCGCTGTTCGATCGCCTCCCGGAGGTGGTCGTTGGCCGCCCGCTCGGCCTCGCTCACAGCGGCGTCCAGATCCGCGACCGCGTTCGCGAGCCGGTCGAGTTCGTCGTCGCCGCGGATCTCCCCCTCGTCGTCGATCCGTTCGAGGGCGTCCTCCAGCGTGTCCAGATCGCAGGGCGGCTCGACGTCGGCCGCCCGGTGGACGCGGGCTGCCGCCCGGAGCTGATCGCGGTTGTGGGCGAAGAAGGCCAGCGCCCGCTCGGGGACGACGCTCACGGGATCGTCGAGCGCGTCGGGTTCGACCCGGACGTCGCCGGGAACGTCCGTGCCGGCGAACGCCTCGTCCAGCACGATCACTGTCGCGTAGCCGCGGGCCAGCTCCGAGAGGGTCCTGGCGTCCTCGACGAGTTCGACGCTCACCTCCGGGATCGCCTCCCGGGCGGCGGCGTACGTTTCGGCGTCCTGGGTGGCGAGACACCGGTCGCGCACGCGGACGGAGTCCGGGGTGTCCAGCGGCTCGACGGCGTCGAGTGCGTCCTCGACGTCGGGGTCGGGGGTGCGTTCCATCGCCGTCTCGGCGAACGCCCGCACCTCCTCGATCCTGGATTCGGCGGCGCTGGGATACAGCGTTTCGAGCCGGCGTGCGGCGTAATCGGTGACGGTCCGCTCCTGGAAGAGGGAGAGAGCGTCGCGGTAGATCTCCTGGGCCCGCGGCGTGGCCGCGAACCCGCCGTCGTCGTCGTGGCGCTTCCGGATCGCCGCCCGTGCGATCCGCGCCGCACGCCCCTCGCTGATCCCCGGCGCGCGGGCGATTGTCGCGACGTCACCCTCGCTGAGCGCCTGCTCCGGGTCCTCCAGCTGCTCCAGCGCGTCGGCCGTCTTCGCGCCGACGCCGGGGATCGACGTGAGCTCCATCTAGCTCCCCATTCGGAGGACGGGGCAAAAATGTGGCTGTAAGTGCGTGAAAATCCGCCTGGACAGCCCCAGCAGTTATCGTGCGCGGCACCGTGATTCGATCGTGCGGCGATGATCCGAAACGAGGCGGCGCTCGCCCGATCGGCGCGCCACGAGCACGCGCTCCGGAGCATCGAAGCGGGCATCGAGGCCGCACATCCCCGGACCGTGGTCGAGTCATCGCTCTCGCTGACGGACGGCCTGCTCTCCGTCGGCGAGGAGCAGTACCGGCTCGACGAGTTCGAGGAGGTGCTCGTGCTCGGCGGCGGCAAGCCCGCCGGCCACGTCGCGGCCGCGCTGGAGAATCTGCCGGGCGAGCACCTCGACGGCGGGCTGGTTGTCACCGACATGCCCGCGGATACCAGCCGGATCGACGTCGTCGATGGAACCCATCCGCTACCCTCGAAGGCAAACGTGGAGCGAACCCGCCGGCTGCTCGACCGGGCGGCCGCGGCGACCGCCGACGATCTCGTGGTCGTCGTGATCGGCGGCGGCGGCAGCGCGCTGCTGTGTGCGCCTGCCGACGGCGTCTCTCTGGAGGCCTACCGGACCGTCACCGACCAGTTGCTCGAAAGCGGCGCGACGATCGACGAGATCAACGCCGTCCGCAAGCACCTCTCGGCGATCAAGGGCGGCCAGCTCGCCCGCGAACTCGCGCCGGCAACAGCCGTCGGCCTGGTGTTCAGCGACGTCGTCGGCGATCCGCTCGACGTGATCGCCAGCGGCCCGACGGCGCCCGATCCCACGACGTACGACGACGCGCTCGGGGTCCCCGACCGGTTCGACATCGACGCCCCCGACGCCGTCCGGGCGGTGCTTGACCGCGGCGCGAACGGAGAGCGCCCGGAGACACCCGGGAAAGGCGACGCTGCCGTCCGGGGAGTGACGAACCATGTCCTCGCAAACAACCGGACGGCGCTCGACGCGGCGGCAGCCGCCTGCGAAGACGCGGGCTACCGACCGGCGATCCTCTCGGCCGGCATTGAAGGCGAAGCCCGCGACGTCGGGCGCGTGCACGCGGCAGTCGCCGACTCCTGCGGGGCGACCGGCGAGCCGTTCGAACCCCCGGTCGCGCTGCTTTCGGGCGGCGAGACGACGGTGACCGTGCGAGGCGAGGGCCGCGGCGGGCCCAACCAGGAGGTCGCGCTCGGTGCGGCGATCGATCTCGCGACGGAGGGGGGCGGGGACGGCGCAGCCGACGACTGTGGCCCGATCCTCGCGAGCGTCGACACGGACGGCATCGACGGCGCGACCGACGCCGCCGGCGCGCTCGTCGACGGGACGACGGTCACCGACCGTCGCGCCGCACAGCGGGCGCTCGCCGACAACGACGCGTACGCGCACCTCGCCGACCGCGACGCGCTCGTCCTGACGGGGCCGACCGGGACGAACGTCAACGATCTCCGAGTCGTACTGGTCGGCGAGCCCTGACGCCGCGCCGCCACACCGGCAGTTCTTACGATTGATAAACGCGGGAAACTGCTTATGATACTGGTGGCTGTAATTCTTCCCGGACGCTTTTGTGGCTGAGCCTCCCACTCCGGGTGATGTCAGACGTCATCGACCTCACGGCCGAGCTGGCAGCGATCCCGAGCCACGAGGACGAGACTGCGGCGGGCGACCGGATCGAGACGTGGCTGCGCGAGGGGACCGACGGCGCCGTCACGCGCGACGAGCACGGCAACGTGATCGCCCGCCGTGGCGACGGCGCGACGTCGCTCGCGCTGGTCGGCCACCACGACGTCGTCCCGCCGGACGACGGGCAGGTCGACGGCGACAACTACGTGATCGAACAGCGCGACGGCCGCATCTACGGCCGGGGCACCGCCGACATGAAAGGGGCCGTCGCCGCCGCGATGTGTGCGTTCCGCGACGCCGACCCGCAGGCGGGCGTCGAACTCCAGTTCGTTTCCTACGCGGGCGAGGAGATCGGCGGCGTCGGCGCGCGGGCGGCCATCGACGACGGGTACGTCCCCGACTACGCGATCGTCGGCGAGGGGTCGACCGGCTATTCGGCGCCGGGCGTGACCGACGTGGCGGTCGCCCACAAGGGCCGGCGGGCCAGTACGATCACCGCGAGCGGGAGCGCGGCCCACGCCAGCGAACCGGAGAGCGGCGAGAACGCGATCTACCGGGCGATCGACGCCGTCGACGCCGTCCGGGCGTTCTCGTTCCCGGAGACGACGGTACTCGGCCACGACGTAGGGGGCTCGATCGCCGTCACTGAGATCGAGGGCGGGTCGGCCTGGAACGTCATCCCGGAGTCGTGTACCGTGACCGTCGACGAGCGGACGGTGCCGGGCGAGCGGGCGCCGCTCGACGGGGTCGAGGAGGTGCCCGGCGTCTCGGTAACGATCGACCAGGATCTCCCGCCGATGGCCTGCGACGAGGCAGCGTTCGCCGATCTGGTGCTCGACGCGGCCCGCGACGTCCAGGAGAGCCGGCCGGAGCACGTCACGAAGCCCCACGCGACCGACGCCGGCTGGCTCGCAGCCGCTGGCACGACCTGCGTCGTCTGCGGGGCGTCCGAACCCGGCGAAGCGCACACTGCCACCGAAAGCGTCTCGACGGCCGTCCTCGACCGCTGTTACCGGCTCTACCGGAGTGCGGCCGAGGCGTTCAACCCGCCGCTGTAGGTGGCGCCGACGAGCCGCCGCTCGGTCAGTGTAAAAGACGAACCACGGTGACTGCCGACGACTGACTGGAGAGTCGACCCGGCTACTTTTGCCCGGTGAGCGTCAACTGCGGGGTATGACGCTGGATCTGAACGCCGAGCAACTCGACCGGTACTCCCGGCACATCATCATGGACGACGTCGGGCCAGAGGGGCAGGCGGCGCTGCTCGACGCGTCCGTGCTGGTCGTCGGCGCCGGCGGGCTGGGAGCCCCGGCCATCCAGTACCTGACCGCCGCCGGCGTGGGGACGCTCGGCGTCGCCGACGACGACGAGGTGGAGCTGAGCAACCTCCAGCGGCAGGTGATCCACGGCGTCGCCACCCCGTCGCGGTGGCGCCCGACAACGTTACTGACCTGGTGACGCGCTACGACGTCGTCGTCGACGCCTCCGATAACTTCCCGACGCGCTTCCTGCTCAACGACGCCTGCGCCCTCGCGGACGTCCCGCTCAGTCACGGCGCCGTCTACCGCTTCGAGGGGCAGGTCACGACGTTCACCGGCGGCCGGCCCTGCTACCGCTGCCTGTTCCCCGAGGCACCGCCCGAGGGCGCGGTCCCGGACTGTGCGACGGCGGGCGTCCTCGGCATCCTCCCGGGCACCGTCGGCGCAATCCAGGCCACCGAGGTGGTGAAGCTCCTCCTCGACGAGGGCGAGACGCTCGACGGCCGGCTGCTCGTCTACGACGCGGAGTCGCTCTCAACGGAGACCGTCCCCATCCGCTCCAGCCCCGACTGCCCCGTCTGTAGCGAGGCGCCCGCCATCGAGGACGTCGCCGACGGCGAGTACTCCGACCGGTGTGCCGTCCCGGAGTAACGCCGTCTATCCCGCTCCCGTCGTTCGTTTTCACTGACGGTAATTGGGAGGGTAGTTTTATCCCCGGCTGTTCCGGAGACCAGGGTACGAGACACATGGTGACGACACGAGGGAGGGCGGCGGTCTGGGAGCGCGCGTTCGGCAGACAGGTCACGGAGTACGTCGCGCTAGTGTACGCGCTGGTGCTGGTCTGGGGGCTGGGCGACGTGGTCTCGACGTACTTCGCGTACGCCGCCGTGGGGACGCCGGCGGCGGAGTCGAACCCGTGGATCCAGGTGCTGCTGTCCATCCATCCGCTGGCGCTGCTGGCGCTGAAGGCGGCTGTCGTACTCTACGCCGGCGTGGTGCTGCTGGCCTGCCGGGAGACCGTCAAGCAGGCACCCGGCTGGCGGATCTGGCTCTCGGCGGTCGTCGTCGTCGGCGTGTTCGTCGTCGTCAACAACCTCCTCGTCGGCCTCGTGGCGCTCGCGTAGCTGCGACGCCCTGTCCCGGCAATCCCGCGCTTCAGCTGCGCCGGCGGTTCTAAGCCGGTTGTGTGTGCCGCTCAAAAGTGTGCTGTTATAATTCTCGTCCACTGTCTGTTTTAAAACATATTCTTTATCGCTGCTCACGACGTAATCCGGTTCTGCACCGTTGTACGTGCTGTCTATGTGATAGTCATTTGCGTTTTCAAACCCTTCCCATGTATCTGATACTGTACCAGTATTATCAAAAGAAATGTCGTCATTCGGACCCGGAACACTATCAATCTCTATCTCCGGCAAACCAGTGTCCTCAGGACAACCAATAGAATCCTCCCCACTCTGCTCAATCCCATCCCCACACATCCCATCATTCGGAGGAGTAACTGTATAGTTTTCTCCCTCTGAATTCGAGTCAATATCTTGGTCAGTGATGCTAGAAATGGTTTCACTCTGGAGAGTGCCTCTTCCAAAGTTGTTCTGGTCGCCTCCCTCTGCACTACCAGCGTTCTGGATATATCTCTCTATTAGGTTTCCACCAGAATCCGAGTCCTGACTGGAAGTTCCTGTCTCTACCGCAGAAGACCCGAAAAAGGTAGTGGGTCCTGAGTTGGAAGGTGAGCTGTCACCTGAGAAAACCCAGGAAGCATCCTGATCGTAGAGATACTCGTCCTGGTCATCGGCGTAGAAAGGTTCCTGACACGCAGAAGTATCGCCAGAGGTACATTCAGTAGATGGTTGAGCCGACACTGAAGCTGTCACAAAAACCAATAACAATCCAGTTACTAGGCAGACAAAAATATTTCCTATATCCACGCCCTTATTTGGGTAAATCTTGTTTATAAATTGGTGAGAATTTATTCATCCTCTTGGAAGTAGTGCTCTTTCATAGCGTCCGGAAGATCTCCAGGCCCGCTCCTCCCGAACTCAGGATCATCCAACTTCATCATAACCTTCCAATATCCGGAAGCAGGATGCCTATCAGCATACTCCTCACCAAGATACTCAGCAGGATTCTCAGGATGCCACTCCGCCATATTCAGAGCATCTATAACAGTAGTATCATAACCTAAATTATTGATATCGGGCCCGGTCTGTATCCTCATTTTAAACCTCTGGCTGTACCTATCGTTTCCAGAATATCCTTTAGCATCTTCAAGAGACTCAACCTCACCTGCCAAAGCATCAACAGCAGGCCTTATAGCTGGATTAAAAATCTCTCTATTTGCGCCTGTATCTGTTAAGAGTAAATTTCTTTCAGGGTCATAAACGAATTCATCAACAAAAGTTGTCCACTCATCTCTTTCGCTTCGGTAAACATCATAACCATGTCTGCTCTCCTCAACTTCTAGATCATCCAAGAAAGACCAAATCTCAGTTGGATCAGTAGTAATCCAGAATCCAAATCCTTGATCGGGCGTTTCCTGCTCTTCCAAGTAACCCTCTTGGGCGTCAAACTCAGATATTGCATATATTTCATCTTCTTTTATCGGAAGAGATGTATTATGCCATCTTGTACGCATATATGGCTTGGCTAGTTTTCTCAGTAGTTCGAAGTCTTTGAAGCCCTGTAATTGGTGGTATTCTCCTTCTGGAAGGGTTTCCAGGACCGGGTTTGTTCTCTGGTTGTGTTCTTGAAGATTTATTGATTTTCTTGGGTGCCCGAGCTGGATTGATTGTTGTTTGGTTAAAGTGTTGTTATCGAAGTTTGCTTCTGCGATTATATTGAATTCTCCTCCAGCCTCATTCCACATTTCCTCGATCTTCTCCCAGTTTATAGTGTCATCGAGGTACAGTTGTTGGATATGGTCTCCTTGAGCTTCCCAGATAGGTCTGTACGGTATTTGAACTTCTACAGATCCATCGCTTGGGAGTCCTTGCTCGGAACTGTCGTACAATACTTTTTTTACAGGCGTTTCTTGGTGTAGAGGATGATCATCTCCGCTTTCCAGCATTACTTTTACAGACTCTAGTGAATCAATTGGAGATGCTTCAAAACTGAAGGATGTGTTCGAGGTTATCTCCGAATCCGGGCCATCTATACTTCCCGAATAATTAACCTGGCTCTCATCAGAATCATTCCCACCAGTATCATCACCCTGATTTTCACCACCAGGAGTCGGACTAGACGTAGAAGTAGCGGTTTCTGTAGGTGCCTCCGTAGAATCATCGCCGGAGCATCCGGCTAGAGAGGTTGCTCCTGTAATGGCGGCTAGAGTTGTTCCAGACATTTCAAGCAATTCCCGCCTATTATACTCAAAATCATCAACCACTTGTTGTCACCAACAAGTCATTATTGTAATGTTGTTTTTATTAAGGTTTGGTCTGTTCCTTTCTCGAAGCGGGGGGGGAGGGAAGGTGTACGTTATCAGCACTTTATTTTAGCTCTCTGATTTTGTTCTCTCGAAGTATGTAAAGTCCGTACTCTCTTTCCTGGATTCTTGGAAGTTGCTCTCTGAAAATCTTGTTTATAAGTTCTATGCTCTGTTTTGAAGGCCTTGCAACTGCAACCTTCACTTTTTCTTCATTTGAGAAATAATAGAGTCCACCGAAGTCCATGTCCTGTTTTAGTATAGTCCTTTCCTCCTTTTCCGCGATTTCCACTATCTTGGAGTCTTCAACTCCGGCGTCTCCGATTCGAACGTCTGGAACTCGACGGTCCGCCCCTCGGGACCGGTCGCGAAAAACTGGTAGATCTTGTAGGTGTCGTTGTAGTGGGGCTCGCCGTCCGCCCGGTCGGCGAGGCGGTCGTACATCTCGTCGACGCCGTCGCGGTCCGGGTAGACGAACGTGATGATCCCCTCCGTGTCGGCTGTGTCCCGATCACAGAAGCCGAAGCGGAAGCCGCCGGCGTCCAGGATGGTGCAGTCGGGCTGTTCGAGCCACACAGACGCCCCCAAATCGCGGTAGAACGCGACGACGTCCTCGTACTGCCGGGTCCGGAAGAAGACGATCCCGTCCATACGGGCGTATGTTAAACTCGGAGGACAATTCCTTTTTGGATTATACAGCCAGACGTAGTTCACTCATAGTGATTGTTGTGATTATTTTCGGCACCACGTCGCAATAGCGGCGGTTTCACGGCCCGAAACTGGCGTCTGACGAATACCCGGCGGTAAAGAGTCACAACAATCACTATCAAGCCGGTCCCAAATCCCGTTGTTCGGGGCATGACACAGCCGATAGACTGTCGTGGCACTGTACAGAGTCACGTCTGGTTGTATATACGTACGCCGGCCACCAGTTCCGTCGGCCCTCGCGTAGTCGGATGCCGAAAACCGGTGAAGTTATCCACATTAGTAAAAGAATATAAATACTGCGAGTTCCTTTACTGCCGACGAGTGCTATGAGAAAAAAGGTTGACAGGCGGACGATGCTGAAGACGATCGGTGCAGCCAGCGTAACGGTTGCACTCGCGGGTTGTTCGGGAGGCGACGATGACGGTGGTAACGGCAATGGGAACGGCAACGGCAACGGCAACGGCAACGGCAACGGCAACGGTAACGGCAACGGCAACGGGAACGGTAACGGCGGCGGGGACGGCGTCGATGTGATCAACATCATCGGCTACCCGGAGGACGGGAACACGCTGTTCCGCGACTACTACAGCCTCACCGACGGGAACGAGGACGTCATCGTCCCGGACGGGCTGCGCGACGGGGATATGCAACAGCAGGTCGGGAACCCGATGGACAACGTAACCGGGACGGCACCCGCGGCGGGCGGGCCGGCCGAGGAGGCGTTCACCAGCGCCTTCCAGGACGAGTACGGCGAAGATCCCGGCGTGTTCACCTCCCAGTCGTACGACTCGGTGGCAATCGGCGTCCTCGCGAACGCCGCGGCCGGCGAGAACAGCGGCACGGGCGTCCGCGACCAGATTCGCAACATCGCCAACCCCGGCGGGATGGAGGTCACCCCCGAGAACTTCGTCGAGGGCGTCGAAGCCGCGGCGAACGGCGAGGACATCAACTACCAGGGCGCCTCCTCTGACACCAACTTCAACGAGGCCGGCGACCCGGCGAACGCGTCCTACTCCCTCTGGGAGTTCGACGGCGAAGGTGGAACGTCGGACATCGAAGTGCAGAACTTCGAGGGCGACAGCCCCGACGGCGCTGGACCGTCGGCTGACGACATGCCCGGCGGCTTCGGCCGGACGATCAACGTCGGCATCCTGCTGCCGGAGTCGGGGAACCTCGCGTCGGTCGGCGAGGGCATGATCCGTGCCGCGGAGATCCCGGCGATCCAGGTCAACAATGCCGACGTCGACCTCGAGGTCAACACCCAGGTCGAGGACACCAACACGGAGCCCAACACGGGCGTCCAGGCCGCCCAATCCCTGGTCAACGCCGGCATGCCGTTCGTCTGCGGGTCGGCGTCCTCGGGCGTGAACGTCCCCGTCTCCAAGCAGGCACTGATCCCGAACCAGATCGTCGGCTGTTCGCCGTCGTCGACCGCGCTGTCGGTCACGAACCTCGAGGACGACGACTACGTCTTCCGGACGGCGCCGTCGGACATCCTGCAGGGCCGCGTGATGGCGCAGGTCGCCGCCGAACGGCTCGGTGGTTCGGTCGCCTCGACGCTGTACGTCAACAACGACTACGGCCAGCAGCTGTCCGAGCGGTTCGCCGAGGTGTTCGAAAGCGAGTTCGGCGGCACCATCACGAACCAGGTCGCGTTCAACCAGAACGAGGACTCCTACACCTCGGTCATCCAGGAAGCGCTCGGCGACGGGTAACCGAACTCCCGACGTTTTTTTCGGCGGCGAGTGACCGCGAGCAGCCGCGCTGCCGTCTGCGGACCGCGAGCACCGAGCGAGCGCGGGGTGCCCCGAGGACGCTGGCCGGCGCGTTCACCCGCCGAGGAAGTCCTGGCGGACCTGGTCGTCTGCGAGCAGTGCATCCCCCGTGTCCTCGTAGCGGTTCTTGCCATCGACGAGCACGTACCCGCGGTCACAGCGGCCCAGCGCCTCCTTGGCGTTCTGCTCGACCATCAGGACCGCCGTGCCGTCGTCGTTGATGCCGTCGATGCGGTCGAACATGTCGTCGACGAGGTCCGGCGCCAGCCCCGCAGAGGGTTCGTCGAGCAACAGCAGGTCGGGGTCGAGCATCAGCGCCCGGCCCATCGCGAGCATCTGCCGCTGGCCGCCCGACATCGTCCCGGCTTTCTGGCCCTGGCGCTCCCTGAGGATCGGGAACCGGTTGTACACGTCCTCGATCGCGTCCTGGGGCACCTCGTCGAGGATGTACGCCCCCATCTCGAGGTTCTCCTGCACCGACAGCGTGGTGAAGATGTTGTCGTTCTGGGGGACGTACCCGAGTCCCTCGTAGATGATCTCCTCGGGCTGGGTGTCGGTGATGTCCTCGCCGTTGAACTCGATGGTGCCGGCCATCCGGTTGGTCAGCCCGAACACGGACTTCATCACCGTCGACTTGCCGGCGCCGTTCGGGCCGACGATGGTGACGTACTCGCCGTCCCGGACGTCGAGGTCAACGTCGGTGAGGATCTGGAGGTCGCCGTAGCCGGCGTCGAGGTTCCGCACCGCGAGCAGGCTGTCCTGCCAGGTGTGCGTCTCGCGGTTGGCGCCGCCCACGGTCCCCTCGGCGTCCGCCCCGGAGTCGGTCGCTTCGCTCATTCGCCGACCTCACCCCCGAGGTACGCCTCGACGACCTGCTTGTTTTGCTTGACTTCCGCCGGCGTGCCCTCGGTGAGCACTTGCCCCTGGTGCATGACGATAATGTGTTCGCAGTTCTGCATGATCAGGTCCATGTCGTGTTCGACGATGAGGAACGTGTACCCCTGTTCGCGGAGTTCGTGGATGTGTTCGAGCAGCCGCTCCTCCAGGGAAGGGTTGACCCCGGCGAACGGCTCGTCGAGCAGCAGCATTGTCGGCTCCGTCAGAAGCGCCCGCGCCAGTTCCAGCAGCTTCCGCTGGCCGCCCGAGAGGTTGCCCGCGTACTCGTGTGCGAGGTGGTCGATCTCGAAGAACTCGAGCATCTCCCAGCAGTCTTCGAGGATCTCCGTCTCCTGTTCGATCACCGATCCCCGGACGAACGGCAGCACCGAGCGCCACAGCGCCTCGCCGCGCTGTCCCTTCGGCGCCAGCAGCATGTTCTCCAGGACGGTCATCTCCTCGAGTTCGCGGGCGATCTGGAACGTCCGGACGAGCCCGCGGTTGGCGACCTGGTTCGGCGCGAGCCCGGTGATGTCCTCGCCCTGGAACTGAACCGTCCCGGCGGTCGGCTCGTGGACGCCGGTGATGCAGTTGAACGTCGTCGACTTGCCGGCGCCGTTCGGGCCGATGAGCCCGGTCATCGTCCCTTCCTCGATCTCGAAGGAGGTGCCGTCGACGGCGACGATGCCGCCGAACTCCTTGCGGAGCCCCTCGACGCGCAGCGGGACCGTCCCCGTGACGCGCGACTCGGCCTCGTCGGCGTCGGCGTCCCCGATCGCGTCGTGCTCGGTCGCCGCGTCGGGCGTGCCGGCTTCGGTGTCACTCATCGTCGGTGCCTCCCTGGTCCCGGCCGCCATCGGTCGCGGCTGCCGACGCCGCCGGCTTGGACTGGGTGCGGTCCTGCAGTCGGATCGGGCTCGCCGGCTCCTTCCGGTGTCCGAACATCCCTTCCGGCCGGTTGTGCATCAGGTAGATGAGCACGATCCCCATGAGAACGAGCTGGAGCTGGCCCATGTTGTCGATGGTGTACGCGACCAGCGGGATCGGGTCCGCGCCGGTGATCGGGGAGACGGCCTGGCCGAACGTACTGGGGGCGTCAAGGCTGTCGAACGTGTTCTGGACGATGTTCTTGAAGAAGATCGGCCCACGGAAGAGAAACGCGGCGAAGACTGCGCCGCCAGCGACGCTGCCGGTGTTCGAGCCAGCGCCGCCGATGATCAGCGCGATCCAGACGTAGAAGGTGAGGCGGGGCCGGAACGCGTCGGGCGTGATGGCGCCCTGTTCGGCGTAAAAGAGGATGCCGGCGAGGCCCATCAGCGCACAGCCCAGCATGAACCCTTTGATCTTGAACCGGTTGGTGTCTTTGCCGAGGGACTTCGTCGCCTCCTCGTCCTCCCGGATCGCCTTCAGGACGCGGCCGTACGGCGAGTTGCCGGTGCGTTGCAGCAGCATGTAAAAGCCAATGAGAAAGACGAACAGGATCAGCCCGTACAGGAGGGTGTCGAAGATCGGCTTCGGGTTGGAGCCGACGCCCAGTTGTTCGCCGAGGGTGTCGCTGAACCCGACGTACGCGTCCATGAGGCCGAACGCCTCGAGGAAGCGATCGGTTGGATCGAAGTCGAGGATGAGCCCAGAGCCGCCGCCCAGGCCCGTCCAGTAGCCGGCGATCTGCACCTTCTGGATTTCCGTCTCCAGCAGCGTGAACCGGACGATCTCGCTGATGCCGACCGTGACGATGGCGAAGTAGTCCGCGCGCAACCGCAACGCCGGCAGGGCCACGAGCCCGCCGAAGATCGCCGCGGCGATCACACCACCGATGATCCCCATCCACAGCGGGAGCCCGAACCCGCCGGTCGAGCCCGCGGCGGGTTTAGCCGTGGCAGCGCCCTTCGAGAGCACCGCAGTCGCGTAGATACCGATAGCCATGAACCCGATGATCCCGATGTTGAACAGGCCGGTGTACCCCCAGTGGAGGTTCAGCGCCAGCGCGAGCATCGCGAAGATGCCGATCAGGATCGAGAGCTGTCCGATCGAGGCAAGCTGCTGGCGCGTTCCGTACCCCAGCAGGTAGCCGCCCAGCAGGTAGAGCGCGAACAGCCCGATGACGAGCGTCGTCAGCTTCACCGCGTCCTGATCCCAGGGTGTGAAGCTGCCGTTATCGGACTCGCCGGCGTCGGGAGCGTCGCCGTCCGCGGCTGCGCTGGCGTCGCTCATGCTGTCGCCCTCCCGGCGAAGATCCCCTGTGGCCGCACCAGCAGCACGACGATCATGATGAAAAACGCCGCCGCCCGCGTGAGACCCGACGGCAGCCACATGATCGAGATGGACATCGTCAGCCCGATGACGAGCCCACCGAGGATGGCACCGTAGATCGAGCCGATGCCGCCGAGGATGACCGCCGCGAAGATCGGCAGCAGGAGGATCCACCCCTGGAACCAGTGAAGCGTCCCGTTCCAGATGACGAACATGTAGCCGGCGACGCCCGCCAGGCCGGCGCCGATGATCCAGGTGTAGGTGACGATCCGTTCGGTCGGGATGCCGGTGATCCGCGCGAGGTCCTCGTTGTCGGACATCGCACGCATCGCCTTCCCCAGCTTCGTCCGCTGGAGCAGGAAGTGCAGCCCGGCCATCAGCCCCACGGACACGACGACGAGCGACACCTCGTGGAGGTTCAGCGAGACGGTGCCGTCGATCGCCGGAATGCCCACCGTCGGGACGGCGCCGGACTGGGTTACCCCACGGCGGCTCCCGTCGAAGACGAACAGGATCAAATACCGGAGCGTGAACGCCACGCCGATACTGGTGATCAGCAGCGTGATGCCCGATCGATCGCGGATCGGCTTGTACACCAGGCGGTCGATGACCAGCGCGAGCGCGATCGCCGTGGCGCCGGCGATGACGACCCCGGCGACGACTGCGGCCGGCGAGGTCGCGACGCCGATGCCGAGCTGGGAGCCGAACACCGACCCGCCGGAGCCGAGGAGCATCAGCGCGCCGATGTCGCCCTCGGAGCCGAACCCCCCAGCAATGACGTAGGTGGCGATCATCCCGCCGAAGGCGCCGCCGGTGATCAGATCACCGTGCGAGAAGTTCGCGAAGTTCAGGATGCTGTACGTCATCGAGAGGCCGATGCCGGCGAGACCGAAAAACAGCCCCCGCATCAGCCCGTCTTTCAGCATGACGCCGAACTCCGAGAACTCCGTCGCACCGACGGCGAGCTGACGAACGAAGTCCAGAAGCAGCAGTACGGCCACGACGACGATGACTGCGCGGACCGGGTCCTCGACGAACAGCTCGCGTCCCCGATTGTACGTGTCACTCACTCCCATGGCTCCCTCCTGCGCTCTTGGGCAGATTCAGTTGTAAACCTTGGGGGGCGGGGTCCAGGCTGCGACCCGGACCCGCTGGTCGTTCCCCATCGAACGTCGGTCCGGCTGCTGCTCGCCTCGTTCCACCCGTGGTCGGCGACAGTCCGGGAGCGGACGGACCCGACACGGCTGTTACGGCCCCGACCGGGAGTCGGTCACCTGCGATACCGTGTCGCTTCGGTTGACCACTGTACAGAAATTGCTGGGGATACACCATAGCTGTGCTATGTGAACTGTGTCCACCCTGGTGCACCAAAGTACTTTCTGATTATTTACCGTAGTTCCCCGCTTCTGATACTGTCGGACGTGAGTACGTGGATATTTCCATCCCGGAACCGTGCTGAAACGTATGAATACGGGATCCCCGCCAAAGATACATTACGCTGCATCGAGCAGAGAGTGTATGCACGAACGCGCAGCGGCGTTTCGCGAGCAGGCGCGCGAGCAGTACGGGCTGGAGGTCGAGGTCCGGGAGTTCGACGAGGGGACGAAGACGGCGGCCGACGCCGCCGAGGCGATCGGCTGTGACGTCGCCCAGATCGCGAGTTCGATCGCGCTGGTGGCCGACCAGCTAGTCGTGGTGGTCACGAGCGGCGCCAACCGCGTCGACACCCGCATGCTGTCGACGCTGCGCGGCGTCCACCAGGCCCGGATGGCCGAACCCGACGAAATCTCGGAGACGCTGGGCTGGTCAATCGGCGGCGTCCCACCGTTCTGCCACGAGACCGCGGTCCCCGTTTACGTGGACGAGACACTCACCGAGTTCGACACCGTCTGGGCCGCCGCTGGCACCCCGCAGGCAGTCTTCCCTATCGATCCCGGCACCATCGTCGAGTGTTCCGACGCCACTGTGGCTGACGTCGTGGAGTGATGGGCCGACCCAACTGGGGCGTTCACGGCGCTGTGCGCCGTGAGCTCGTGGCGTCTTCGACGACACGGCGTTGACGGCTTCGCCGTCAGCTCGGGAAGCTTCGCTTCCCGGTGAGGTGCGTTCGCGGGCCGCGACTCGCTGCGGTCCTCACTTCGTTGCGGTCCTTGCGTCGTCGGGGCTCCGCGAACGCACCGAGGGCTTTCTTCGATACGACAACAGGACGTACCACTGATCCTACGAAGGCACTGAAGAACCGCCTATAAAACCAGGTTACTTCAAGAGTTTCTCGCCGAGTTCGCCGCGCTCTTCGAGCTCGGCGAGGATGTCGCTGCCGCCGATGAACTCGCCGTCGACGAACGTCTGGGGGATCGTCTCCCAGCCGCTGTGTTCCTCCAGCGCCGCGCGGTACTCGTCGAGGGACTCCAGTACGTCGACTGTCTCGACGTCGTCGCGGTGTCTGTTCAGTAGGCCGACCGCCCGCCGCGAGTAGCCACACTGGGGCATGTGCTCGGTGCCCTTCATGAACAGGACGACCTCGTTCTCCTCGATTGCGGTGTCGACGCGCTCGGTGACCTCCTCCTGCGAGAGGTCCGATCCGGGTGTGAACGTCATACCCGTCCGTTGGGGTGGAGCAATAAAAGGGCTTCTGCACCAGGCACGCGGGGTGGTCGGCGTCCTCGCGTCGACACCGCTCACAGCCGCTCCGCGTCGACGCTCGTCACGTGGAACCGCGCGAACGCGGCCAGCCCGGCTGCGAGGACGACGAAGCCGCCGACGTGGAGGGTCTCTCGGTGCCCGACTCGGCGACGTTCAGGAACACCTCTTCGAGGCTCGACTCCTCCGTGCGGATGTCGACGACCTCGCCGCCGGCTTCCTGTGCGGCGGTTCGGATCTCCTCGACGGCGTTCATGCTCCCGACGACGGTCCGGTAGCGGCCGTTCTCGCGGACGCTGTCGGGCACCTCGAGTGGTGTAGACGTGGTAAGTCGTCTCGCCGTGCTCGGCCTGCAGGGTGTCGAGGTCGCCGCGGGCGACGATTGCGCCGTCGCGCATGATCGCTACCCGGTCACAGATCGACTCGACGTGAAACAGGTTGTGGGCGCTGAACACGATCATCTTGCCCTCCTCGGCGAGGCGGGCCGTGAACTCGATGATGTAGTTGGTCGTCAGCGGGTCCAGGCCGCTTGCGGGTTCGTCGTAGATCAGCACGTCGGGGTCGTTGATCAGCGACCGCGCGATGGCGACCTTCCGTTTCATCCCCTTGGACATGTCGCCGATCTGGCGGTCGCGGTGGTCGAGTTCGAGTTCGGAAAGCGTCTCGTGGATCCGGCGCTCGGCGTCGGCGGGGGCGACGTCGTAGAGGTCGGCGAAAAACTGGAGGTAGGTGATCGCCGTCATCTCCTCGTACAGCGGCGACTCCTCGGGCAGAAAGCCGAGGTGTCTGCGCATCTCCGTCTCGCCCGCGTCGAACCCGGCGACGGTCGCCGACCCCGCTGTCGGGTCGAGCAGGCCCGCGAGCATCTTCAGCGTCGTCGTCTTCCCGGCGCCGTTCGGGCCGACGATGCCGAACACCTCGCCGTCGTCGACGCTGAACGTGCTCCCCTCGACGGCGACGAAATCACCGTACTCCTTGCGCAACTCCCGCGCCTCGATCATCGCCCCAACTTGTCGATGCTCGAATGTATAGTTTGGTATGTCTATCAACTTATTCCCACTTTGTTGCGGCGTCGGCGCCGACAACCGTCACGTGCGGCGGAACATCCTTCCCCACCGTCTCCCGTGGCAGAACTGTTGTTCTGGGGGAATGTTTTTATCCAGACGGATCGTTGCTCGGGATGATGGCCGCCCGACAGGCCCTCGCGGCAGTCGCCGCGGTGATCGGAGCGATGCTGCTCGTCTTCTCGGCGATGGTGATCGGCGCCGAACTCCTCGGAGCGGACGAGCAGTCCCCGATGGCGGACGCCCCCGGCACCGAGTCGTCGGCCACGGAGAACGGGGACGAGAGGGAGAAACGAAACGTGGAAGGACCCTGCTACATGGTAACTGATGTCGATCCGAAGACGACGTACTGTCGGGTCGAGGAGCGGCCGGTCGACCTCCGGGTCGAAAATTTCCACGGTGAGGCCCACAACGTCTCGATCCGCATCGCCAACAGCTCCGGCGTCGTCTACACCGAGAACGTCACGCTGGGCGCGAGGGGCGATTTCGGGTGGCAGACACGGTTCGAGGACGTCATCCGGGTGCCCGACGAGTACCGGATCCGGGGGACGCTCGAACGCGACGGGAACGACTCGATGGCGTTGCACGTCGATGAGTACTACTGTGAGTCGTGTACGCCGAGGATCCAGATCGGGAGAAACGGCGAGATCGACGTGGGGCGGACGCTGCAGTACTGATAGTGATTGTTGTGATTATGTTCGCCACCATGTCGCAATAGCGGCGGTTTCACGGCCCGAAACTGGCGTCTGACGAATACCCGGCGGTAACGAGTCACAACAATCACTATGAGAGGATCGACTGCCCCGCTGCTGGGGGAGTCAGCGGGATCGGTTTTTTGACCCCTCCCCCGCAACGCCTGGCACATGCGCACGATCGAGGTGTCGAGGCGGATCGACGCGTCGCCGGCAGCGGTCAAGCGGGCGCTGGATCCGGCCTCGATCGTCGAGTACGAGGGGAGCTTCAAGGTGTTCGACCTCGAGGAGCGCGAGGAGGACTGGCTGGTCGTCGCCGGCTCGACCGGCCTCCAGCTGACGCTCCGGTTCGAGGAGCTCGAAACCGGCATCTTCTACGAGCAGGAGGAGGCCGAGGGCCAGCCGCTGGACGCCATGGAAACGATGATCACGTGCGCGCCCGCGGACGGCGGGACGGACGTGTCCGCCGTCTCGGAGGTCAGCATGGGGCTGCGCCCGGCGTTTCTCAGCGACCGGCTGGCGGCCTGGAAGCGCAAAGGCGAACTCGAGCGCGCGCTCGAAGCACTGGCCGAAGACGTCGAGTGAGAGTAGTGGATGTGTGGGCCGGTCGCACAATCGGAGTGACTTTATTCGGGATAATGCAGTGCTATCCATATGAGCATCCTACAGACCGTCCGCGACGTACTGGAGGCGTCGTCGAGCGAGACGACGACCGACGGGTCGAAGGGCGCCTACTGGTGTCACGACTGCAGCGAGCGGATCCGGGACGTCGATGTCGAGGGCGAGGAGCCACCGACCTGCCCCAGTTGCGGCGAGGAGATGGACTTCGAGCGGTCGAAGGGCAGCGCGAGTTGTGCCTGCTAGTCCGAGAGGACGAGCACCTGCGTGAGTCCCATCAGGATGATGGTGCCCAGCACCAGCCGTAGCGTCGAGAACTCGAGGGCGCCGATGAGGTCGAGCCCCCAGAGGACGATGTAAGCGAATATCGACGACAGGATCAGGTTCATCACGAAGTGGACCCGCGGATCACCCTTCGAGTCGAACGGTGACTCCTCTTCTCCCTCCGGTTCTGCGCCCATGTATGGCCCGTGCGGGGTTGATCGTATAAAGCTCCCGGCGTTCGACGGCGGTTCGGATCGGGTACCGCGACCGCGTCAGGACTGGGCGTCGCGGATGTCTTCGGCGACGTTCAGCATCTCGTCCTCGTCGAGGTCGACGCCGTCGAACATGGCGTGGACGGCCGCGGCGCCGTCGCCGGGGAAGCGGGGGACGATGTGCCAGTGGACGTGGGGGACTTCCTGGCCGGCTTCCTCGCCGTCGTGGAGCGCGACGAGGCTGGCCGGCGCGTCGACGGCGTCCTCGACTGCCGTGGCGAGCTGGCTGACGGTTGCGCCGAGGTCGGCGGCCACGTCCGCCGGGAGGTCTGCGAGCCGTTCGTAGGGCCGCTTGGGGATGACCAGCGTGTGCCCGGGCGCGAGCGGGTTCGCGTCCAGGAACGCGTAGGTCGTCTCGTCCTCGTACACCGTGTAGCTGGGAATCTCGCCGTCGACGATCCGCGTGAAGATCGTTTCCTCGCTCATATCCAGGCGTTTGCCTGCACACCCCATGAAGATTACCCAACGCGCCGCAGCGGCCGTGCTCCAGACAGGGCGCGGTCAGCAGCGCCAGCCCGGAGCGATCAGTCGTCAGCCGGCGCGTGCTCGGCCGGCCCGGCTTCCAGGTTGGCAAGCCGATCCGTAACCGCGTCCAGCCGCTCGCGCAACTGCTCGTTCTCCGCTTCCAGGTTCCCGGTACGCTCCCGCAGGGCATCGACGGTTTCCTGCAGGCGCTGGTTCTCCGCTTCCAAGTCTTCGGCTCGCTCCCGCAGGGCGTCGTTGTCGGCCTGAACCGCATCGACGGTTTCCTGCAGGCGCTGGTCGAGGTCCTGCATCAGAGTGGCGCGGTCTGTCTCCGCCCGGGCGTTGACGAACGTCGTGACGGTGTCGTCGGCGGCGCCGTCTTCCAGCGCCCGGCCGACCACTGGCGGGCACCCGTCCTGGGTGTCCGCCGGCACGGCCGTGCCGTCGGCGGTGGCCACCAGCAGGTCGCCAGCGCTGACGGCCGCGCCGGCCCGAACGGGCACCTGCCCCAGTAGGGCCACGCAGACGGACTGCTCGGCCGTCTCGGCCTCGCCGTAGTCGGGGACGTTGCCAGTCAGCATCGGCGCGTCGCTGACCACCAGCGCCGCGTCGGCGGCGGTCGGATCCCGTCTGATCTCCCCGTCGGCCAGACCGACCACGCTTCCCG
>PXSQ01000086.1 GCA_003022725.1 Halobacteriales archaeon SW_7_65_23 | reverse complement strand
CACTGTATGAATTTGGGGTATCGAAAGTTATAGCTATCCATATTATTTGCTTACCCTTTATCGATTCACTCCGTACCTCTCGTAATCTACTCTTATTTATATCACTGTAAAAGTCTATCGATTGCGACCAGTCAGTAAATCCATTAAAGAATAAGTTTAGTGCCTTAAGCACGTTCGATTTTCCAGCGTCATTAGATCCCGATATTACGTTCAACTCGCCTACTTCTTTCAGGTCTACTTTATACAGCGATCTGAAATAACTTATTTCTATTCGATTTATTATGTCCATATTCTTATCATGTATGGCAGAGAGCTTCGAAACTTCGAACTCCCTAGCCCTAACACATAGCTCTGAAAATAGTTAAACTGCTGTCCCCGCCGCCACGGCAGCGACTGCCGGAACCGCGGCGGACGTGGACCACAGTCAACAGGAGTTCGTGCAGGACTGTGCGGCAGAGCCGCCCGCTGACTTCGACGCCCCCGCTGACGACAGCCAGGTCATCGGCTTCGTCGACGGCTACTGGTACAACCAGCCACTCGATATCGACGTCGAGGGCGGGCTCACGGAGGGCGAACTCGAACGGTTGAGCGCCCGGACCGCCGCCCGGTTCGAGGCGATGCGCTGTCTCGACGCCGCGGACGGCGTCCCGGCTGTCGACATCAAGAGCCGGGAGGAGTTCGCCGAGGAGCAAAACGGGACGTTCGACAACGTGAGCACCGCGCTCCGGCAGGCAGACAACGCGAAGTTCGAGACGATGCTGATCATCAGCTCGGAGGAGAACTCGACCGACGTGCGCGAGCAGAACCGGGCGTCGACGATCGGCGGTACGTACAACTTCCGGACGGACACGATCACGATCGTCTCCGACGACCCCGACTCGCTTTTGATCGACGAGGAGGTCCTCGTCCACGAGATCGGCCACGCCGTCCAGGACCAGCAGTTCAACCTCACCCGGTACGAGCGTCCGACAACCGACATCGACAAGGGGATTCTCAGCCTCATCGAGGGCGACGTCACGTTCATCGAGAATCGGTACCTCGACGCCTGCGAGAACGGGCAGTGGGAGGAGCCCTGCGTGACCGAGGACTTCGGCAACGAGAGCCAGAGTGACGGCGGTAACCAGGATGGGCCGGCGAACTGGGGGCTGTACTTCACCGAGTTCCAGCCCTACAGCGACGGGCCGTCGCTGATCCAGGCGGCCTACGACGACGGCGGCTGGGAAGCCGTCAACGCGCTATACGAGGATCCGCCCCGCAGCGCCTACTACAGTGCGTTCCCTGGCTCCTACGCCGAGGTCGAACTGACCGACATCGAGGTCCCGGACCGTAGCACGGACCACTGGGAGCGGCTCACCTTCGAGGACGAGCCGGACTACGACACGGTCGGCGTCGCCGGCATCTCGGCGATGTTCGCCAGCCCGGTGTACGAGAGCGGCGGCCAGTTCACCATCTACGATCCGCGGGACCTGCTCAACGTCGGTCCCCAAGGGGAGGTCGACGACTTCGATCCGCTGAACTACAACCAGCCCGAAACAGAGGGCTGGCGCGACGACAAGTTCTACACCTACCGCAACGACGCGAACCAGACAGCCGGCGTCTGGACGATCGACTGGGCCAGCGCCGCGGACGCCGAACCGTTCCTCGAAAGCTACCAGGAACTCGCCGAGTTCCGCAACGGCCAGCGGGTGGACGGGTACGAGTTTACCTACAGCTTCGGCGAGGACAGCGAGTACGACATGGCGGTGACGGTCGTCCCCGACGGCGACCAGATCACGATCGTCACTGCGCCGACCGTCGAGGATCTGACCGCGGTCCACGACGTGGAACTCGTCGAGGAGAGTGAAGTCTCCAATACCCCGGGGGACGGCAATCCCGACGACGGGTCGGGCGGCAGTGACGGCGGGGCCGACGACGGAACCGACAGCAGCACCGACGGGACCGGAGACAGCAGCGACGGATCGTCGGACTCGTCGGGGGACGAGGCGACTGATGACGGGGCCAGTGACGAGTCGGCGGACGACGACGGTGCCGGCTTCGGCGTCGTGATCGCGGCTGTCGCGTTGCTCGCAGCGGGGCTGCTTGCCGGTAAACGCGGCCACTCCGAGTAGTTTGACGGGCCAACACGCGACGGGCAGTAGACCCGGCTACTGAACGAGAAACGTTATGACGTCCGAAACCGTTCGATATCGACGGTTGAAAAGACTGAATTGGGGTCCGTTAGTCATCGTGGAGCTGCTCAATCCGCTCAGTAATCCAGTCGAGGACGCCAAATAGCACCCCGAGATGGTGTGTCGCCTGCAGGGTGGAGGGTTCAACATCGGAGGCCGCATCCGGCGGTGGATGGAAGTGCGCCTTTGGCTCCCCGGGTTTGGGGTGTCGATCCCAACGACACTGCCAGACGTCGTCATCTCGCGTTTCGAGATAATGAACAGTGTAGTCGCCACCCTCAAACCACCGAACGTCGAGTCGTGCCTCCGTAATCGGTAACGGATACTGATCCTCGTCGAGAGAGAGTCCCAGCCGCCGTGGTGACATGGAATCCGGCTGGAACGCCCATCCGTCGACGAGTGGATGGGTGACAGCACGCTGGGCGATCACGTCGAGCGTAGGGACGTCGAGTGGTCCGCTGGAATACTCCTCGCCTGTCACGCATGCACACCGTCATCGACGCGGCTGTATGCACGCTCGACGGCTCGTCGGAGCAGTTTGATGTCACGGCGGACAGTGCGCCACTCACTCAGGTCCTCCCAACGCTCTTGAAGCGCGTCGTGATCGTCAACCGGCAGGTCAGCCGTGGACGCCGCGTCGGGGGCAGGAACTCCGTACTCTTCTTGAAATGCCTTATCCTCCGCAATGAGATCGTCGAGCCGGTCCTGGAGTTCGTCGGGGCTGTGCCCGCGTGCCAGCGACTCGACGCGTTTCCACCGGAAGTATGAGTCATTCCGCCGGTAGCGGGCCGGCCGCCCGTCACGGCGTTCTACAACGCCCATCTCGGCCAGCTGTTCGAGCGCGTTGCGAGCTGCGGTTTCAGAGCACGCCGCCCGGTCGGCAAACTCCTGGGCGGTGAGGAACGACTGTGATCCCACAAGGACGTCGTAGACGCGCTGGAATGTTGTCCGCTCGTCCTGCCAGCGGTCGGCTGCGCTCGTATCGCTCATACGCCGAGTTCGACCGCCAAAGTCATATATCTTCCCCTAAGCAGTTATATCTGATTTAACCGGTCGAGTAAGTCTATTCGGATACCCAGTAGAGTGTCACGGTGTGACACAGAGTTACGTCCGACAGTATGAGGAACACCTTCACCGAGGGTCGAGGCGGTCGAGTTCGGCTTCGAGTTCCGCGATACGCTCTTCTTTGACTTTTTAGCAGTCGGAGGGGTGCCGCCGTCCGAGCGTCGTGTGTCGAACCGATGATGAACTACCGCCGAGAGTGGGAGGTATGAAGACAGCACCGCTGTCGGACGCGGACGAAGCGCTCGTCGACGCAGTGATGGCGACGAACGAACAGGCGTTCGATCCCGAGTTCTTCGATGGCGGGCATTCGCGGTCGGGTCGGCCGTCGCCGACGGGCACCGCCACGACGAGATCAAGACGGCGACCGTGGCGTGGTGCGGGCTGGGGAGCTGTTGCCCTGCCGGCCGTGGTGAGGGCCGCGGCGCTTTGCCTGCCGGCTGTGGTGAGCTGGTGTGACCGCGCTTCGATCCGGTGCAACGTTTATGACCGATAGCACGCAACAGAGCACATGAGCAGTCCAGGCGGAGGGAACACCCACAGGCGGCGCTACACCGGAAAGCGGGCGGCAGGTGGCGGACAGTCGTCCCGGCGTCGCGGCCCACAGGGTCGGGAGACAGCCGCGGCGGAGTCCGGCACCCGCCGGATCTGGTACGGCTACGGCAACCTCTCGCGGCGGGAAAAGGACGACTACGGCGTGTTCCTCCACGACGTCGTCCGGATCTACGGCGAGGTGTCGGTCATCAGTCTCCCGGTGCTGTTGTTCATCTGGGCGTACCCGACGACGGCGTTTCTCGACGTCACTGCGATGGCGACGGTCGCGTGGCTCACCATGACGCTCGTGGGGACGCTCGTCCGGGGTGGCTGGATCCAGCCCCTCGCGACCGACACTCCCGGGTGGGTGACGCTCGCGCCGACGCTGCTGGGACTCCGGCTGGGCTATTTCAACCTCACGTTCGCCGTTTCCTCGTTCGGCGGCCTCGCACTGGCCGACGTCGCCGGTGCGGGGCCGCTGGGGCTGCTCTGGTCGGTCGGCGTCGCCGCGCTCGCGATGCTGCTGTTCCCCCGCGTGGCCGAGGAGTGGCTGGCGGGGCGCGGTTGACGACGACGTCCGCCGGAGCCGCGATCAGCCGTCCACAGTTGGTCAAGCGGCGCTTTGAGTTACCGACGTGCTTTTTAATCACTCCGACTGACAGTCGCATATGGTGACCGACGACTCCCGGTCCGTGGACCGGCCGACCTACAGCGACGCGCCGGAGACCCCGACGGGCATCTGGGTGATCGCGGTGCTCGGCCTCCTCGGCGCCGTGTTCTCCCTGCTGGCTGGCGTGAGCCTGCTCGCCGCCGGGGCTGTCGGGACGGCGCTCGGGGCCGGACTCGTGGTTCTGGCCGTTGCCCAGGCCGTGACAATGCTCGCCCTCGTGGGGCTCACGCCGTGGGCGTGGTACGCCACCATCGCGCTGTATCTGCTCGGCGCGGTCGTCCGGATCGCACAGGCGGACGCGATCGGCATGGTCGTCTCGCTCGTCGTCGCGCTCTACGTCGCGGTCCACCGGGACCTGTTCCAGCACTGATTTTGCACCGCGCGGGCGGACACCCCTGCGTCTGGGCCGTCAGGTATCCTTCTCCGGTGCCGGCCAGCGCGGCGTCTTCGGCGCCGCGATGCGTTCGACCTCCTCGGCGTCGAGCGAGAGGTCGACCGCGCCGAGCGCGTCGTCGAGGTGCTCCTCGGTCCGCGGGCCGATGATCGGCGCGTCGACGACGTCCCGTGCGAGCAGCCACGCGAGCGCGACCTGCGCCATCGACGCGTCCCGCGCGTCGGCGATCGCCTCGATCTCGTCCAGCACCGCCCAGTTCTCCTCGCGGAACCGGTTTTGCGTGTACTCGTCGTCGGCCGCCCGCGTCCCCTCCGGCACGTCGCCGTCGCGGTCGTACTTGCCTGTCAGGAAGCCGCCAGCCAGCGGCGACCACGGGATCACGCCGATCCCTTCTCCCTCGCAGACGGGCAGGAGGTTCGCCTCCTCGTGTCTGTCGACGGCGTTGTACTCGGGCTGCATCGAGACGAACCGCTCGTCCCCCTCCAGATCCGCGGTGTACAGCAGCTTCGTGAACTGATAGCTGCTCATCGTGCTCGCGCCCAGATAGCGGACCACGCCCTCGTCGACGAGGTGGGTCAGCGCCGACAGCGTCTCCTCGACCGGCGTATCCTCGTCGGAGCGGTGGATCTGGTAGAGGTCGATGTACTCGACCCCGAGGCGGTCGAGACTCGCGTACGCCTGGTCGATGATGTGCTTCCGCGAGAGCCCGCTCCCGTTGGGGCCGTCGTGCATCTCGCCGAACACCTTCGTCGCCACGACGAGTTCCTCGCGGTTGCGGCTCGCGATCGCCTCGCCGACGATCTCCTCGGACTCGCCGTGTGAGTAGACGTTCGCGGTGTCGAGGAAATTGATGCCGCCGTCGAGCGCGCGGTGGATCAGATCGACGCTTTCCCCCCGGTCGTCGAGCATCCACGCCGCGTCGCTGCCGAAGTTCATACAGCCCAGACAGAGCCGAGAGACCTCCAGCCCCGTCGGGCCGAGCTGTGTGTACTGCACAGTCCCGAGTCGGCGCGTTGCCAGTTAGCTCTGGCGGTGGCCCGGAGCTCGGATCAGTCGCCGCGGACGAACGTCACCGGACAGGGGGAGTTGAGCATGACCTCCTGGGCGGTCGAGCCGAAGATGGCCTTCCCGGCCGGCGAACGCTTGCGGCCGCCGACGATGATCAGATCCGCGTCGACCGTCTCGGCGAGTTCGACGATCCGCTCGCCCTCGGAGGTACCGTTGCTCAGGCTCCCGTGCCAGCTGAACTGCACGCCCGCTTCCTCGAGGCGATCCCCGAGCTCCCTGATCGTCGCGTACCGCTTTGCGACCGCCGCAGGGGTCACCTCGCTCTGGTCGTCGAAGTCGAGATTATCTTTCGCCTGTTCGTACTCCTCCTCGGTGAACACGTGTGCCAGCTCCACCGACGCACCCGCCGGCTTCCCGATGTCGATCGCTGCCGCCGCAATCGCGTCGAGTCGATCCGTATCTTTGTCGCCAACTGCGACGAGAGTTGTTTCTAGTCCCATACGTCATAGTTATCCCGACGGCTAATTAAGTACTGCGAATTTGCTCGAAGTCGAATTAAAATTATGGGGCGGAATTCAGACGGACAGTCCTGTCCGTGGGAGGGGGTCACGAGCGGGTGTCCAGTTCGGGTGGTTCGTCGCGTCCGACGGCAATTTCGTAGGCTTCAATGTCTTCGAGGGCGGCGAGCTGGCCGCCGACGGCAACGCGGTCGTCGTCGGCCTCGACCGTGATCGCTGCAGTCTCGCGGTTGGTGCCGACGGAGACATCGACGATGGGGCCCTGGACGGTGACCCACTCGGCAGTTTCGACGTCGCGGCCCTCGACAGTCACGTACAGCTGGTCGGTCGTATCGACGAGATCCTGCACACAGCGGCGCATGGTCGCGTACCGGCGGGGGAACGGGCGCTCGCCTTCCGGTTCGGCCAGCTTCTTCGAGGAGCTCCAGACCACAGTGTTCAGAAACGCCGACACCAGGAAGCCGAGTTCCGAGCGGTTGAAGATGACGCCGTAGCTCTCGTCACCGGCGTCGAGGGCGTCGTTGGGGGTATACACCGAGTAGGTCCCGTCCGCGACGGCGACGATCGGCGTCGTCACCCCGCGGCGGGCGCGGGTGGTCGTCGCCACCTTCGTGTAGTCGTACTCCGCGGGGTCGGGGATGTCCACGGCCGGGGAGACCATGAGTTCGATGGTGACGCCAGCCTCGCGGCGCTCGATCAGTTGCTCCTCGTACCGGGAGAGGAGGCTCGGCGTCAGCGAGAGTACGAGTTCGTACTCCGCGGTGGAGATGACTTCCTCGAGGTACCGGCGGATCGTCTGCCGGGAGGTGACGAAGGAGACCGCCTCGGCGTCGCGGGCGGGTGCCCGAAACCGGTCGGAGAGGTCCGCGACGAGGTTGTCCAGCGTCGAGCGGATGTTCGTGAACGCGTCCTCGGGGTCGACTGCGACCACGCGCATCGGCCGCGACTCGTGGAGTTCGATCAGGCCGTTGTCGGCGAGACTCCTCACGGTGTCGTACACCCGCGGCTGCGGGATATCCGTCTTCTCGGCGACCTCCGGCGCGGTGAGGCTGCCGTGTTCGAGGATCGTGACGTACGCCTTCGCCTCGTACTCCCCGAAGTCGAACTGCGCCCCGACCGCCTCCAACTGCCTGTACATGTCGTCCTCGTCCATGTCAGGGCCCTCGTAACAGACGGGTAAATACTCTGTCCATGCTCGACGGGGGCATCGGCGTGTGTCGGCTCATCGCTCGCTGAACTGGACGGCGGTCTTGATGATGTCGTCGGCCGCTTCGAAGGCGTCCCCGAACTCGCGGTAGTCGACAACCCGCGTCACGAGGTCCGCGAGTGCCGCCTCGGGCAGGTCCGCGAGCGTGTCTGCCGCCGTCCGGAAGTGCCGCGGGCCCGAGTTGACGCTGCCGACCATCGCCTTGTTCTCCATCACGAACTCGCGGTGGAAGCGGCCGCCGTCGATCTCGAACTCCCAGGGGTCGGGAATGCCCAGCAGCGCCGCGACGCCGTTGGGCGCGAGCGCGTACAGGCTCGTGATCGCGTGTTTCGCGTACCCCGTCGCCTCGTACACCAGATCGACGCGCTCGTACGCCTCGGGGACCTCCTCGACGGGCGTCTCCCGGGAGTCGATGTAGGTCCCGCCCCGGGCCTCGATGAACTCGATCGTCGGATCCGGCCGGTCCCGCCGGCCCAGGCAGTAGACGTCCATCTCCCGGGCCAGCATTGCCACGGTGAGTAGCCCCAGCGAGCCGTTGCCAAGCACCAGCGCGGTGTCGGGGTCCCACTCGAACGTCGACCGGGAGGCGTCCGCGAGTTCGAGCGCCTTCTCGGTGATGCTGATCGGCTCGATCAGGAACCCGCGGGCGGCCAGTTCCTCGGGAATCTCGACCAGGAACCGCTCCTCGCTGACGAAGTATTCGCTCATGAACCCGTGCGCGCCGTCGATGCCGCGTTCGACGGTCCCCTCCGGCGGCGCCATGTCGGCCTCGCCGCGCGCGAAGTAGCCGTTCTCGCCGTCATCCGGCGGTCGCCGGACCGTCGGGACGACGACGTCTCCCGCCTCGAAATCGGTGTCGTTCGGGTCCTCGACGACGCCGACGGCCTCGTGTCCGAGCACGAGGAACTCCTCGCCTTCGGGAAAGCCGCCGTGACCTCCCTCGATCACCTCGCGATCCGTCCCATCCACGCCCACCCGGAGCGTTCGGACCAGCGCTTGCCCCGGCTCCGGCTCCGGTCGCGGCACCTCGAGTAGCTCGGGTTCGCATGCATCCTTTCGGATACTGATGGTGTCCATAACCTCTACTACCTGCCCCCGGGAAAAATATTTACCGGTTATCGAGTAAATTTTGAGTGAGACGACGAGTCGGGCAGAGACGCCCCTGTCCTCCCCGTATTCCGGCGATGTATACACTGTATCTTTCCGTAAACGCGGGGCGTACGTCACTCCTCGTCCCCGGAGCGGTCGCCCAGTCCACCCTGCCAGTGGCTCGGGGCGATGCCGAGCACCTGAACCAGCAGCATGTACGCGAGACAGACGCCGGCGAGCAGCAGCATCTCGATCCAGAAGTCGAGCGGGCCGGCGTTGCGCCGGACGACCCCGAGCACGAGCCAGATCAGCATGAACATCGCGAGGTAGTGTGGCAGGACCTCGACCAGGCGTTCTCTCATCCCGTTCGTGGTGTCGGCGCTCTCCTACGAAATTCTATCGGCTATTCCCGGACGTACAGCCACCAGCATCAGCCGGGACCGGTAGCTGTCTGTCCACCAGATAGCGGTCGGATCCTCTGCAGAATCGGAAATGGAACCGGCCGGACTGGCGATCGTCCGCTGTGACTCGCTGGACTTTTTACCACACACACCCAAATACCGACGACAGGGAGCGTCGGACATGCCTCGCAGAGGGCACCGTCGATATTTAAAATATCACTCGCATGCGAGTAAGACATTAGAACTTTAGGTGTGCACGAACGAGCGTACTCTATGAAGGATTATCGGCAGCTACGCGACCCGAACGCGGAGTACACGATGCGAGACCTCTCCTCGGAGGGGATGGGTCTCACAGACCCACGAGGAGCGCGGGACGTCGAGATCACCGACGTCCAGACGACGATGATCGACGGCAACTTCCCGTGGACACTGGTACGGGTGTACACAGACGCGGGTGTCGTCGGCACCGGAGAGGCCTACTGGGGGGCCGGTATCCCAGAACTGATAGAGCGAATGACGCCGTTCGTCGTCGGGGAGAACCCGCTGGATATCGACCGCCTGTACGAGCATCTGATCCAGAAGATGTCCGGCGAGGGATCGGTCGAGGGCATCACGGTGACTGCAATCTCGGGTATCGAGGTGGCGCTGCACGACCTCGCCGGGAAGCTCCTCGAGGTCCCCGCCTACCAGCTGCTCGGCGGGAAGTACCGCGACGACGTCCGCGTCTACTGTGACTGCCACACCGAACAGGGCGCCGATCCCGCGGCCTGCGCCGACGAGGCCGAGCGGGTCGTCGAGGAGCTGGGCTACGACGCGCTGAAGTTCGACCTCGACGTGCCGTCGGGCCTGGAGAAAGACCGCGCCAACCGGCATCTCCGGCCGGGGGAGGTCCGCCACAAGGAGGCGATCGTCCGCGAGGTCACCGAGCGCGTCAAAGACCAGGCCGACGTCGCCTTCGACTGCCATTGGACGTTCTCGAAAAACTCCGCCGAGCGCCTCGCCGCGGCGATCGAAGAGTACGACGTCTGGTGGCTCGAGGACCCCGTGCCGCCGGAGAACCTTGAGGTCCAGGAGGGGATCACGAAGGGAACGACGACGCCGATCACGGCTGGCGAGAACCGCTACCGCGTCACCGAGCACCGCCGCCTGCTCGAGAAGCAGGCTGTCGATATCGTCGCGCCGGACATGCCGAAGGTCGGCGGGATGCGCGAGACCCGGAAGATCGCGGACCTCGCGAACCAGTACTACGTCCCGACGGCGATGCACAACGTCTCCTCGCCGGTGGGGACGATGGCCAGCGCCCACGTCGCCGCTGCGACCCCGAACGTACTCGCAGTCGAGTTCCACAGCTACGAACTCGAGTGGTGGAGCGACTTGATCGAGGAGCCCTTCATCGAGGAGGGTTACGTCACCGTCCCCGAGGAGCCAGGTCTGGGCGTCACACTCGACATGGACGCCGTTGCCGAGCACGTGGTCGACGCGCCACATCGACCGCTCGGTGGCGAAACACGCCGCCGTCTGGGCGCGCACGCCCGTCGCGCCACTGCCGGCAGCGATCACCGCCAGGAGCACGCCCACCGCGAATCCGGCAACGCGTTGACACATGGCACCCCTCGCCAATCGAAAATCGACCGTCACGACCGTTCCGCCGAGCGCGTCCCTCGCTGCGCCGGTTCGCCGACCGTGGTTTCCACGTCTTCAGCCATGCCATCGCCGCCCGGTGCCGCCTCGCGCGTAAGCTGGTTTTCGCTGTCGGCCACGACGGAGGCGACCATCGCGTCGCCGGTGATGTTATTGGTGGTGCGCAGCATGTCGAGCGGGCGGTCCACCCCCACGATCAAGGCGATACCGGCGGCGGGGATGCCGAAGTTTTCCAGCACGATCACCAGCATCACGATGCCGGCGGAGGGCACCGCCGCCGTGCCGATGGAAATGAGCACCACCAGCAGGATAAGCTCGATCTGCTGCCCGAGCGCCAGCCCGATGCCCAGCACCTGCGCGATGAAGAGCGCCGCCACGCCCTGGTAGAG
>PXSQ01000085.1 GCA_003022725.1 Halobacteriales archaeon SW_7_65_23 | reverse complement strand
GATGTAGTCGCCGTTCTCCAGCCCCATCTCACTCATCGCCCGCCGGTCGATCGCAGCGAGTCCGCGACCGGCGTCCTTCTGCTTGAGTGGCTTGACAGTGAGCTTCATTCTTCCACCTCGATAGTGAGGACGCCATTGCTGATAAACGCTTGCGCGCCCTCGCTCACGTCGATCTCGTACTGCGAATCGTCGCCGATCACGATCACCGTCTCGTCGACGATGTCGACCGAGAGATCCGCTCTCGGGCCGAAGTCGACGGCGACCTGAGTGACGTCGTCGTACTCGACACGGCGGACGGGCAGCCCCTGCTCCGCCAGTTGCTCTTGGACATTCATCCTTACCTAAAGTAATCAACCAAAGTATATAAACTTTGTTTTTTCGCCCCCACTACGTGGGTGAATCTATCGAGATCGGTAGTATTGAGGTTCACGAACGAGTGCCGGTAGCCTTTTTTAACGGGGGGAGGGGTAGGTGGTCTTGATGGGGGTGGGTGGCTTTGTCGCTCGCGCGCGGAGGGATTAAAGTATAGCGGTGCCGAAGGCGGTGACATGGAGACGGTATCGCACGACGGGCGTGAGACAGCCTACCGGCTGGCGCGCCCGGAGGGAGCGGGGCCGACGACGCTGTACGTGCACGGGAGCGGGGGCAATCACCGGCTGTGGGCGAACCAGTACGGTCCGGATGGGCCGGCCCATCCGGCCGTCGCGGTCGATCTGAGCGGCCACGGCGAGTCCGAGGACGTCGACACCGAGCCGGGCGCGGCCACCATGTCGGCCTACGCCGAGGACGTGGCCGCCGTGGCGGAGGAGACCGACGCATCCGTCCTGGTTGGCAACTCGCTGGGGGGCGCCGTCCTGTTCCGGACGCTGCTCGACGGCCGCTACGAGCCCGAGGCCGCGGTGTTCGCCGGGACGGGGGCGAAGCTGGCGGTCCACGAACGGATCCGCAACCTGCTGGAGACTGACTACGAAACAGTGATCGAGTTTCTCCACGAGGACTCCCGGCTGTTCTACCGCGGCGACGAGACGACCATCGAGCGGTCCGCGGACGCGATGCGCGACGCGGGACAGGCGGTAACGCGACGGGACTACCTCAGCTGCCACACGTTCGACGTCCGCGACGAACTGGACGGGATCACGGTGCCGGCGCTGGCTATCGTCGGGGAACACGACAATCTGACGCCGCCCGCCTACCACGAGTACCTGGCCGACAGGCTGCCCGACTGCGACCTCGCGGAGGTGGCTAACGCTGCCCACCTCGCCATGATAGAACAGCCGGCGGTATTCAATACGACGGTCGAGGAGTTCATCGACGGGACGCTCGGCTGACTGCCACAGCCGTTCCCCGTCACGATCCGTGGTGGGCAGCCAGCCCGGTACGACTCCGTCTCGCGGCTGATACTGATTGTTGTGACTCTTTACCGCCGGGTACTCCTCAGACGCCAGTTTCGGGTCGTGAAACCGCCGCTATTGCGATGTGATGGTGAAAATAATCACAACAATCAGTATGAAAGCAACCCCCTACACTATTAATCGTGGGGCTATTCACGGAGGCGCTGGAGGTCATCGACGAGACCTACGACGTCGTGTTGCTCGACCGTCGCATGCCGAGGATGTCGGGCGACGAGGTGCTCGAGGAGATCCGGAGCCGCGGCCTCAACTGCCGGGTCGTCATGCTGACGGCCGTCGACCTCGACTTCGAGATCGCCGAGATGGACGTCGACGACTACGTTGTCAAACCTGTCAACATGGAACAGCTCCGCTCGGTCGTCGAACGGGCGCTGACGATCTCGGAGTACAACGACCAGCGCCAGCGCCTGAGTTCGCTGAAGCTCAAGCGGAACGTCCTGGAAGTCGAGATGGACGAGCACGAACTGGTCGACAGTCCGAAGTACCAGCAGCTGGTCGGCGAGATCGAGGCACTCGAAACCGAGATCGAGAAGACGGAAGACGCGCTGGACCTCGATCAGGTCGATCTCTACCTCTGATCAAACTGCACGGCGGTCGCTGGACCGGCCGCTGTCCGATCGACGTCGTCGACAAAACTAGAGCGTTTGCAGGCGTACGTCCGATACTTTGTGAATGTCCTCTCCGATCCCAGCGCCGTCACAGTCCGATTCCGGACATCGGTAGTGCCAGCCGTCCTCTGTCGCCTCTCGTTCCTCGAATCGTGTGCCACAGGCGTCACAGAACAGCTGCCCGTCCTTGCAGTTGTCCTGATGGAGTTCGAGTTCGAGCTCGGAGCTAAATGACCGTTTGCAGTTGCGGCAGGTGTAAGGCATATCTCAACATTTGCGTTCTCTTTTAAAACTGTATCGGAACGTTTACTGCTTGCGATTAACGGCGTCCAAACGCGCCGTCGGCGGGCGGCAGGCGAACGTTTGTTCACGACTGCTCGGCCATCTCGACGACGTCGTCGAAGAAGGATAGCGAGTCGTGGGGGCCGGGGTTCGCTTCGGGGTGGTACTGGCGGGTGATGATGTCCAGGTCGTCGTTGTCCAGCCCTTCCGGCGTCTCGTCGTTAACGTTCATCACGACCTGGCCGCTCCGGAGGTCCCGGACGGGCTGGTTGACGCCGCGGTGGCCGAACTCCATCTTCTCGGTACGCCCGCCCAGCGCGTTCGCGACGACTTGCTGGCCGAGACAGATACCCGCAAGCGGCACCTCGCCGACGAACGCGTCGACGACCTCGCCTGCGGCTTCGAAGTTCTCCGGGTCGCCCGGGCCGTTCGAGATGAACAGCACGTCCGGATCGACAGCGTTAACGTCGGCCTCGGTGGCGTCGTAGGGCAAGCGGTGGACGACGGCGTCGCGCTCGATTAGTGACTCGACGATGCTCCCTTTGGCGCCGCAGTCGATCAACGCCACCGACGGGCCCGACCCCTCCGGGTTGTGAACCGTGGATTCGGCGACCGACACCTGCGCGCCGATGTCCTCGTGTTCGGACATGTGCTTGCACTGGTCCAGTTCCGCGAGCGCGTCCTCGCGTGTGGCGTCGGGGCCGGCCGCGATGCCACAGCGCATCGCCCCCTCGTCGCGGATCTCGGTGACGATCTCGCGGGTGTCGAGATGATCGACGGCGGGCACATCCTCCGCCTGGAGCCACTCGGCGACGTCGTCGGTCATCTCGCGGGCGAGCACGCCGCGGGGGTGGACGCGGTCGGACTCGAATCGCTCCTCGCGGACGCCGTAGTTGCCGATCAGCGGGTACGAGAACGTCAACAGCTGTTCCTCGTAGCTCGGGTCGGTCAGGCTCTCCTCGTAGCCCGTGTAGGCGGTCGTGAACACCAGCTCCCCACGAGTTCTGCCCGGCGACCGCGTCCGTGCTTCGATCAGGCGTTCACCCTCGATGGCGACGTAGGCGTCTGTCATTACGAGACGCGTACGAAATACCCGCCCATAAGCGTTGCTTTCGAAGATGAGTTACGAAATTCGTAGCGTTCAAGTGGGGTCCGCGTAAATCTTCACACCTCGATGGACGAACTCGATCGCGAAATACTGGACATCCTCCGGCAGGACGCCCGGACGCCGTACACGGAGATCGCCGACGAGGTCGGTACCTCCGAGGGGACGATCCGCAACAGGGTCGAGAGCATGGTGGAGGCAGGCGTCATCAAGCGCTTCACCGTGGCGACGCGGACGGGCAACGTGAAGGCGATGATCGAGATCAGCGTCGACGTCGACGTCCACACCGGCGGGCTGACCGAGGTGATGGCCGAGTGGGACCGCGTCGACTTCGTCTGGCAGGTCTCCGGCGAGGAGGACATCGTCCTCGTGGTCGACGCGGTCGACACCGGCGGGCTCAACGACCTCATCTCCCGCGCACGCGACATGGACGAAGTCAGCGCCACCAAAACCCGGCTGATCCTCGAAGAGTGGCGGAGCTGATTTCGGAATCTCCAATTTCTGAATTTTCGCCGATAGAATCGTGGACTTTCTGCCGGATACGGGTGATTTATTGACCTTCGACGTTTACCACCAGCTACTTATGGACGATCGTAACCCGAGCAAGTGGCACCGCGAGCCCCCGCCAGCGACCACGCAGCGATTCGAAGCGCGCCGATCCGACCCACGCCGCCCTGTGGGGAGCCACCGCTACAGATGACCGGCAGTGATGGACGCGGCCCGAGCGGCGGCACAGCGACGGGTCTCCTCGGCGTTGCCTGGCGGGCGACTGAGTGGCCCGCGGGACAGAGCGCGGAGGCGGGTGCGTAGCATGGGGAAGGATCTCGAACGCGACCTCGGCCTGCCCTCGGTGATGGCGATCAGTATCGGCGCGATGGTCGGGAGTGGCATCTTCATCCTGCCGGGCGCGGCGATGAAGATGGCCGGGCCGGCCGTCGTCCTGGCGTACTTGCTCGCAGCGGTGCTCGTGCTGCCGGCGGCGCTCAGCAAGTCCGAGATGGCGACGGCGATGCCCGAATCGGGCGGGACCTACCTGTACGTCGAGCGCGGGATGGGGCCGCTGCTTGGCACCATCGCGGGCGTCGGCACCTGGTTTTCGCTGACGTTCAAAGGCGGCCTCGCGCTCGTCGGCGGGGCGCCGTACCTGGTCTACTTCCTGGAGCTGCCGGTGGAGCCGGTCGCATTCACCGTCGGGGTGGTGCTCATCCTGGTCAACGTCGTCGGCGCCAAGCAGACCGGACGGATGCAGATCGCGTTCGTCATCATCATGCTCGCGGCGATGCTCTGGTTCACCGTCTCGGGCGCGCCGAGTGTCGAGTCCGCGCGGTTCCAGGGGCTGTTCGACAGCGGCGCCGGCGGGCTGATCGGCGCCACCGGGTTCGTGTTCGTCTCCTACGCCGGCGTGACGAAGGTCGCAAGCGTCGCCGAGGAGGTCGAGAACCCCGACCGAAACCTCCCCCTGGGGATGCTCGGCTCGCTGGCGGTCACCACCGTCATCTACGTCGGGATCGTCGCCGTCATGGTCGGCGTTGCGCCGGCTTCCGAGCTGACGGAGTCGAAGGTCCCGATGATCGTCGCCGCCCAGCAGGTGCTCCCGGGGCTGGGCGTCGTCGCCGTCGTCGTCGCGGCGCTGCTCGCACTGGTCAGCACCGCCAACGCTGGCATCCTCTCCTCGTCCCGGTACCCCTTTGCGATGAGCCGTGACGGGCTGGCGCCGGCGTACTTCGAGGTCATCAGCGACCGGTTCAACACGCCGGTTCGGGCCATTAACGTCACCGGCATCGTGCTGCTGGCGCTCGTGTTCGTCCCGGTTGGCGAGATTGCGAAGCTCGCAAGCGCGTTCAAGATCATCGTATTCGTGCTCATCAACGTCGCCGTCATGGCGTTCCGGCAGGGTAACATCGAGGCCTACGAGCCCTCATTCGCGACGCCGCTGTACCCGTTTCCGCAGCTCGTCGGCATCGTCGGCGGCCTCGCCCTGTTGCCGTTTATGGGTATCGTCCCGCTGGTCGGCGCAGTGGTGATCCGGACGCCGTCCGCCGCAGCGTCGGCCGGCAGCTCGTCGACGAGACCGAGACCCAGGTCGACCGCGACACCTACGAGGTGCTTGTCGCGGTCACTGAGGCCACCGAGCCCGAGGCCGAACACTCGCTGATCGAACTGGCAACCGACGTCGCCAGGAGCCGCGACGGCTCCGTCCGCGTGATTCGCTTCGACGAGGTGCCGGACCAGGCGCCCCTCGAGCGCTCGGCCGAACTGCTCACCGAGGGCGACGAGGCGTTCGAGGCGCGGCTGACCGACCGCGCGACGGACGTCGAAGTTCCGATCGAGTACGGGGAGATCGTCAGCCACGACTCCAAGCATGCGATCGTCAACTACGCCGAGGAGATGGCGGCGGACGCGCTGGTGATCGAACAGCACGCAGACGGACTCTCCGCCTCGATCATGGGCAACGTCTCCCGCTGGGTCGAGGATCACGCCCTGTGTGATGTGATCGAGGTAGCGGACTACGACCGTGAGGTCCTGCGGACCGTCGCCGTCGTCACCGACAACCAGCCGTTCGACCCTGCGAAGGTGGCCATCGCCGACGCGATCGCGACGCGCACGGGCGCCGCCATCGAGTTCTACTACCCACTCCCTGCCGGGACACCCGAGAGCCAGCGCAACACTGTCGACGACTATCTCTCGGAACTCAGGGAGCTGACCGACCCACCGGTGCGGACGACCGTCGTCGACGGCAGTGACAGCGCAATCGAGAGTGCGTCCGCCAACGCGGATCTGGTGATCGTCAGCGGGTCCCGCGGGAGCCTCCGCGAGCGCCTGCTGGGCGCCTCCGCGGACGACCTGATCGGCCGCCGCAACTCCGTCGTCGTCTACGGCGCCGAGCGGCCCGGCCGCTTCCGGCGGGCACTGGAGAGTCGCCTCTTCTAGGGGCCCGATAACTGAAACTATTTGCAATCTGAGTAATCTTCTTGGTGCTGGGCTTTGAAGGGGACGTATGGATACGCAACGATCAGGGTCACGTCTCCGGCATCGAGAATCCTCCGAGGATCGACAGGCAGGACGCGTCGTCGACAGGACGGCGACGGTCGAGGGGAACTGAGATGCGCCGGGCGAAGATCGTCTGTACGCTGGGGCCAGCCTCCGACGGGGTCGAGAAGATCGGCGACCTGATCGAGGCGGGGATGTCGGTCGCGCGGTTGAACGCCAGCCACGGGACCACCGACCACCGGGCGGAGGTGATCGACCGCGTGCGCGAGGTGAGCGACCGCATGGGCGAGCCTGTCGCGACGATGCTCGACGTGCCAGGCCCGGAGATCCGGACGGCCCCGCTGTCGGAGCCGGTCCACCTCGAAACCGGCGGCCAGCGACGACTCGTCGAGGGCGAAACCGTCAACGACGAGGTGCTCGGGCTCTCGGCGTCGCTGTCGAACGTCGGGCCGGGTGACACGGTGCTGCTCGACGACGGCCGCATCGAACTCACCGTGACCGACGTCGACGGCGAGGACGTCATCGTCACGATCGACTCCGGCGGGGAACTCGGCGGCCGCAAGGGCGTCAACGTCCCCGGCGTGGATCTCGGCCTGGAGTTCATCACCGACCAGGACCGCCGGGAGCTGGAGCTGGCCGCCGAGAAGAACGTCGCCTACGTGGCCTCGAGCTTCGTCGGCTCCGCCGAGGACATCTACGCGGTCAACAACATCCTCGAAGCACGCGGCGCCGACATCCCGGTGGTCGCGAAGATCGAGCGCAGTGAGGCAGTCGCGAACCTCGAGGAGATCCTCGACGCGGCCGACGGCGTGATGGTCGCGCGGGGCGACCTCGGCGTCGAGTGCCCGCTGGAGCAGGTGCCGCTCATCCAGAAACGGATCATCCGCGAGGCGCGCCGCGAGGGCGTGCCGGTGATCACCGCGACGGAGATGCTCGACTCGATGATCCACGCGCGACGACCCACGCGCGCCGAAACCTCCGACGTCGCCAACGCCGTCCTCGACGGGACGGACGCGGTGATGCTCTCCGCCGAGACCGCCGTCGGCGACCACCCCGTCAGAGTCGTCGAGACGATGGCCCGGATCATCAACGACGTCGAGGCCGACGAGGAGTACGCCGAGTCCCGCGAGCAGCGCGTGCCGCCCGCCAGCGACACGCGGACGGACGCCATCTCCCGCTCGGCGCGCTATCTCGCCCGGGACGTCGACGCCTCCGCGATCGTCACTGTCACCGAGTCCGGCTACACCGCCAACAAGGTCGCGAAGTACCGCCCGGCCGTCCCGGTCGTGGCGGTGACGCCCGACCAGAACGTCCGCCGCCGCCTGGCACTGCTGTGGGGCGTCACGCCCCGTATGCTCTCGTACGTTGACGAGGGGGCGGCCGAACTCATCGAGCAGGCAGCGACCAACGCCATCGACTCGGGCGTCGTCAACAGCGGCGACACCGTCGTCGTCCTGGCAGGGATGATGACCGACCTCGAGGGGGCAAACACCACGAACACCCTGAAGGTCCACCTCGCCGCCGAGATCCTCACGAGCGGCCGCAGCATCTCGGGGGGCCGGGCGTCCGGGCCCGTGTTCGCCGCTCCGAGCGGCGACCTCACCGACTGCCCGGACAATGCCGTCGTCGTTCTCCCGGAGCCGTTCGACGGGGAGTTCGAGGGCGACCTCTCGTCGATCGCGGCCATCGTCGCCGTGGATCGCGGGCTGACCAGCTACCCCGCGATGATCGCCCGCGAACTCGGCATCCCGA
>PXSQ01000084.1 GCA_003022725.1 Halobacteriales archaeon SW_7_65_23 | reverse complement strand
CGGCGGCGTCTCTTTCCGGTGTCCCACACGTTGATAGCCGGTGCTCTACAACGAGTGCCATGGCGACCGTCGAGACGGCAGCACGGCTACATTTCGGCTTCCAGAACCTCTCGCTGGCCCACGAGCGCCTCTACGGCGGGATCGGCGTGGCGCTGGCCGAGCCCCGACTGGTGGTTGAGGCCGAGCGCGACGACGGGATCAACTGTCAAGACGACCGCGTCGCTCCATACGCCGAGCGGGTGGTCGCGGAGCTCGGAGTGCCGGGCGCCCGTGTCAGCGTCAGGGAGGGGTTCGACAGACACGTCGGCCTCGGGAGCGGCACCCAGCTCGCACTCGCCTGCCTGCGGGCGGTCGCGGCGGCGTACGACCGGGAAGTGGGCGTCCGCGGCCGGGCGCCGGCGCTCGAACGCGGCGGCCGGAGCGGCGTCGGCGTTGCGACGTTCGAGCGCGGCGGATTCGTCGTCGACGCGGGCCATCCGACCGAGCGGTTCACGAGCGACCCGCCGGAGCCGGGGGCGTGGCAGGTGCCGGACCCGATCGCGGCCTGGCCGCTCGCCGAGGAGGTCAGGTTCGTGGTCGTGACGCCGGACGTTGCTGCGGGCCGCAGTGGCGACCGCGAGGAGGATAGCATGCGGCGCGTCGTCGAGCGCGCGGATCCGGGGATCGGCGACCAGATCGCGACACTGGTCATGCGGCGACTGCTCCCCGCAGTCGTCGAAGCTGACGTCGACGCGTTCGGGAGCGCCGTCGCGCGACTCGGCCGGCTCAACGGCGCGTGGTACGCCGACGAACAGGGCGGGGTGTACCGCCCTCCGGCCGGCCGGCTGATCGAGGCACTCGGCGACAGCCCGGTCGTGGCCGGCGCCGGCCAGTCCTCCTGGGGCCCCACGGTGTACGGCGTCACCAGGGCCGGGGACGGCGACACCGCCGCAGCAGATGGGCGGTCAGCACTGGACGACCTCGGACTCGACGGCACCGTGCGCGTCGTGGCACCCCGGAATCGGGGCGCGATCATCGAGCGGTAGCAAGCGCTTGTCCTGGACCAGGAGTGATCGTTCATACTGGTGGCTGTAATTCGTTTACTCACCTCTGTGCCGAGGTGACCCGGAGAGTTAACAGTCTGCACACCAGTGTAGGGATATGGAGCGGATACCGTTCGGGATCAACCAGCTCGACAGCACGATTGGCGGGGGGGCGCCGCGGGGGAGCGTCGTACTGCTGTCCGGGGAGGCTGGCGCCGGCGCCCGGGAGTTCGTCTACACGGCGGCGACGATGAACGGCCTGGCGAAAGACGACCACGACCTGTTCGACCTCCACTACGGCGACCTCGCGCCGGACGCGGCGTTGCCTGACGCGATCCACTACGTCTCCTTTACCACCGACGAGGCCCAGCTGCGGACGGAGATCAAGATGTCAATGGACGACGAGATCGCAGACGTCGGCCTGGCGAACGTCCACTTCAAATCGCTCTCGAAGAACTACTTTCACATCAGTCCGGTGCCGCGCAACTGGTACGCCAAGGAGACGACCGACATCACGAGCCTGCGCAAGCGCCACGAGGACCGCGAGGGGCTGCTGACAGCACTGGGCGACTGCCTCAGCGAGCGCGCGCCGGGGAACCTCGTGATCCTCGATTCGTTGTCGGACCTCGCCGGCGCCGCCGGCGACAGGATCGCCTGGTCGGACGTCAACTACCTCGTGAAAGGCATCGTGAAAGCCGCCCACAACTGGAACGGCCTGATCCTGATCCCCGTCAACCACGAGACGCTCAGCGGGACACAGCTCGGCCAACTTGTCGACAGCTGTAGCGGTACACTCCGGTTCGCGTGGGAAACCGGCGGCAGCACCCGCGCCCGTACGCTCGTCGTCAAGAACTTCCGCGGGATCCTCTCGACGATCGAATCGGAGAACATCGTGAAGTTCGAGACCGATCTCGGCGACGCCGGGTTCGACATTAGCGACGTCCGCAAGATCCGGTGACGGCCGGTCCTATCGCAGACTGAAATAAGCGGCAAACGCTTAACTGAGTAGTACTTAATACCCCAGTAATGGCGAGTGAGTCGACCGAGGGGGCCGTGTCGGTTGACCTTCCGTCGGAATTACACGACTGGCTGGAGGAAAAGGCGACCGAGCTTGGCGTAGAGCGCGAGCAGCTGCTCGTTCAGTTAGTCGCAGCTTACCGGACAGCTGCGGAGATCGACGACGGGCCGGCCGTGCTCGGGCCCCCGGACGGGTCGACACTCCCGGCGGACGCCGTCGCCGACGCCGTCGACGGGCGGGTTGCCGATATCATCGACGAGCAAGTGTCGGACACCGTCGAGGAGCACGTTGCCGACGCTGTCGAGGACCAGCTCGGCTCGACTGTCAGGGAGAGCGCCGAACCGCTGGTCACCGAACGAGTCAACGAGTCGACGAAGGCGGTCCAGCGACAGCTCGGCGACCGGATCGACGCCGCCGAGGAGGAGTTCACGGAGAAACTGGAGGACGTCCGAGAGCGGGTCATCCAGGTGAAAAAAGAGGCCGACGCGAAGGCCCCGGCCGACCACACCCACGAGCAACTGGAGGCGGTTGCCGACCTCGACCGTTCGGTCGCGACGCTGGAGGACGAGCTAGCGGAGCTACGGAGCACGGTCGAGAAAGCAGTTCCGGAGCACGAGTCGAAAATCACCGAGGTGGACGCCCGGATCGCGGAGATGGAGGACCGACTCAAGACGGTGGCGTGGGTGGTCAGCGACCTGCGGGATGCCCACGAGTCGGGCAAGGGGCTCGAGGCAGTCGAGCGGATCAAACGCGCCGCAGCGAAAGCCGACATCGAGCGCGCCAAATGCGAAAACTGCGGGAACAAAGTGACGCTCGCGCTGCTCACCGATCCGGCCTGGGTGACTCGGAGTGAGCGACGAGGACCCGTTCGAGGAACTCGACGAGGCTGTCGAGGACCGTGAGGGCGATCCGTTCGACGGTCTCGGCTTCCCTGAAGATGCTGCGGACGACGAACGGCCGTCACCCGTCGACGCTGACAGCGCAGCCACCAGTCGGTCGGAGGAGAACATGGGAGCAGCCGGCAGGACAGGACCGCCCGGCAGTGAGGGGGCGTCCGGTTCCGACGAGGGCGGAGACGCGACGGTCGACCAGGAGCCCGGGATTGACGCCTCGACGGCCGAGACGGAAATCGGGGAGTCGACAGCCGAGATCCGTGACGAGCCGTCGATCGACCCCGGTGGGTCGCGCGAGGGCGACCCGTTCGAATCGATGGGCGACGCGTTCACCGAGATGGACGTCGAGGGCGTCGATCCCGACGACATCTGGCAGCGACTCACCAGCGCCGAGTCCCGGGGCTCGGTCACACAGGAGGCGGAGCGAACCTACGCCGAGGTATCGAAACACAGCTACTGCGAGCAGTGCGAGCACTTCTCGGAGCCGCCGGCGATTGACTGTTCACACGAAGGCACCGAGATCGTGGAGTTTCTCGACATGAACCGGGTGCGCGTCGTCGACTGTCCGATCGTCACCGAGCGCAAGGACCTCGAGGACGAGTAGCAGGGCGTGGGAGTCGGTGGAAGCCGAAGCCAGAAGGGTTGTGTGTGAGCGTAACCTACGTCGGGTAAGGATGCAATTCTGCGACGATTGCGGCTCGATGATGAAAAAACAGGACGGCGTGATGGTCTGTACGAACTGTGGCGAGAGCGCAGAGCAGGAGGTCGACACCGAGGCGTTCATCAGCACGGAGGAGCAGACTGGCGACGAACTGATCGAGACGACCGAGGACGCCAACTTCGAGGGCAAGCCCACGGCGAACGACGTCACCTGCGACGACTGTGGCCACGGCGAGGCCTGGTACACGATCAAGCAGACCGCCTCGGCGGACGAACCACCGACGCGCTTTTTCAAATGCAAGGAGTGCGGGTACCGCTGGCGGGAGTACAACTGAATGTCGCTGACGCCCACGCTGCTCCAGCAGTACGACCGGGCCGCACCGAAACGCGAGGACACCGAGACAGCGACGGTTGCGCTCGGCTGCTTCTGGGGGCCGGACGCCAAATTCGGCGCGATGGACGGCGTCGTCAGGACCCGCGTCGGCTACGCCGGCGGCACGACGCCCAAACCCACCTACGCCGACATCGGGGACCACACCGAAGCACTCCAGATCGAGTACGACCCCGAGCGACTGTCCTTCGCGGACGTGCTCGACGTCGCGTTCCGGAGCCACGACCCCCGCCACCAGGTCAGGAAGACGCAGTACAAGAACATCGTGTTCACGGCTACGGCGGAGCAACGCGACGCGCTGTCGTCGTATCTGGACGACAGCGAGTACGACCGCGAGGGGATCGAAACCCGCATCGAACCGCTGGATGGGTTCACGCTCGCGGAGCCGTACCACCAGAAGTACCACCTCCAGTCCGAGCGGTGGGCCACCACCGTGTTCCGTGAGGCCAGCTACGACGGGGCGGACCTCCGGGAGTCGCCGGCGGCGGCGACGCTCAACGGCTACGTCGCCGGCCACGACGTCCCCGACGCAGAACAGTTGGGCGTCAGCAGTAGCGACTCGCCGGAAGCGGACGGGCTGCAGGGCTGATACTGGTGGCTGTACGTCCGTGAACACTCGAAGTGAGAATCCAGGCGAAAAGGGGTCTGTCTCCGCAGATAGACAGCCAGACGTGATTCAGGTA
>PXSQ01000083.1 GCA_003022725.1 Halobacteriales archaeon SW_7_65_23 | reverse complement strand
CCCCTCTCCCCCCTCGCCGCTGTCGCTGCCTTCACCGCCGTTTCTGTCCCCACCGGCGCTGCCCGGCGCGCCGTACATCTCCGCGACCTCGTCCTCGCTGCCCGCCCCGTCGTCCACTGTCCCGTCGTCGTTGTCTCCCATACCTGCGAGTAGGCGATTCCCGCTTTTCGGGGTTTCGACTGCCGGGTGCCAGGGGGTTCCCGGGGTCAAGTTTCGAGGGCTACGACGACTCCACACTGGTCGCCTCGGCAGGGTCCTCGGCTGCGGCGTGGCTGCTGTCGGAGGCGGTGAGCGCGATCCCCACGAGGACGACGATCCCGCCGAGGATGGTAAAGGCAGTCGGTGCCTCGCCCAGGAGCACGAGCGCGAGAATCGTCGCGCCGACCGGTTCGCCGAGCAGCGAGACGGAGACGACGCTGGATTCGAGATGTGCGAGCACCCAGTTGATGACAGTGTGGCCGAGCAGGCCGGGGCCGACCGCGAGGCCGAGGAAGATGAGCCACTCGCGGGGCGGGTAGCCGGTCAGCGGCCCGCCCTGGAGGATGGCGATGGCGAGGAGGCCGACCGTACAGACGCTGTAGACGATCACGACGTAAGGGATCAGCGCCATCCGCTGGCGCAGCGACCGGCCGGCGAGGACGTATCCGGCGGCCATCACGGCGCCGAACAGCGCCAGTGCGTTACCGAGCAAGGGTGCAGACCCGATCAGGGTGCCGCCGAGCAGGTCGCCCAGCGACATCGCCGCCATGCCGGCCACGGCGACGAGGATGCCAAGCACCATGCGGCTGGTGACCCGTTCGCGCAGCAGGAGCCAGGCGCCGGCGGCGACGAACAGCGGCTGGGACTGGACCAGCGTCACGCTGGCCGCGACGCTGGTCCACTCAAGGCTCTCGAACCAGGCGGCGAAATGCAGTGCCAGCGCCAGCCCCGACAGCGTCGCGAACAGCAGGTCCCGGCGGCCGAGCTCGCGGAACTGGTCGCGGTACTTCCAGCCGGCCACGGGCAACAGCGGCAGCGTCGTGAACAGGACGCGGTAGAACGCTGCGATCGCGGAGGGGGCGTCGCTCAGCCTGACCAGGATCGCACCGGTGCTGATCGCGACGATGACGACGCCGAGCGCGATCACGGGCAGGTAGCCGTCCCCGAGCTGTCTGTCCGCCACAGTACGGGAGGGAGGCGGGCGCGGGGCTTACGGATTGCGAAACGAGCCAGTTGCCCACTGTCCGGCCGAAGACGTGCCTGTCCGTCCAGTGCCAGGACAGTCCATCGGCTGTGTCATGACCCGAACAACGAGAGTTGGGACGGCATGGCGTAACTGAATCACGTCTGGCTGTCTATCTGTGGAGACAGACCCTTTGCGCCTGGATTCTCAGTTCGAGTTTTCACGTACGTACAGCCACCAGTATCAGTTCGAGTTTTTACGTACTTACAACCACCAGTATGATTAACCATGTGGATCCGTCCCCATGGGAGGGGAAAAACCGAAGCTTTCAATCACACGTAGTCGTAAGCGCAAATCGTAGCAAGTAATGAATCGGATCGACAGCGGTCGACGGGACCTGTGGCAGGTCAGCGGCGCGGCTCTCGCGGCAGCCGTCGCGGGCTGTGTCGGTGGCGACGACGGGAGCGGTGACGTTCCCAGCGAGGTGGACAACTACCTCGCCGACGCCAACGGCTACGAGGGCTCCGTGGCTGACCGGACAGGAGCGGGCACAGTCACCGTCGGAAACGGCACGAATGCGCCCGAATACGCGTTCGAGCCGGCCGCCACCCGCGTCGACGCCGGGACCGAGGTTACCTGGGAGTGGGTCGAGGACGTTCCCCCGCACAAATCCGCCGGGCAACGAGGCGCGGTGATCGTCGAATGAGCGCACGACAGTACGCCGGCCGGTGTCCGACCGGTCAGGCACGCACACACAGGAGGATCATATGAGCACAGAGGATACCCAAAACGACGAACCAAAACATCCCTACGAAACGGAGGATTCGTTCCACCCGCTCGGGGAGGAATGGGAAGACCGGATGCGCGAGGAGCTCGAGGACACGGAGTACGACGCCGATCTCGGGATGGAGATGGCCCGGGACGCCCAGCGACTGGTCGCCGGCGAGATCTCCGAAGAGGAGTTCTACGCGGAGTACCACGACGACGTCGCTGAGGAGTTCGAAGCCGACGACCGGCCGCTGTTCGACGACGTCAACCCGGCCAACCACGAGGAGATCGAGGACGGGTCAGTGCTGGACTCGCTCGCCGAGATGGACCTGCAGGGCGAGGAGACCTCGCGCCGTGAGATGATGAAAAAGATGGGCGCCGGCGCGGCCTTTTTGGGGTACGGCGCCTACGCGACGTACGACTTCCAGCCAGCGGACGGCGCCCCGGACAACGTCAGCGGCATCCGGCCAGCCCCGAAAGACGAGCGCGAGCACCGCTGGGGGATGGTCATCGACCTCCAGCGCTGTGACGGCTGTCTCGCCTGCGTTGCCGGCTGTATCAACGAAAATGGCACCTCAACGGGCGCCAACTGGATGTACGTCTTCACCTACGAGGACGAGGACAGCGAACAGGAGAACTTCCTGGTGCGGCCCTGTCAGCACTGTTCGAACGCCCCGTGTGCGAAGGTCTGTCCCGTCCGGGCACGGCACACTCGGGGGAAGGACGGCCTCGTACTGACCGACTACGAGACCTGTATCGGCTGCCGGTACTGCCAGGTCGCCTGCCCCTACGGCGTCAACTACTTCCAGTGGGGCGAGCCCGACGTGGAGGTGAGCCGGCTCGAACACCTCGACATGCGGCCCGAAGAGGTCCGGCAACTCGAGGGCGGCGACTACGATGATCGGGACTCCGAACGGTACCAGGCGCTCTCGGACGCCAACGACCACGTCTACGACTACCGCGGCCGCTGGACGGACAGCCGCCCGCCCCAGGGGACGATGGGCAAGTGTACGATGTGCCCCTCGCGACAGGACGGCCACACCGACAACCCCAAAGGTACTGTCGCCTGCATGGACGCCTGCGACGCCCAGGGCATGAGCGCGATCCACTTCGGCGACCTCGACGACCCCGAGAGCCGCGCCAACCGGTACCTGGAGCGGCGGACCGAGGTCGAGGACACCGTCCTCGAGAAGTGGGAAGGCGTGGAGGACGAGGACCTCGACATCGAGACGACCGCGAGCCCGACGTCGGAGATCTCCACGTTCCGGCTGCTGGAGGACCTCGGGACGCAGCCGAACATCGTCTACCTCGGCAACGAGCCGGGGCCGGAGACCGAGCAGACCGAGCCGCCGACGCCGTACGAGGTGTACAGCGGCAGCGGCAACAAGTGGGGCGTCGAGGTGGTCGACGAACGGAAAGAACACCTCGATTACGGGCCGAGCGGACCGCCCGAGCAAGAGGGCGAAGAAGGGGGTGAGTGAGGATGGCGACGAGCCCCGGCGAACCCGAGGACATCATCCGGCCGATCCTCAACACCTCCAAGAAGTACTACATCGCCTTCGGTGTCGCGGCCGCGATCGCGCTGCTGTGGTCGGCGGTGTACGGCTGGCAGCTCGAGGAAGGGCTGATCGTCACGAACCTGGCAGACTGGGGTAGCGGCGGCGGCAGCCCGTGGGGCCTGTACATCGGCGCGTTCATCTGGTGGGTCGGTATCGCCCACGGCGGGATCATCCTGTCAGCGGCGGTCCGGCTGTTCGGGATGGAACGCTACCAGCCCGTCGCCCGGATGGCGGAGCTGCTGACGCTCGGCGCGCTGAGCATGGCCGGCCTGTACATCCTGGTGCACATGGGGCGGCCAGATCGCCTCGTGCTGAGCGTCGTGCCCGCCTACCCCTGGACGGTCCGGACGTCACCGCTGGCCTGGGACGTGACGGTCATCACGTTGTACTTCGTGATGACCGCGACGTATCTCGGCCTGACGATCCGGTACGACGTCTACCACCTGCGCGACCGCCTGCCTAACTACCTCGGCCCGTTCTACAGCCTGGTCACGCTGGGGTACAGCGAGATCGAGGAGGAAGTCATCGAGCGGATGGTCTGGTGGCTGGCGCTGGGGATCATCGTGCTGGCGCCGCTGCTGCTGCATGGTGGTGTGATCCCGTGGCTGTTCTCGCTGGTCCCCTCGATGCCCGGCTGGGACGGCGCGGTCCAGGGTCCGCAGTTCCTGACCATCGCGCTGACCTCCGCTATCGCGGGCGTGATCATCCTCTCGTACATCTGCCGGTGGGCTTACGACTGGGAACACATCTTCTCTGACGCCATGTTCCGCGGGCTGACGAACTGGCTGGGCCTGTTCGGCCTGCTGTTCCTCTGGCTGCAGCTCCAGCAGGTCATCAACGGCGTCTACGCCGAGCCCATCGCCGGCGAGACGGCGATGGTCGCCCGGATCACCCAGCCGTACTACATCTTCGCCATCGGGACGGTGATCGTGATCCTGGCGTACATCTTCGCTCAGGCCGTCGACCAGCGCCAGTTCAGCCTCGCCCGCTCGGTCGTGGCGTCGGTCCTGATGCTGGTGGCGACGCTGACCGAGAAGGTGCTGTTCGTGTTCGAGGGCCTGCTGTACCCGCACTTCAGCCTCTACGAGGCGGTGCCGGGCCACTACTTCCCGAGCCTCGTCGAGTTCTCGTCGCTCGCCGGCACGGTCGCGCTGTGTACGATCTTCTTCCTGGTGATCCTCAAGCTGTTCCCGGTCGTGGAACTGCACGCTGTCGAGGACCACCACGACGACCATGAACCTGCCCACGACGAGGAGGTGAGCTCATGATCCCCGCACTGCTGAACGCGGCGCTCGGCGTCGTCCCGCTGGCGACCAAGCTCGACCCCTGGGAGGTGATGCCGCCGGGCATATGGCTGATCTTCGGCGTCATCGGCCTCCCGGTGTACATCGCCTTCCTGGGGTGGTTCCTCGGCAAGCCCCGCCAGCTCAAAACAAGCGCGCTCGGCGTCACGCTGTTCCTGACGCTCGTGACGGCGCTGTGGGGCGGCCTGTTCGCGACCACGCTGGTCATCCGCGCGATGTTTTTCGGCTGACCGGCACCCTCGATTCTCCTGCGTTCCCGCCATTTGTTCCGCATTCGCGTCGCTTTCAATCCGCGGTTCGGGCGACTCTCATTCCGCATTCAATGCACGCTCAGGCCCTCCAGCGTCGATTCTGCCGTCGATTCCAACCCGAAAGGGTCACACGTCTGCACTCCTAACTTCAGGTATGTCCATTACGGAAGACGAACTCGAACGGCGCCTCGGCGAGATCGAGGAGCCACTGATCGGCGACGACATTGTCTCGCTGGACCTCATCAACGACGTGACCATCGACGGCGATGTCGCGTACATCTCGGTGGCGTTCAACTCCCCGTACGCGCCGACGGAGATGGAGCTCGGGGCGGAGATCCGGGAGGTCGTCGGCGACGCCGGCCTCGATCCTCAGCTGTCGGCGGATGTCTCACATCAGGACTGGTACGACGACGAGATCTTCCCGAACATCCGCAACGTGGTCGCGGTCGCTTCCGGGAAAGGCGGCGTCGGCAAGACGACTGTCGCGGCGAACCTCGCCGCCGGCCTCGACAAACTCGGCGCCCGCGTCGGGCTGCTCGACGCCGACATCCACGGGCCGAACGTCCCGCGCGTGCTACCAGTCGAGGAGGAGCCGACGGTGACGCCCGACGAGGAGCGACTCATCCCCGGCGTCTCCGACGGTGTGAAGCTGATGAGCATGGGCTTTCTCGTCAAGAACAAAGACGACCCCGCGATCCTCCGCGGGCCGATGGTCAACAACGTGATGACTCACTTCCTGGAGAACGTCGAGTGGGGGAGCCTCGACTACCTCGTCGTCGACCTCCCGCCGGGCACCGGCGACGCCTCGCTGGACCTGCTGCAGTCGCTGCCGGTGACGGGCGCCGCGATCGTCACGACGCCCCAGCAGATGTCGCTCGACGACGCCCGGAAGGGACTGCGCCTCTTCGAGAAGCACGACACGCCGCTGCTCGGTCTGGTGGAGAACATGAGCACGTTCCACTGCCCGAACTGCGGCGATAACCACGACCCATTCGGCTCGGAAGGGGCGGCGAAGATCGTCGCCGACTACGACGTCTCCCTGCTGGGCAAGCTGCCGATCCACGAGGACTACGGCGCCGACGGCTCGGAGGCGCCCGTCATCAAAAAGGAGGACAGCCCGGTCCACGAGCCGACCGTCCAGCTGGTCGAGGAGCTGGCCGACCGGATCGGCGAGATCAACCGCCGGAAAGTCGCCGGCAAGCTCCAGACGATCGACGGCGGCTCCGCGTTCGACGACCAGCCGTCCGGCACTGCCCGCCTGGAAAGCAGCGGCGGGCCCGCGACCGGTGGCGGCGGCGGGATCGGCGGCCCCGGCCAGGGCCCGCCGGGTATGTAGCCGCCGCGACGAGCACGCCGTTCGTACGGACTGCTGTGATTGTTTTTTAGGTCTCCTTCGCACTCCTGGAGTTTTCTGGCCATACTGATTATTATGACGGCTCTTACCTAATCTGGCGAAACAACTGTCGTATGTATGATATTGATAACGGTTGGTACACAAAATACGACGCGCATACTGATCAATATCGACAGGGGAGCTACTAGCGACTCTGTAATTTCACCAATCAATTTAACCAAATCGGAATTCATGGGGCACACATGTCGGAGAAAAGAACATCAGCCGTTGAAATTCGTCGGTTTCAGTCCAAGGATGGCGAGCGTATCCGTGAGTTGAACGAAATTGCAATGGCCACGACTCCTGAGTTTGAGCCAGATGTTCCAGACAAGGACCTCCGAGATGTTCAAAGCAACTACCTCGGCAGTGGCAGGGAATTTCTCGTTGCGATTGTAGATGGTACAATCGTTGGTATGGGAGCCTACACGACACCGGATGAGTGGAAAGAGGAGTTCATTCAACTCGATAGCCAAACTACTGAACTGACACGAATGCGTGTTGATCCTGAGTGCCATGGGCAAGGGGTTGGGAGGGCTGTCTACCACGACCTTGAACAGCGTGCGCGGCACGATGGATATGAACAGTTTGTGTTGGACACAGGCGTCGAGAACGACACCGCGCGTGCTTTCTACGAGAGCCTTGGATTCCAATTCCAGCAGGAGGTGTCCATCCACTTTGGAGATCTATCATTTGAGTTGGTACTGTACAAAAAGTCCATCATTGAATAGTTGTACTACATCTTGCACTGGCCCACCTAACAACCTTCTGATAGATGCCGCTGTTTCACTATATTCGGCAAGAGCGATTGTGACTGTGTACCGGGTCGACTGCACGTTGTCACGCGGTCGCTCTCGGACCGACTCACAATCAGCCCGCAAACCACCCGTTCACGTGATCTGGGCACGAAAACGATCATATACAGCCAGACGTGACTCCGTACAGTGCCAGGACAGTCCATCGGCTGTGTCATGGCGCGAACAACGGGAATTGGGACAGCATGACTTGAGTGAATCACGTCTGGCTGTATAACGATCACTATGCGACACCGTAGACCGTACCCTACGGCGATACGGAGTCACAGCAGTCCGTATCAGTAGCTTTTACGCGCCGGCGGCCGAACCCTCGGCCGATATGGCAGACGACAGTTTTCGGACCGAACGCGACAGCCTCGGGGAGATGCAGGTGCCGGCAGACGCCTACTGGGGCGCACAGACCCAGCGGGCCGTCGAGAACTTCCCGATCAGCGGGATCACGTTCGGCCGCCGGTTCGTGCGCGCGCTCGGGGTCGTCAAGAAGGGGGCAGCCCAGGCCAACCGCGACCTGGACCTGCTCGACGAGGAGCGCGCCGAGTGCATCATCGAGGCGGCCGACGAGGTGATCGCCGGCGAGCACGACGACCAGTTCCCGGTCGACGTGTTCCAGACCGGGTCGGGTACCTCCTCGAACATGAACGCAAACGAGGTGATCGCCAACCGCGCGACCGAACTATACGGCGGCGAGTTGGGGAGCCGCGAGATCCACCCCAACGACCACGTCAACTACGGCCAGTCGAGCAACGACGTGATCCCGACGGCGATGCACGTCGCCAGCCTGGAGGCCGTCGAGCGCGACGTCCTGCCCGCACTCGCCGCGCTGCGGGACGAACTTGCCGCCAAGGAGTCAGCGTTCGAGGATGTCGTCAAGACTGGCCGGACCCACCTCCAGGACGCGACGCCGATCACGCTCGGCCAGGAGTTTGGCGGCTACCGGGCGCAGGTCGAGAAAGGCATCGAGCGCGTCCGCGGGGTGCGCGAGCACCTTTCGGAACTCGCGCTCGGCGGCACCGCCGTCGGTACGGGGCTGAACACTCATCCCGAGTTCCCGACGCTGGCGGCGGAGTACATCTCCGAGGAGACGAACATCGACTTCCGGGAGGCCGACAACCACTTCGAGGCCCAGGCCGCCCACGACGCGATGAGCGAGGCCCACGGCGCGCTGCGGACGGTGGCCGGGAGCCTCAACAAGATCGCCAACGACCTCCGCCTGCTGGCTTCCGGCCCGCGCAACGGCCTCGGCGAGATCGACCAGCCCGAGAACCAGCCCGGGTCGTCGATCATGCCCGGCAAGATCAACCCCGTCGTCGCCGAGGCAGTGAATCAGGTCCACAAGCAGGTCGTCGGCAACGACGCCGCCGTCTCGGCGGGTGCCGCGGAGGGCCAGATCGATCTCAACCTCTACAAGCCGGTGCTGGCACACAACTTCCTGCAGTCTGCCGACCTGATCGCCAACGGCAGCGAGGCCTTCGCCGAGAAGTTCGTCGCCAAGCTCGACGCGGACCGCGAGCACTGCGAGCGCCAGGTCCAGCAGAGCATGGCGCTGGCGACGGCGCTCAACCCCGCTATCGGCTACGACAAGGCCAGCGAGGTCGCCAAAGCTGCCCTCAAGGAGGACAAGACTGTCCGCGAGGTCGCCATCGAGAAGGGCTACCTCACCGAGGCGGAGGCCGACGAGGTGCTCGATCCCCGGAAGATGACCGAGCGCGTGATCCTCAGCGACGAGGACTGATACTGACGGACGAAAATCCGACGGATTTTCGCCCGCCAGTATTGAATGGGTGATTCCGCGTTGTTCGGGCCGCTCGTCACCGGACTGGCGTCCGGTTCCTCACGCCCCTCTGCCTCTATCAGTTCAAAGAGCTGCGGGAAAAGTTCGGCGAAAAGTTCCAGATCGTCACGTACGAGGACCGAATCGAACTCCTTCCGGTCGCGGACGACCCCCTCGCCGCCGTCCGGGATGCAGCGGGCGAGCTGGCGGAGACGCCCATCGCCGAAATCGAACGCGACATCGACGCCCAGGCCGAAGCCGACGCCGGCGGGGACGGAATGGAGCAATGACCGTTTACGTCGAGACCGACTTTCTGCTCGCGCGTGAGCGATACGAGTTCCACGCGGCGACCGCGGAAACCCGTCAGCTAAACGTGCTCTCTTCGGAGCAGGACTACGAGGATGTCGACGTGAAGCGGATTCCGCTGGAGCTCGACGGGGGTGAGTAGCGTTACGGTTTCGCTGCCGCCCGGCACCCGCTCGCTTCTCAGCGCCAGTTTCTTACACTGAACCCGAGAACCCCGGCCTATGTCGTCCCCGAAGCGGTACGCGATCTACTGTGGGCTGCTGGCACCGGTCGTCTCGCTCGGAAGCACCACCCTCGCGACAGTCCTCGCCCCGGCCTCGGAGTTCACCTGGCAGGCATACGCTCTCTCGGATCTGGGTCGGCCCGACGCGCGGACGTTTCTGCTGTTCAATGCCGGGCTAATCCTCGGCGGCGTGCTGGGACTGACGTTCGCCTGGCCGCTGTGGCGCCGGAGCCGGAACCTGGTCGAACTAATCGGCACCGTCACGTTCGCGGTGACGGTCGTCGGCCTCGGGCTAGTCGGCGTCTTTCACCTCCCGAGGGACCTGCACGGTCCGGTCGCCCTGCTGTTTTTCGTCGGCGGGCCGATCACGCAGTGGCTCTACGGCGCCGGACAGGCACTCGCTGGCGACGGCCGGTTCGGCGCTATCTCCACCGCACTGGGCCTCGTGCACGTCGCCGGCTGGCTTGGATGGATTCTGACGGCTGAGGACGGCGAGACCTGGTTCGCCGTCCCGGAGATGATCGCCTCGGTCGCGTTTGGCGTCTGGGTGTTCGCGCTCGCCCGGTCGCTGCTGACGGCGGAGTGATAGGATTGTTGTGACTCGTTACCGCCGTCGATTCGCCATACTCCGGTCTCATATACACCCGGACGTGCTTCGCCTCATAGTGATTTTAGTCTGTAACTGTAAAAGTAGACCTCATACTATCAGTTCCCCAATCAAGAATTGCGGTTATAAAGAGCGAGGAGAATACCTGCGGCTTCAGCCGCAGGATGAATCCGGCAACATAGCATCAAATCACGCTACGAGAGCCACGTCGAGATTTCTCATCCGTGCTTTGAAGTGGCAGGCACCCATCGAATACGGTAGGATGCCGGACTCCCCGTGGCACAAACAACACCGGGAGTCCGAATACGACGAAGGATAGGAGTACCGGGGGCTTGGCACTCCCAGCAGTCTCGTCCGCCTCAGACCACGAGCATCCCCACGGATTCTTACCGGTTGGATGCTTGGTGGGACTGCAAACCTGAAATCTCCAACGCTCAGGATTCCTCCGCGTTCACGCGGAGGAGGATGTCAATTCTGAACTTTCTTCTCCAATCTCTCGTCCCGAAAAGTCCTCAGTAACAGTCTTGCCAATCGATATGCGAGTAGAAAACTTAGACCAGAAAAATATTTTGTTTATTATAATGATTTTGTTCAACGCTCTTGGGTAGAGGATTGTTGGTGAGGGCTCGCTAGTTCAGTCAGCCCCGGGAAGCCACGGTTCAGCGGGAGTAACGTCCGTTCTGGAAGGATGGTTCGAGAGCGTTGAACTTTGCAAAACCGCAAGGCAACTCGCCACCAACAATCTACGCCACAGGAGCGATCACAACAGTCAGTATCAGGCGCTTGCGTCCCCGTCAGCGTCAGTCGCGTCGCCGGTCCCACCCTCGCCGTCGTCGACATTCACGGATTCCGGTTCGCCGCTCCCTGCGCCGGCCTCGTCGACTTTCGGCAGGCGCACGTGGAGCGTGCCGTCGCTTTTGAGCGTCGCGGTCGCGCGGGTCGGATCGACGGTCGCGTCCGCCGGCAGTTCGACGCGCCCGTCGAGCGATAGCCCGCGGCCCGGGAACTGCATCTCGTACCCCTCGCGGAACTCCCGGAAGCGGTCGATCCGGACGACGACAGCGCCGTCGTCGAACCGGACCTGGATGTCGCTTTTCATCACGCCCGGGGCGTCGAACACTGCCAGGTACGCATCGTCGCTCTCCAGGAGGTCGACCGGAAGGGGCCGGCGCTCCTGTGCACGCCCGACGGTCCGTCCGAGCGACTCGAGCACTCGCGAGCCGATCGCGTCCCCCAGCTCCCCGATCACAGCTCCACCTCCGAGAGCGACTCCGTTTGCCCGCAGTACGGACAGGAGAAGTCGGCCAGTTCGAACATGTCGAGTTCGCAGGTGTCGTCGTTGCAGACGATTTCGAGTGTGGCCGGCATACCCGCCCCTACGGAGTGATTGCCCTTCAACGATGGGGTCACGGCTCATACTGGTGGCGGATCGCAGCCGCGCGGGCGGCGTGTCTGACGCAGGGTAAGATTCAATTGCGCGGGCTCAGTAAAGGCGTGCATGGCAGAGATACTCGCGGAGAATCTGTCCGGGAAAGCGGTGATGGGTTCGGACGGTGCCGAGCTCGGCATGTTGTACAACATCACGATGGACCTCGAGTCGGGCGAGCTCAAACATCTCGTCGTCACGCCCGACGAGAGCTACACCACGACGGAGTTCGACACCGACCGGGAGGGGCGCCCCCTCATCCCCGTCAGCCGCGTACAGGCAGTCAAAGACCACATGATCATCGAGCGTTAGTCGAATGTACGTTCTGGATTCGTCCGCTTTTATCAACGAGTTTCACACCGAGGAGACGGTCGCGTCGGTGCCGCTCGTGCGCGAGGAACTCGGAGACGAGAGCGCCTATCGGTTCGACGCGCTCGAAGGGTCGGGGATGCACCTGCACATTCCGGACGCGGAGACGGTCGAGCGCATCGAACGGGCTGCACGCGAGACGGGGGACTTCGAGGAGCTCTCCCGGACGGACATCCGGCTGATCGCCGCGGCGTTCGAACTCGACGGCGAACTCGTCACCGACGACTACGCGATGCAGAACGTCGCCGAGAAGCTCAACGTCGCTGTCGAGGTGATCGCCCGCGACGGCATCGACGAACAGCGCGACTGGACGTTCCAGTGCCAGGGCTGTGGCCGGGAGTTCGACGACCAGCACGACCGCTGTCCGATCTGTGGCAGCCCGCTCTCGCGCAAGAATCCAGCTTAGCGGGAGGCCGGCGCCTCCTCGTCCAGGTTCTCTAACCCCAGCTCGACCAGCTGCCGGAGCACCTCCTCCTCCGTGAGGTCGAACTTCCGGGCCAGCCGTCTGATCTCCCGCGCACGACCGTCGTCGCAGACGATCGTGAAGCGCGTCGGCATACTCCGTAGTCGACCCTCTAGGACTGTAAACACCTGTCAGACGCCTGACTGACGCGGCGGGTGCGGCGAGCGCCACGACTGCCGTCGCTGCAGCGGTCGCCGGGCAGTCGCTGCTCCCGGGGGGGTCGCGGCCGGGAGTCCGATCACAGGCCGCCGGTCGCTTCGAGATACAGCACCAGGTAGATGGCGACGTTCCATAGCGCGTGCATCACGATCGGCACCAGCAGGTTCCGGGTGAGTTCGTAGGCGGCGCCGAGGATGAGGCCGGCGCTGGCCGCGATAGCGACGTACACCAGCTGGCTGCCCGTCCCGACGAGGGCGACGAAGTGGACCATGCCGAACACCGCCGACGCCGCCAGGACCCCGGGGACGACGCCGTAGGCGCGCCGGAACCGCCCCTGGACCAGCCCACGGAACAGCAGCTCCTCCGCGGGGGCGTTCAGTAGGATCACGAGCGGGATCATGAACAGGTACAGTTCGGGGTTGTCCCTGCCCGCCTCGACGGCCGCATTGTCGGCGGGTTCGAGGCCGAGCTGTGAGAACAGAAACTCGAGTGCGCTCAGCGATCCCACGAGGATGACGAACCCGACGACGATCACCGCGATGCTCCGCAGCGAGGGCCTGCCTGTCGGAACGAGCGACCGGCAGTCCTGCCAGGCGATGTATCCGATGCAGACGGCCAGAAATGCCACGAACTGCACGGCCGTCGACACCAGGTTGTACGCGACCGGGGCCGACTCCTCAGTGAGCCCCATCGTCCGCAGCAGTTCCAGCGCCACCGCGCCCAGTACCATCGCGACCAGGAACGCGCCGGCCACGAGCAGCAGCGAGTGGGCGATCGCGCGCGTCCGCTCCTCGTGGCTCCCGAACCGGAACAGCGGCCGTTCCGGCTCCGCGTCCACGACCGCCGGCTCACTGGAGGGGTCCGTCGTCATCAGTTCGTCTCACCGTAGCGGTTTTAGCACCAAGATTGCACCGGTGTCCGATCCGCAGGATGCGGTGCTGGCTCTCCCGGTCACTCCACCACGAGCTGGTCTTTCTCGGCGACGGCGTCGGCTTCCTCGAACTCGCCGCCGCCGAGGAGGCCGCGCGCGGCGCGCTTGCCCCACTCGACGGCGGGCTGGGTGAACGTCTCGACGCCGTACAGTTCGCCGGCGAGGATGCAGGCGGCCTCCATGTCGTACAGCAGGCGGCCGATGCCTTCGGCGTCGAGGCGGTCGAGCTCGATCCGGACGTTCGGCCGGCCGGCCGCCGCCAGGCTCGCCTCCGTCGCCTCGAACTCCGCGTCGAGCAGCTCCCCCAGGCCCGTCCCGCCGAGGTAGGCGAGCTCGTCGATGTCGGTTTCGGGAATCTCGCGGCCGGTCCGCTCGCGCGCCCGGACGAGCGTGACCAGCTTGTCCCGCGGGCCGGCGCGGTACAGCTGGAGCTGGGAATGCTGGTCGGTCGCGCCGAGCGCGCGGGCGGGGGTCTGGCCCAGGCCGTCCTTACCGAGGCTCTCGGCCCACAGCTGTGCGAACCACTCGGCGAACGGCTCCAGCCCCTCGGCGTACGGCAGCATCGCGTTAACACTCGCCCCGCGCTGGTCGAGCGCGTACGCGACCGCGCCGTAGGCGTACGCGGGGCAGTCGAACAGCGACCCGGTCAGCGAGTCGGCCGCCTCGCGGCCGCCCGCGAGCACTGCCTCGATATCGTGGCCCTGGATCGCCGCCGGCACCAGCCCGACCGCCGACAGCGCCGAGAAGCGGCCGGGGGCGCCCGGCGGTACCTCGAGGACGGGCAGGTCGTGGGTGTCGGCGAGCGCCCGCAGCGGGCCCTCGTCGCCGGTCGTGACGACCGTCCGCTCGCGCCAGTCGACACCCGCCGCGTCCATCGCTTCCCGGACCACGAGGAAGTTCGCCAGCGTCTCCGCGGTCGTCCCGGACCGCGTGACGACGTTGACCGCCATCGACGACAGATCGAGCGACTCCAACAGCGCCGTCGTGTGCTCGGGATCGACGTTGTCGAGCACGTAGTGATCCGCGGCATCGCCGTCGTCGAGCGCAGTCGAGACCGTCGCGGCCCCGAGCGCGCTCCCGCCGATGCCGACGGTGAGAACGGCCTCGCTGTCGGCGACCGGTTCGACTGCCGCCTCGATCGCGTCCGGATCGGTCGTCTCCGGGAGGTTCAGCGCCGCGTACCCGAACTCCTCGTCGGCACGGCCCGCACTGATGCGGTCGTGTGCGTCCGCGACGCGCTCGTCGAGGGTCTCCAGTTCGTTCCGGCCGATGCCCGGATCGGCCACCGCCGCCAGCGCGTTCCCGACGTCTACTCGCATACCACCCATTTCGACTGGCAGGCTGTTAGCTTTCACGACTCGACAGCGCAGTAACTGGAAGTAGGCACGTCGACGTCGGCAGCAGACGGCCGGGGCACGCTGGAGGCGTTCGGGATCACAGTGCCTGCAACCCCGAAACTGCGGGGAAACACATCGATGGCGGGCGTTCGAGGGCAGTTATCATTCGTGAGAGGGAGGGGGGCACAGTCGGAGATCCGCTTACAGTTAAGTAGGCGCCACTGCAAGAGAACGGTATGAGTATCATCAACAAGATCAAGCAGGTGTTCGGCCTCTCGACAGCGGGCGGGACGGAGACGGAATCGCCGGGCGAGGGTGGAACTGACGTCACTGTCGAACGTGAGCCCGAGCGCGTCGGGTCCGGGTCGGAGGCCAGTGCGGGCACGGGAACTGACGCCGCGGCCGCGGCGGAAACGGGTGAGGCCAACTCGGGTGGCGAGGCCGCCGCCGAAGCTGAGACGACACCCGACACGGTCGAAGAAACGACGGCCGAGGAAGCGGCCCAACCGGAAGCTGAAGCGGAGCCTGAGGTAGAGACGGAAATGGAAGAGAGCGAAGCGGAAGAGGGGGAAGCTGAGAGGGACCCCGGGACGGAATCAGTCAGCGCTATCAACGGGATCGGGCCGACGTACAGCGACCGGCTGGGAGAGGCCGACATCGAGACGGTCGCCGACCTTGCGAGCGCGGACCCGGAGACAGTCGCCGACGCGGCCAAGACCGGCGAGTCCAGGGCCATGTCCTGGATCGACCGCGCGAAAGATCGGCTCTCGTAGCGAACTGCGGTTCGTGACTGGCTGTTTTTTGCGTTGTTCGGGGCGAGTTCGTTCGAGGGGGTGTGGCAGTTGGATCGCAGAAAGCCCTCGATGCGGTCGCGCCTGCTGAGCGGGATATCCTCGCTTCGCTCGGATAGGGCCCGCTCAGCACCGCTTCGCTGACGCGACCGCGCCTCACCGGGAAGCGAAGCTTCCCGAGCTGACGGCGAAGCCGTCAACGCCCTTTCAGTCCGCCAGGGGCGTAGTTTGATCGGCCGGCATAAACAGGCGGTTGGTTCACCGGCTGTCGCCGGTGGCAGGTCGCCGAGCTGGCGTGCGTGAACCGGTGACACAGACGCTGAGAGCAACTCCAAACCCCTTTCCGTCCTGCGACCCATCTGTAAGTATGGAGCAACCTGCGACGAGCTACCCGACAGCCAGTGGCATGCCGATGCTCGGCCTCGGCACCTGGCAGAACGACGACCACGAGCAGTGTGTAGAGAGCGTGCGGACGGCCCTGGAGATGGGCCACCGGCACATCGACACGGCCCAGGCGTACCGCAACGAGGAAGCCGTCGGCGAGGGCATCGCCGCCGCCGAGGTGGATCGCGAGGATATCTTTCTGGCGACGAAACTCTGGATCACCAAGCTCGATCCCGACAGCGTCGTCTCCTCGACGCGGGAGAGCCTGGAGAAACTCGCGACTGACTACGTCGACCTGCTGTACGTCCACTGGCCGGCCGGCGAGTACGACCCCGAGGCGACCCTGCCCGCGTTCGATGACCTCTACGAGGAGGGCCTGATCCGCAACGTCGGCGTCTCGAACTTCGAACCGGAACACGTCGACCGCGCGCGCGAGGTGCTCGACGCACCGGTGTTCGCCAACCAGGTCGAGATGCACCCGTTTCTCCCGCAGGCGGAGCTCCGGGCGTACGCCGAGGAGACCGACCTCGAACTGGTCGCGTACTCGCCACTGGCGCAGGGCGAGGTCATCGGGCACCCGGCGCTGGAGGCAGTCGCGAGGAAACACGACGCGAGCGCGCCGCAGGTCACGCTCGCCTGGCTCCGGGAGAAGGGCGTGACCGCGATCCCGAAGGCGACGAGCGAGGCGCACATCCGCGACAACTACGAGAGCCTCGCGGTCTCGCTCGACGAAGGGGACGTCGCACAGATCGACGACATCGGCCGGACTAACCGGGAGGTCCACCCCGACTTCGCGCCGGAGAGCTGGTAGCCGCTGCGCGGCCGACGGGGGCGACCTCCGTCGACGCAGGGACGCCGTTTCCTGTAACTGTTTTGGCCGGACGCAATCACGAAAGCATATACTAAGGGGGGGCAAATGGGCCACCATGGCTGCCGGGAACGAGCAGACGCTGGTCGAGGCGATCAAGTACGACGTCAGGGTGATGCACGAGACGTGGATGGAGTTCGTCTTTCCCCGCCAGCGAGACGCCGCCGACACCGTTCTCGGCAAGTGGGAGCCCGAGGAGACCGGCGAGGTGATCTCCTACCGGCTCTGGTCAGCGCTTGGCGTCCCCGTCGTGAGCATCGTCTATCCGCTCGTGTTGCTCGGCTACTTCTTTCGCTACCAGACCCGGAAGATCAACGTCACTGCGGTCCGCCTGGGCTTTGTCGGCGTCGTGGTGATGTTCACCGTGCTGTGGGGTGGCCTCGCGGCGCTGGTGTACTTCCAGTTCCAGTGGGCGTTCTCCTCGAACGGTCCGTTAGCGATCGCCGCAGCCAGCGCCGTGGCGATCGTCTCCTCGGCGCTGTCGTACGGGTTCTGGCGCCTCGACGGCCGGCCGCTCACCGTCCTGTTTGCCTACCCCTTTGCGCTCACGGCGATCTTCCTGCCGCCGGTCGTCGCCGCGCTGTTCTCGACGTATCTCGCCGATCTCATCCTCACCCGGAGCGACTCGCTGGCGTCGTGGTTCGTCAACGAGGGTCCGAGCGTGTTCGGCCTCATCGACTACCTCGAGGAGAACTTCGAGCGCCAGGAGTACCACCACGTCATCATCTGGTTCGTCGTCTCGTTCCCCGTGGGCTGGATCCTCGGCACCATCGTCACGCTCGCCGACCTGATCCGCCCGAAAGGCGAGTGACGGGCCCGCCCGTCGTCGCCATCCCGGCAGGGAAAATGAGGACGATTCACAATGATTTTCCGCCCGGACTGAGAAGCCCTACTATCATGTCCGAGCAACTCAACAAGGGACTCGAGGGCGTGCTCGTCGCCGAGTCGTCGCTCAGCGACATCGACGGGGACGCGGGACAGCTGATCTACCGGGGTTACGATATCGAGGACCTTGCGCGGGAGGCGAGCTACAAGGAAGTGTTGCATCTTCTCTGGAAGGGCGAGTTGCCGACCGCGGACCAGCTCGACGACTTTCGCGACTCGATGGTCGAGGACCGCGAAGTCTCAGACAGCGTCCTCGACGCCCTCGCCGCGCTCGCTGACGCCGGGGAGACGCCGATGGCGGCACTGCGTACCGGCGTCTCGATGCTCTCGGCGGCCGACCCTGATCCACACAAGGACGTCGAGGACCGGGAGGCGACGCTGAGCGAGGGTCGGCGGATCGTCGCCAAGGTCCCCACGCTGCTTGCCGCCTACGACCGGCTCCGCCGAGGCGAGGAGCCCGTCGCCCCCCGCAGTGATCTCTCCCACGCCGGCAACTTCCTGTACATGATGACCGGCGAGGAGCCCGGCGAGGTCGCCGAGGAGACGTTCGACATGGCGCTGATCCTCCACGCCGACCACGGCCTGAACGCCTCGACGTTCACCGCGATGGTGATCGCCTCGACCCAGGCGGACCTCTACAGCGCCGTCACCGGCGGCGTCGGCGCGCTCTCGGGCCCGCTGCACGGCGGCGCCAACCAGGACGTCATGAGGGTGCTCAAGGAACTCGACGACAGCGAGAAAGACCCCCTGCAGTGGGTCCAGGACCGCATCGAGGCCGGCGGCCGGATCCCCGGCTGGGGCCACCGAGTACACGACCACCATCGAGGAGTATCTCACCGACGAGATAGAGCTGCCGGCCAAGGGGATCGCCCCGAACGTCGACTTCTACTCCGGCTCGGTCTACTACAAGCTCGGCATTCCGATCGACATGTACACCCCCATCTTCGCGATGTCGCGTTCGGGCGGCTGGGTGGCACACGTGCTGGAGTACTGGCAAGACAACCGCCTCATCCGGCCGCGCGGCCGGTACGTCGGTCCGGAGCCCCGCCCGTTCGTCCCCGCTGACGACCGGTAACGCAGCCGGCAACCGAAGCGAGACCCACCCGTGCCCACGATTCCCACCGTGCGCCTGTTCGTCTGTCGGATGGCCTGAACTGCCCGCGTCCTCGGACCGGCGCGGCTCTGGATGGTGTGGCGCACGCTTATACTGGTGGCTGTGAGTACGTGAAAACTCGAATTGAGAATCCAGGCGGAACGGGTCTGTCTCCGCAGATAGCAGAGACTGGTGAATAAAAGAATTACAGCCACCAGTATTACCACGGTTGACCGTAGCGGCTGCATGATCGTGTACTCGGAAACGAACGACAGTGGCATCAGATTCTACACCAGCACCGATAGCTGCCCCGTTCAATCTGCCGATTGTCAATACTGGAGGTCACGAGCCAGCGTGACGGCAGCGGAAGCGCGGCCGCCGCGTCAGAGAATAATGCTCTTGCGCTCGACGAAGGCCTCGATGGTGTAGCCGATGCCCTCGCGGCCGATACCGGAGTCCTTGACGCCGCCGAACGGGATGTCGCCGAGGCCGTGGCTCGGCTTGCCGTTGATGCGGACGCCGCCGGCTTCGAGGCGCTCAGCGACCCGCATCGCGCGGTCGTAGTCCTTGGTGAACACGGAGGCGTCGAGGCCGAGGTCGCTTTCGTTTGCGAGCTCGAGCGCCTCCTCCTCGCCGGCGACGCTCGTCACGGCGGCGACGGGGCCGAACTGCTCCTCGTGGATGAGCCGAGCGTCGTGGGGCACGTCGGCCAGAAGCGCCGGCTGGATGAACTGTCCATCGCGCTCGCCGCCGCGGACCAGCGTCGCGCCCTTCTCGACAGCGTCGTCGATCAGTTCCTCGACCCAGTCGGCCTGGGATTCGGAGATCAGCGGGCCGACTTTCGTGTCGGGGTCGAAGAGGTCGCCCGTCACCCAGTTGTCCAGCTCCACTTCGAGGCGGTCGACGACCTCGTCGTGGATGTCCTCGTGGGCGAGGATGCGCGAGACGGCCGAACAGCGCTGGCCGGCGTATTTGAACGACCCGGCGGCACAGTTCGACGTGACCTCGGCGAGGTCCGCGTCCGGGAATACAACTGCGGGAGCGTTGCCGCCGAGTTCCATGTGGAGCTCGACCATGCCGCTGACCGAGGCGACGTGCTTGCCGGCGTTTGATGAGCCGGTCATCGCGATAGCGTTGATCCGGTCGTCGCCAGCGAGCAGGTCGCCGATGTCGCTGGCCCGGCCCGGAACGAACGCGAAGGCGCCGTCCGGCAGGTCGGCGGCGTCGGTGATGATGTCCGCGAGGATCACCCCGCTGACCGGCGTCTTGCTCGCGGGCTTCATGATCACCGAGTTGCCGGCCGCGATCGCCGGCGCAACCTGCAGCGCGGTCGTCGCGAGGGGGTAGTTGTACGGCGTGACACAGAGGACGGTCCCGACCGGCTCCCACTGCACGATCGCCTTCCAGCCCTCGTGGCCCTCGGTCGTCCCCTCGACGTATTCGCCCTGCAGCTCCCGCACCTCGCCGACGGCCCGCCGGAACCGCTCGGCGGCGCTGTCGACCTCGCTGCGGGCGCTGGAGATCGGTTTCCCGGCTTCCCGGACGATGACCTCCGCGAGTTCGGCTTTTCGCTCCTCGATCTCGTCCGCGATGGCCTCAAGCCAGTTGGCGCGCTCGACGATCGTTTTCTCCCGCATCTCGCGCTCGGCGTCCTTGGCGGCTTCCAGCGCCGAATCGACATCCCCCGCCGACGCCGCGGCGACGGACGCGAACGGCTCGCCGTTGGTCAGATCGGTTACCTCAATGGTCTCCGACGTGGCCTGCCAGGCCCCCTCTAGATACAGCCCGTCCGGATATGAGTGATCTTTTGTTGCCATACCTATCCGTTCCAGCGCCAGAGTTAAGAACTTTACTCAAGATGGAATTAATACCAATGGAGAATTACCCGGGATTCGACTCCGAGCACCTGCGCCGCCTCGACGAACGGCTGGCAGCACGCTCGTTGGCGGCGATCTGGATTGCTCGCCCGAACGGGTTCGCGTGGCTGACCGGCGGCTCCAACGTGGTCGACAGAGCGGGGTCGGTGGGGGTCGCCGCGGCGGGCTACGATGGCGACGAGGTGCGCATGATCACGAACAGCATCGAGGCCGAGCGGCTCGCGACCGAGGAGCTGCCCGACACCGTGACAGTGGAGTCCTACGAGTGGCACGAGTCGTCGCTCGCGACAGCGGTGAAAGCACGAAGCCCGGAGCCGGCGGCCGCGGATTTCGACGTGCCAGGGTTCGAGACGCTCGACACCACGGACCTGCGGCAGCCGTTGACCGAACCCGAGACCGAGCGTTACCGGAAACTGGGTGCGGCGACCGCGGAGGCGGTCGAGGCGACCTGTCGCGAGGCGTCACCCGAGGATACGGAGCAGATGATCGCAGCGCGGCTCTGCGGACGGCTGGCCGAGGACGGGATCGATTCGCCGGTGGTGCTGATCGGCGGCGAGGAGCGGGCACCCCACTATCGGCACCCGACGCCGACGGAGACGGGTATTGGGGGGTATGCGCTGGTGGTCGTGACCGCCGAACGCGACGGGCTGTTCGCGTCCTGTACCCGGACGATCACCTTCGATCCGCCGGAATGGCTGCTGGAGCGTCATCATGCGGCTGCACGCGTCGAGGCGACGGCACTCGCAGCGACGCGGGAAATCGGCACCGAGGGCGGAACCGCCGGCGACGTGTTCGAGATGATCCAGGACGCCTACGACGCAGTCGGCTGGGACGGGGAATGGCGCCGACACCACCAGGGTGGCGCCGCAGGATTTGCTGGCCGGGAGTGGATCGCGACGCCCGACTCCACGGAATCCGTTTACCTGCCGATGGCCTACGCCTGGAACCCGACGGTCGAGGGGGCAAAGAGTGAGGATACGGTGCTCGTCGATGCCAACGGCTACGAGACGCTCACTGTCGGGGACTGGCCGACGATCACTGTCGAGGCCGTCGGCTACGACGAGATGTTCCAGCGGCCCGCCGTGCTCGAACGGTAAGCCCGCCGCTGTCGCTTCGGGCGTGGCTTACAGCCGGTAGCTGACAGGCGACACCGCGGTCACGCCCTGTCCTGTGGGGACCACGCCGCCACGGAGGTGGTGTCGCACTGCCGTGGCGCCTCCGTGGGTATCCGTCAGCGCACACGGCTTCTGGTCCCGGTTTGATACTTAAATGTCGGGACGGATCTGGAGAGGTGCCAGTATCGCTCGCGTCTGTGCGGGAGAGTCAGTTACTCCTCGGATGCGTCCGAGGGCGTCGTTCCGCGGTCGAGGTGGTCGAAAATCTCCGAGACAAGATCGGGTAGTTCGTCCCGGAGCAGGTCCTCGGGACTCCCCTCAGTGTTCGGTGCGCCGTTCGTGAATCGGAGACAGAGCCGGTCGAGGCGGCGCATCAGGTCGACCTCGGTTTCGCCGTAGTTGCGCTGTTCTGCAATGATTGCGAGGCGTTGGGCTTCCCGCCCGAGCGCGTCCAGATCCCGGGCAAGTTCGCGGCTGTTTGGCTCCTCAGCATCCTCGAGGTGGTGGCGGTAGCTCGCCTGGACGTTGGTGGTCACTTCGATCGCGGCTCGCGCCCAGTCGCCGTAACTGCCCGCTCCCCGCAGCAGGTCCTGCATGAGCTGTCCCGTCGCGAAGCCGCCGGCGAACCCCATCCCTGTGCCGAACGAATCGAACATACGCACTCCTCGACTGGCAGCCGCATAAATCCTCTGTGGGGTTGAGCGGTGTCGTCGCGTCTCGGTTGCCGGGCGGAGCGACGCCGCCGGTAGACCACCTTCGCCGCCGGGGCGTCGGTCTCTCCGAACGCACGTCCGGGTGCACGCCTGGAATTGACGATCTACTGGGCTGTCGACTTCTCGCACCCGCTGTCGAGACAGCGGCGGCCAGTGGGCGTCTCGAACGTCGGGAGTCCGCAGTCGCAGGTGCCGTCGTGGCGGCCGACAGGGAACGAGAACCCGGTCTCGCAGTCGGGGTAGGCGTCACAGCCAAGCAGCAGGCCGCCGCGGCGCAGGACCCGCAGGTCGTCCCCGCAGTCGGGACAGTCGAACTCGCGGTCGAACGCCGCGCGGACGCGGTCGTCGAACGACTCACACTCGTAGTCCAGGCACACCTCGAGGGCAGGTACCGACCGGCACGCCAGCGTCGTTCGTCCGGTAGCGGTTGCGGGCGTATTCCTCGTGGACCGTGACCGACAGCGACTGGTCGCCGTCCTGTGCGGTGACGGCCTCGGGGCTCACAGTGACGGTGTCAGCGCGGGTGAGCCAGGCCACCGGCTGGTAGCCGGCGGCGTCGTGCACCAGGACGGTGCCATCGGGTTTGATCACAACGAGGACGTCCCCGCGCTGGGTGCGGTCGCGCGAGCCGTCGAACTCGGTGGTACATCTGCCTGCGATCACGTGGGTCGACGTGGGCATACGCCGGCCTGGTCCCGGCTTCCTACGTAAACCCGCGGACCCGTGTAGTCGGCACCCGGTCCGTGGTCAGCCTTCGGAGACGCTCCCGTGGTCCTCGTACTCCATCTCCGTGCGGACCTGTTTGGCAACGTCGTCCCCGAACTCACGCTCGACGATGTGGAAGGCGAGATCCAGCCCGGAGGTGACGCCGCCGGCGGTGAGGACATCGCCGTCGTCGACGACGCGGGCCTCGATTACCTCGGCCGGCGTCGCCCGGAGGTCGTCGAGCGCGCCACCGTGCGTGACGGCGGGCCGACCGTCGGTGACGCCAGCGCGGGCAAGCAGCATCCCGCCGGTACAGACGCCCGCAATCGTTACGCCGGCGTCGTGTGCGCCGGCGACGACCTCAGGAATTGCGCCGCGCTCGGCTTCCGCCCAGGCGCCCGCCGCACCGCGGTCGTTCCACCCGCCGCCGGGAACCACCAGGAGGTCCGGACGGATGTCGGCCAGGCGGCCGTCGGGTTCGATTCGGAGGCCGTGACTCGCCTCCACGACCTCGACCGCGTCAATCGTTCTGAGCGAGGTGGTGCAGTCCGCGCCCGCCTGGGCCGCGTTCTGGAATACTTCGTACGGACCGATGGCGTCCAACTCGTCGAATCCGTCGTAGACGACGATAGCGATCTCCATGGGCTGACTGCGCCCGCTGTGGGCAAAAATGTGCAGGGGCGTGGCAAGTATCCGGCAGCGAAGAAGCGAAGTGTACGAGACTGGTATCGTCACACGTGAGAGAGTTCGAGCGAAAGCAGCTGCTCGAGCGCATCGAGCGCGAGAGCGCGACCGTCGGCGTCGACATCCCGGAGCGGATCACGGTCCAGGGCGAGCCGATCGACCTCCAGTCGTTCGTCTTCGAGATCAAGCGCCGGGAGACGATCCCGCCGGGCGAGCGCGACCGCGTCGAGCGCGCGAAGAAGAACCTGCGGCGCGAGCGCCTCCAGCGCAAACAGCGCATCGAGGACGAAGAGATCAGCTTCGAGGAGGGCGAACGGCTCGCGGAGTCGATCGTCGGCATCGACCGGGCGCTGTCGGCGCTGGAGCAGCTCGGCCCGGTCGACCTCGAAGGCGAAGCGAAGGCCCAGGAGACCGCCGACCGGAAACGCTGGATGAAGTTCCTCAAGCAGGCGCTGGGCCACGCCGACAGCGACAGCAGCCACGGTACGATGGGAGGGCGGGGTCGATGAGCCGCAACGACGAGGTCGCCGCCCGCCTGGAGGAGTTCGCCGACCTGCTGGCGGCGAAGGGCGTCGAGTACAAGCCCCGCGCGTACCGCCGGGCCGCCGAGAACATCCGGGAGCACCCCGCCGCAATCGAGGGGCTGGCCGCCGAGGGCAGGGACGCCGTCGCCGAGATCGACGCCGTCGGCGACGCCATCTCCTCGAAGATCATCGAGTACTTCGAGACCGGCGAGATCGCCGAGTTGGAAGACCTCCGCGAGGAACTCCCCGTCGAGATGGACGCCCTCACGCGCGTCGAGGGCGTCGGCCCAAAGACCGTCGGGACGCTGTACGAGGCGCTGGAGATCCGGACGCTGGACGACCTCGAAGCCGCCGCGGAGGCCGGCGAGATCCAGGAGATCAAGGGGTTCGGCGCGAAGACCGAGGGGAACATCCTCGACGGCATCGCGTTCGCGCGCCAGGCCAGCAAGCGACAGTTGCTGGGCGAGGCCCTCCCGCGGGGGGAGGCCGTCCGGTCGCACCTCTCCGACGTCGACGCCGTGACGCGCTGCGAACTCGGCGGCTCTCTGCGGCGCTTCCGGCCGACGATCGGCGACATCGACGTGCTCGCCGCCAGCGACGACCCGGAGGCAGTCGTCGACGCCTTCACCGACTGGCGCGAGACGGCGACCGTCATCGAGGCGGGCACGAGCAAGGCCAGCCTTCGGATCGAGGGCGTCCGCGTCGACCTCCGGGTGGTCGACCCCGGCGAGTTCGGCGCCGCGCTGCAGTACTTCACCGGCAGCAAGGACCACAACGTGGCGCTGCGCAACCGGGCGATCGACCGCGAGCTGAAGATGAACGAGTACGGCGTGTTCGATGTCTCCGACGTCGAGGACCCCGATGCCGGCCAGCGGGTCGGCGAGCGCGTCGCGGGCGAAACCGAGGAAGGGATGTACGACGCACTCTCCCTGCCGTGGATCCCGCCCGAACTGCGGGAGAACCGCGGCGAGATCGAGGCCGCCGCCGAGGACGACCTACCCGACCTCGTGACGACCGACGCGATCCGGGGCGACCTCCACCTGCACACCGAGTGGTCCGACGGCGTGAACACGATCGCGGAAATGGTCGAGGGCGCCGCCGCGTTCGGCCACGACTACCTCTGTCTCACCGACCACGCGACCGGCCCTGGCACCGTCGGCGGGATCGGCCTGGCGGACGACGAACTGCGCGAGCAGCGCGCGGAGATCGAGGACGTCGCCGCCGACGCCGAGATCGACGTGTTCGCGGGCGTCGAGGCGAACGTCGGCGCCGACGGGAGCATCTCGGTGGGCGAGGACCTGCTCGCTGACCTTGACCTGGTGGTCGCTTCGCCACACGCCGCGCTGGACGGCGACGGCACCGACCGGCTCGTCGCGGCGGCCGAGCATCCGGAGGTCGACATCATCGGCCACCCGACGGGCCGCCGGCTCAACGAGCGCTCCGGGCTTGCGGTCGACATCGAGCGCCTCGCCGCGGCCGCCGCCGACGCGGGAACGGCGCTGGAGATCAACGCGAACCCCCAGCGCCTGGACCTCTCGGGACGGCGCGTCCAGACCGCGCTCGGGCAGGGGGCGACGATCACGATCAACACCGACGCCCACCGGCCGGCGAGCTACGAGCTGATCCGCTACGGCGTCCGGACGGCCCGCCGCGGCTGGGCCGAGGCCGACGACGTGCTCAACGCCCGCGACGCCGACGGGATCCGCTCGTTCGTCGAGTGAGCCCATCGAGTCGATGACCTGACTGAGCCGATGACCCGATTCTACGCTGGCCCGAGTCCGGCGGGGGCTCCTGCCGTGCCAATGCGACCCATTCACACACAGGGTCGAATCCACAACGCGGATTAAGCCGCTCCGATTACCGACAGGCGATGACCCTCTCCGAGCAGGCGCGTGCGCGGCTGGCTGACATCGTCGAGTTACAGCCGACGAAGAACGCGGAGCTCCAGGAGCGCTGGGCGCTCGACAGCGGCAGCGAGGTCCACGGCTATCTCGAATCCGACCTCGGGGAGTACTACTACCGCGACGAGAACAGCCTCATCTGTGCGACGCCGGAGGCGGAGGCGCTGATCACCGGCGAGGAGATCGGCGAGAACGGGGGGCTGCGCACGGTGACCGGTACCGCTCTCCAGGAGCAGGTGCTCGACGTTCTGCCCGCCGCCGACGGGGAGCCACAGAGCGTGGTCGCCACGCTGCACGACATCCAGGGGACGACCGACGCCGACCCCGCCGTCGACGACGTTCGCTCAGCGCTGCACACGCTGGCCGAGAAGGGGCTGGTCGAGCGCGTCCGCAAGTCCGTCCCGACGTTCCGGCTCGCGATGGAGCGCGACCGGATCGAGGTCGCCGTCGCGGAAGAGTGACGCTTCCCTCGGCTGGCTCTCGGACGAACGAGCAGGTGATATTCAGCTGACCGCGACTCCCCACGCGTGCCTACGACCACTCAACCGCCCGTTTCTGCTGGCTCGATAACTCCCGTCCCTGGCGGACGGAAAGGGCGAGGCGGGCTCGACGAACCCCGACGACGGTGAGCCGAACGAAGTGAGGCGAACGTCGAAAGACGAGCGGAGCGAGTCTTTCGGAATAAGCACCACAGCGAGCGGAGCGAGCGAGAAGCGCAGCGAGTCGCGGGAGTCGAGCGCGCCGAGGGCTTTCCCCGTCACTACTGTCTCTCAAAAGACGCCACCAGGTTGGGAGCGACACACTACTTCTCCGGCGGGTCGGGCCGCTGCCGATTCCGTTGCCGAGCCAGCAGTCGTTTGATCGCCGCGCCGGGACCGCCGTCGATGGGCCACCCCTTCGTCCGCCACACGGGCGGCTCTGGTTCGAACTGCTCGCAGCTCTGCGAGCACTCGCCGGGTGTCTGGGCGCGGTCCTTGGCGGCACAGAACGGCCGTGCGACGGCTGTCTCGGGCCGCAACTGGAACTGCCGGCAGTCGGGGCGCATCGAGTCGGCGTAGGAGCGCCAGCCCCGCTCGTAGGCGCGCTCGGCGATTTCGCGGCGCTTGTCGGTCTTCCAGTCCGGGTCGGCGTACTCGAACCGGCAGGCGGAGGCGTCGTGCTCGCCGCCCTCGGGGCGGTCGAGGATGTGCGTGCCCGAGTCCTCGGCGGCGAGCGACCGGGGCTGCCAGACTGCCTCGGCGGCACCCGCGCCGCGGGCGCTCTCCTCGACGAGGAGGATGCCAGCCTCGACTGGCGCGCCCTCAAGCAGGACGGGCTCGACGCGCTCGTCGGTCGCGCGGGTGGCGATCCACACCTCGTCGGCCAGCGCGAGGGCGACGTCGCGTTCGATCTGGTCGAGCAGGTCGCGGGCGGCGCTGGCGTCGAGGTCGGGCTTGTTCTCGATGGCGACGATCCGCTCCACCCAGTCGGGGTAGCGCCACTTGCGCCGGAGTTCGATCCGGCCGTTTTCGCCCCGGCGGCGCTCGACGACCCCGCGGTCGGCGGCGCGATGGACCGCCTCGCGGACGTACCGCCAGGGGTAGTCGGGTTCGGGGAGGGCGTCGCGGTACCACGCCCACTCGGCGGGCGCGTGCCGGACGACGCCGAGCAGGTCGCTGTCGAGCCGGTGCTCGCCGAAGCGGGCGCGGGCTGTGAGGCCTTGCGGGTCGCACTCGATGACGAGGGTGTCCCAGCGCCGGCGTCTCGTTCCGAGTTGGCGGGCGACGACGACCGGGCGGTCGCGCGGGCGGCCGGGTGGCCAGTGGTGATCGGCCCACTGACAGACTTCCAGTTCGAACCCGAACTCGTGCACGACGGCGACAACGGGGTGCGCGCTTTTGAGTATTCGGTTCGCTAGGTATCGCTGTTCTTCCTGTCGGTTAGGGAACTTCGCTGTCCGCCATGCATAAGCAGCGCCGCGGCCAACTGCCGATGATGAGCACGCCACCACACGTCGCCGGGGTCTGCGGGAGTCTCCGGGACAAAAGCTACACGCGGATCGCGCTCGAACATGCACTTGAGGCTGCAGACGACCACGGCGCGTCGACGACGCTAATCGACCTCCGGGAGTACGACCTGCCGGTGTTCGACGCCGATTACCGGGAGGCAGGCGACGCCGAGCGTCTCAAGCAGGCGATCCAGCGGGCCGACTCCGTCCTGCTGGGGTCGCCGATGTACCACGGCTCGTACTCGGCGCCGCTGAAGAACGCCCTCGATTACTGCGGGTTCGACGAGTTCGAGAGCACGACTGTCGGCCTGCTGGCCGTCGCTGGCGGGAGTTTCCCGACGATGTCGCTCGAACACCTCCGCTCAGTCTGCCGGGCGCTGAACGCGTGGGTGCTCCCCCACCAGGCAGCGATCCCGACCGCTAGCGAGAAGTTCGAGAACGGTGCGTTCACCGACGAGAAAAGTGCAGACCGCGTCGAGACCCTCGGCCAGCGTGCCGTCGAGTACGCCCGGATCGAACCCGACCCCGCCTGCTTCGAGAGCGAACAGAACGTCGGCGCCGACGACTGATGGTGACGGCTTCGTCCCCCCCGTCGTGACGGCCGTCCCCGCCGTCGCTCACCGCCAGCTCCGAACGACCGTTCCGAACAGCGCACACGCGACGAGCACTTGGAGCCCGGCAAGTGTCAGAAACGAGACGCGCCAGCTGAACACGTCGGCTAGCAGGCCGACGCCGACCGAGCCCGAGGCGCCAAGCACCATGTAGCCGGTCCGGACGAGCCCGAACCCCATTCCCTCCTCCTCGTCGGTCATGTTGTCCAGAAACGCCGGGAGCATCGCGGCGCCCCAGCTCATCGCGACGCCGACCAGCAGGGTCGCGGCGACGACGCTCGCGAGGCCGGGGCCGGCGACGTACAGCGTGTAGCCGGCGACACCGGCGACTGCGGCGCTGCCGGTCGCCAGCGCCCGCCCGACGCGATCCGAGAGCCAGCCCATCGCCGGCTGGCCGGCGCCCTGGATGACGAAGTAGCCCGAGAACACGACGCCGGCGCTGGTCTCGGAGTACTCCCGGTGTTCGATCAGGAACGTTGGGAGAAACGAGGCCGTGCCCTGCCAGATGAACGCCATCAACACCGAGACGATCATCGCGCCGGCGATCGGCGGCCGCGAAAGCAGTTCGACGAGGATGCCCGGCGACACCCGGCCGCGGATCGACTCGTCGGGCCGCGACGGCTCAGTCGGGGCGACCGCCCAGGCGAAAAGCAGCACCGAGGGGATCGCCGCGGCCGCACCGAGCGCGACCGCCGGGCGCCAGCCGAACTGCGTCCCGACGTAGGCGGCGGCCACCGGCGCGACTAGGCCCGCGATCGGCGCGCCGGCGCTGTGGATGCCGATCGCCGTCCCGATGTCGGTGTAGGTTCGCGAAAGCAGCGTGGTCGCAACGCTGTAGTGCAGTCCCGCGACCCCGCCCAGCGTGAACGTGAACAGGACGAACGCCGGGAAGATCGGCGCCAGTGCGAGCAGGCCGCTGGCGAGCGCCGTCCCGCCGACGGCGACGAGGATGACCCGCCGCTCGCCGACACGACCGCCGAGCAGGCCGCTGGGGAACTGCGAGGACGCGTAGGCAAACCACATGGCCGTCAGCGAGAAGCCGACGGCCGTGTTGGAGATGCCGAAGTCGTCGGCGATCAGCGGGACGACCGGGCTGATGACCAGCCGCGCGACCATCGTCGCGAAGAAGGCGACCGTACAGGCGGCGAGCACCGTCCGCTCGGCGGACCACGTGACCATCTACTCCTGAGTCATCTACCGAGAGTCAAATGCCCCGCGATTCCCGGTCGAGAAGGTGTCAGACGGCTGATCAGGTCACCCGATCAGGCGTCCATATCGACGGCCTGCTCGCGCAGCTTCGCGACGCGGTTCTCGACCGCGGGGTGGGTGCGGAACAGCCGGGAGAGCTTGGTCTCGCGGACTTCGGCGGCCAGCAGCGCGCTGGCGCGCTCGGCCTCCCGGAGGTCCTCCTCCGGTACTGACTCGATCTCGTCGCTGATCGTCTCTAGGGCGCTGGCGAGCGCGGCGGGGTTGCCGGTGATCGTCGCCGCGCCGCGGTCGGCGGCGAACTCCCGGTACCGCGAGATCAACCGGCCGACGAGGAACGCGCCGACCCAGACGACGAGCGCGGCGACGTAGCCCGCCAGCAGCTGCCAGCCGCCGCCCTCACCGCCGCTGCCGCCGTCGCCGAAGATGAAGCCCCAGCGGACGATCCAGCCGGCCATGATCGACAGCGCCGCGATCACGGTCATCAGCTGGAAGTCGCGGTGCATGATGTGGGCGAGTTCGTGAGCGAGCACGCCGTCGAGTTCCTCGTCGTCGAGTTCCTCCAGCAGGCCCGTCGTGACGCAGACGACGGCGTTGCCCTGCTTGCGGCCGGCCGCGAACGCGTTGGGCGTTTCGTTGTCGGCGACGGCGACCCGTGGCTTGGGCACGCCGGCCTGCTGGGCGAGGTAGGTCACCCGGTCGTGCAGATCCGGGTACTCCTCGCGCTCGACTACGTCGGCGCCCATCGTTCGCAGTGCCAGGTTGGCGCCGAAGTAGTACTGGCTGCCCGCCAGTAGGAGGACGGCGACGGCGATGCCGGCGAAGTGGCCCAGGCCCGGCGCGGCGACGAAGAAGCCAAACAGCAGCACCGCTGCGTAGCCCAGGCCGATGTACAGCCCGCCGAGCACCAGCAGGGCAAGCACCATGCGGACGCCGAGGCCCCAGTCGTATTGCCGCTTCATGTGCGTGTGTATACGGCGTGGATACCTAAGTGTCTCGCGCCGTTTCTGGTAGTGATACGTTGGTCGCTGTATCAAGGGATTCAACTGCTGTATGGCGATTCAATGGAGCCCCCTTATACCAAAGAAAGCCCAGCATAGCCGCGAGATTAAGGGGCAGGGCGCCGTACGTCGGCGTGATGGCCGGCGATCCGTCGTTCGCAATCCCCCAGCGTCCGGAGCGGACCTACCCCTACAGCGGCGGCGTCAAGTACGAGGGCGAGACCGTCTTCAGGCTCGTCCCGGCGGCGGATCGCACCGACGCCGACCTCGACGACCTCGTCCTGACAGTCCTTGAGAGCGGTCCGTACCGCTACGGCGACTTCCTTAACCTCCCGATGCCGCTGTATCTCGTCCGCGACGAGGAGACCCGCGACGTGTTCCGGCTCTCGATCCGCGACGGCGAGATCCGGCTACACGTCCTCCCCGACACGGAATCGGACGGCCTGCGGGCGATGTACGACCGGATCGCCGACCGATCGGAGGGCGACTGGCGTGTCACCTACGAGACCCGGGAGTAAGTACCTGGGCGGTCGGCACTCACACCGGGTACTGCGTCAGATCGTCGCCCAGTTCGCACCCGTCGTCGGCCGCGAGCCGATCGACAGTACTCGCACCGACAGAGTGGGACCGGGACGCCGATGGCGTCTCCCGATCCGAGTAGCGTGACGTCCATCTTCTCGGCTATTTGCTGCTTCGTGTTAAGCTGTTCTGTTGAGAACAGTAGCGTGCTTGCTGTACTGCAGAACGCTCTCGGCGCGCTCGCCAGGAATCGCGTTCGACACAACTACAACCGTAGCGTCGAAGAAAGCCCTCGGCACGCTCGCGGATCTCGCTGAGCAGGATATCCTCACTCACTGTGTTCGTTCGGATAGGGCCTGCTCAGCGACCGCGACCGAGCCTCGCCCTTTCAGTCCGCCAGGGGCCCGGACTGTGTGGCCGGCAGAAACACGTCTATCGTCTCATCCCGCTGATTCCTCAACGCCCGTGGATTCTACGGCCGGACCGTCAGCAATCACAGACTGTGCGACCACGACAATCGACAGCCCCACGATCAGGAACCCACCGCCGAGCGCGGCGATGGCACCGAACGGCGACGTCGCGTCGGCGATCACGCCGACAAGCGGCTTCAGCGGCGCCCGCACGACGGCGTAACTCATCTGCGCGGCGCTCAGGACGGTCGCACGGCTTGCCGAGCCCGCGCGGTCGTTGAGGTACTGGTTGACGAGCGGTTTCGAGAGATCCGTCGCGGCACGCATCAGGAAGAAGGCGGGCACCGCGAGCAGTGGCACCGCGAGCGGGAAGACGAGCGCCGCGGCGGTCACGAGCGGGACGGCCAACAGCGCCCGCCGGAGTCCCAGCCAGCCGCGGATCCGCTCGGCGTTGTAGCTGGCGATCCCGCCGGCGAACGCAAAGCCGGCGTAGACGAACCCCAGGGTCGCCTCCTCGGGGACACTGAGGCTGGAGCCGTCGCGCCCGACGGCGTCCTCGGCGACCGGTGCGAGCGCCGCCGACAGCCGCTCAATCACGTCGACGGTGATCGGCTGGATATACGTATCGGCGGTCGTCACCATCGCGAAAAATAGGGCGATGAATGGGACGAACGCGCGCAGCGACGGGCGGGTGAACCGTTCGCGGAGCGTCGTCAGCGCGTCCGTCACGCCGGGCTGGTCGGCGTCGGCATCCGTCTGCGGCATCAGGAGGATCGCGCCGACGCCGAGCCCGCTGAGGACCGCCGACGCGGCGAACGGGTAGGTCGGATGGACCGCGTACAGCAGCCCGCCGACAATCATCGTGACGGCGGTGACGACCTGGTAGACCGCCCCGCCTCGCCCACGGACGCGGGTGAACGCGTCGCTGTCGAGGCGCTCGCGGAGCATCTCGTAGAGCCAGGCGTCGGCAGCCCCGTGGCGGAGCGCGTTCGCGAGCGCCCAGATCACATAGAGGGCGACGAACTGGCGGAACGTCGAGGCGGCGACGAATCCGGCGATCGACGTCGCCGTTGCCCCCATCCCGATCGCCAGCGTGTTCCGGTGGCCGATCCGGTCGGCGAGATACCCCGTCGGCACCTCGAAGACGACGACCAGCACCGCCGAGATGGCGCTGAGCGTCCCGATCTGTGTGAACGTCAGGTCGTTCCACAGCAGAAACAGCGTGAACACCGGCCAGATGAACCCCACCGAGTCCGTGACCCTAAACAGGTAGTAGCTCAGCACGGCCGACCGGGCGCCGCCGGAGTCGCTCATCGAGACGAAAACCTGGGTCGTGACCACCAAATAGCCTCGCTGAACCACGTTTCAGTGCGAGCTGCCGTACTGATCCGGGTTTCAGAAAGGTCGGACTCCGGCTCGGAAACCCGCCGGATGGGACGCGATACCGAGGATTTCGGGCGTTCGGGTCAGCGGGCTCGCGATCGGCGGGCCGACGTCTGCAGCGACCGGGAACCTTGCGGCGAGCGGGGACAACCACCGCGATTAAGTCCGTCTCGGGCGGAGAGGCGGACATGAAGATCTACACCGGTCGCGGCGACGAGGGCCAGACGGACCTGCGGAACATGGACCGCGTCTCGAAGGCCAGCCCGCGGATCGAGGCGTACGGCAGCGTCGACGAGGTCAACGCCCTGGTGGGGTCGGTCCGGCCGACGGGGTACGACGATGTCGACGACCAGCTCCGGGCGATCCAGAACCACCTCCACGTGGTGCAGGCGGACTTCGCCAACCCCGAACCCGACGAAGACGACCCCAGAGTCCGCGAGGACCACGTCGACGCGCTGGAGGCGATAATCGACGGCTACGACGACGAACTCGACCCCCTCGAATCGTTCATCCTCCCCAGCGGCTCCGAGACGGGGTCGCGGCTCCACCACGCCCGCGCGGTCTGTCGCCGGGCCGAACGCCGCGCGGTCGCGTTCGCCGGCGAAGAGGACGCCAACGGGACGGCCGTCGTCTACCTCAATCGGCTCTCCGACGCGCTGTTCACGCTCGCACGCGTGGTCAACAAACGCGACGGCGTGCCAGAAGAGAACCCGACGTACTGATACTGGTGGCTGTAAGTACGTGAAAACTCGAACTGAGAATCCAGGCGGAACGGGTCTGTCTCCGCAGAGAGCAGAGACTGGTGAGTAAAAGAATTGGTCGCGTCGCAAAGTCCTCTAGAGTTCAGTAGCAACTGACTCCTCTGTCGAAGGGGACGCCTCTGGTGTCCAATCAAGAGGTGTCCCATGCACGCC
>PXSQ01000082.1:3140-9910 GCA_003022725.1 Halobacteriales archaeon SW_7_65_23 | reverse complement strand
ATCCTCGAACACCGCGCCGAGGTCGCGTTCAAGGACGGCGCGCTAACCGACGACGTGATCCCGCTGTGTGCGGCGTTCGCCGCCCAGGAGCACGGCGACGCGCGCCGGGCGCTGGACCTGCTGCGGACCGCCGGCGAACTCGCCGAGCGCGACGACACCGACAACGTCGAGGAGGACCACGTCCGCCAGGCACAGGAGAAGATCGAACTCGACCGGGTGGTCGAGGTGGTCCGGACGCTCCCCCAGCAGTCGAAGCTCGTGCTGTTCGCGATCATCCTGCTGGAAAAGCAGGGGGTCCACAACATCAACACCGGCGAAGTGTACAACATCTACAAGCGACTCTGCGAGGAGATCGACGCCGATGTCCTCACTCAGCGCCGCGTCACCGACCTGATCAGCGAACTCGACATGCTCGGTATCGTCAACGCCGTCGTGGTGTCGAAGGGCCGCTACGGCCGAACCAAGCAGGCACGGTTCGACAACTGATTGCTCTCGCGGTGTTCCTCGCGACGAGATGGGTGGTGCAACGTCGAACGCACGCTAGAACTGCAGCCTGAACCAGCCGAGTCGCGGGAGCCGCAGTTCGGCGGTGCCGATGATCCACTCGGGTCTGACCGGCCCCGTCGCCCGCCCGATACTCGCCTGATCGTAGTTGCTGTTGGCGTCACCTTTTGTGATGAACCCATCGTGGTCAGCCTCACACACCGCATCGTCGGGCTGGAGGCTGCCGAGATACTCCGGGTTCCCCTGCTCACACCAGTTTTCGCCCTCCTCGACCCAGAATATCGCCCGGTGGATGATCGGCGTCTCCGCGTCGCTCCCCCCTGGTTCGTAGATGATCACGTCCCCGCTGTTGCCGAACTCCCCGTACCCGGTCCCGTCGCCAGTCCGGGCCGTCACGACGCCGGTGTCGCCCGTCGCCGCCGCGGGCTGGAAGCGGCCCTCGTCCATGACGAACACCATGTCGTTGACGTCCATGTTCGGCTCCATGCTGCCGCTCTCGATGGCGACCATCGGCGGCCAGACGCCGCTGATTGCAAACAGGTACGCGCCGACGAGCAACACCGCGAGCACTGTCACTGTCACGTCCCGGACGACCAGCGTCCAGCTGTCGCTCTCCCGTTCACTCCGCTGTTCCCGCCCGCCAGCCTTCCTGGACCTGCGGGCGTGGGTGCTGTCCGATCCGGCTGCTGTCGTCCCCTGACCGTCCTCCCCACGCTGCTCGCTCGACGGGGACTGCCCGCCATCCTGGGTGCCGGCTTCTTGCCGGTTCGGATCTCCGGGAGCCTGCTCGGGCGCCCCGAATGGGGTCCCATCGCTCCGATCGGTCGCTGGGCTGGGATCTCTGCCCGGGGAACGGTCGTCAGGGTCGGCGTCGGTGTCCGGCTCGTCATCGCCTTTCGTGGAGTCACGCGTCACGTTCAGCCGTTCACCCGTGCGAATACAGCCAGGAGAGTGTCACGATGTGACACAGAGTTACGTCCGACAGTATCAGTCACTTGGCGTAGTAGCTGGTAAAAAAGCCCGAGAGGAACGCCGAGACAGCAACGGCCAGCAGCATGTCGGTTTCGTCGTATGGACCGGGATCGCTCTTGGCGGTGAGGGCCGTGACGCCGACGCTGATGACGAGCGAGACGATGCCGTTGACGATGTGCTTACCGAGGGACATACCCGCCACTTCGGGCCCCGCCAGCAAGTTTGTTCCGGGCGTTGCCACCACCGACGGACGACCGTCTCATAGTGATTATTGTGACTGTTTACCGGGTCGACCGCACGCAGTCATGCGGTCGATCCCGTAACGACTCACAATAATCACTATTAGAGATCTGAGCGCTACAGGATCGCCGCGGAGAGTTCGAGCCCGAGTGTAGCGCTGAGTTCGATCCCGGCCCAGATCGCGCCCGCTGCGGCCGGGGGGATCGTCAGGTTGTCGTCGATGATGTACCCTTCGACGGTTGGCTTCACGCCGTCGGCGATCGTCGCGATGAGCGCGCCGAGGAACACTGCGAGCGGGGTCCCGTAGAGGAACGGGGCCGCCAGGACAACGCAGGTGCCGAACATCGCCGCCAGGGCGCGCGACCGCTTGACCCGGCGGAGTTCGCCGGAGCCGGCCAGCCCGCTGATCGGGTCGCCGATCGTCAGCATCAACACGGAGGGGATCGCGATCCGGGGTTCGAACGCCAGCACGACCGCCGTCGTCGAGAACATGTAGTAGGCGTAGCCGGCGACGTTGTCCTGCTCGTAGCTCCGGGTGAGCCGGTCGTAGATCCGCCAGTCCAACCCGACGGAGAGCCGCAGCAGTTCGAGGACGGCGGCGGCGACCGAGCCGGCAATGAAGAGCGCCCGGACCTGCGTCCAGGTGGCGAGTTGGAGGATGTACAGAAGCGGGAGGACGCTGCCGCTGGCGTGGACGAGCCGGCGAGGCGTCTCCTCGCCGAGCGAGCGCCGGAGCGTGGCAACAGTCGACCCGACTATCCCCCACATCACCGGGGTCAGAGATCCTCGAACGATCTGTCGTCGTCACGGAGGGCGCCGATTGTGTCCGGCAGCTCCGGGACCGGGACCCGCTTCTGGGCGGTGCTGTCGCGTTCGCGGACCGTGACGGTGTCGTCCTCCAGGGTGTCATAGTCGACGGTGACGCAGAACGGCGTGCCGACCTCGTCTTGGCGGCGGTACCGGCGGCCGATCGCGCCCGAGTCGTCGTAGGTCACCGCGAGTCCGGCGTCGCGGAGCGTCCGCGCGACCTCATATGCGCGGTCGTTGAGGCCGTCCCTGTCCATCAGCGGGAACACGCCGACGGTTGTCGGCGCGACGGCCGCGGGCAGCGAGAGGTAGGTCCGCTCCTCGCCGTCGACCTCGTCCTGGCTGTAGGCGTGGGCGAGCACGGTGTACACCAGCCGGTCGACGCCGAAGGACGGCTCGACGATGTGGGGCCTGACGTGCTCGCCGGATTCGGTACTCTCCTCGATAGTGAACCCGGTGTGCTCGCCGAACTCCGGGCCGAGGTAGCTCATGTCGGGGTCGACGGTCGGCCGCTCGACGGTGATCGGCTCGTCGTACTGTTTGAAGACGGTGTAGTCCTCGTCGGAGTACTCGGCGTGTTTGTCGATGTCGTACGAGCCCCGGTAGGCGAACCCGGTGAGCTCGTGCCAGCCGCCGTCAATCTCCGATTCGGCGTCCCAGCAGTCCGAGGCGTAGTGCGAGAGCTCGCCGGGCAGGTGCTGGCGGTAGCGAAAGCGGTCCATGTCGACGCCGGCCCGCGCGTACCAGCGCTTCGACAGCCCGAGATAGAAGGCGATCCAGTCGCTCTCGACGACACCCTCTTCGACGGCCTCCCGGACGGTCAGCTCCTGGAGCTCGCCGTCGTCGGCCTTCTGCTGGGGGACGGAGTACAGCGGGAGCACCACGTCCGCGACGCGGTCGATCGGCGCCTCGTCGTCCTCGGGATCGACGAAGTGTTCGAGTTCGGCCTGCGTCAGCTCCCGGAGCCGGAGCAGGCCCTTCCGGGGGCTGATCTCGTTGCGGTAGGCCCGCCCGATCTGGGCGACGCCGAACGGAAGCTGGTTGCGGGCGTACTCGGCGAACTGCGGGAACTCGACGAAGATGCCCTGGGCGGTTTCGGGCCGGAGGTACCCCGGCGAGGAGTCGCCGGGGCCGATGTTCGTCGCGAACATGAGGTTGAAGTCCTCGACCGGTTCGTCAGCGAGCGGGGCGCCACAGGCCGGGCAGGTGATCCCGAACTCGGCGATGAGATCCGCGACCTCCGCGTTGGGGAGCGCCTCGGCGTCCTCCACGTCGGAGTCGGGGTGGTCCTCGACGAGGTGGTCGGCGCGGTGGCTCTCGCCGCACTCGGCGCACTCGACGAGCATGTCGTTGAACGTCTCCAGGTGGCCCGACGCCTCGAAGACGGCCTCGGGCATCACCGTCGGCGCGTCGATCTCCATGTGGCCCTCGCGGGTGACGAAGCGGTCCCGCCAGGCGCCCTCGAGGTTGTCCTTCAGCGCGGCGCCCTGCGGGCCGTAGGTGTAGAAGCCGGCGACGCCGCCGTAGGCGGCCGCCGTGCCCGTGAAGAACCCGCGCCGTTTCGCCAGTTCGGTCAGGCGGTCAGTCTCGCGCTCGCTCACCGTAACGCCTCCAGCAGGTCCATGTCCTGGACGATCCCGTCGAGGTCGCCGCCGCTGACCACGGGGAGCTGTTCGATGTCGTGCTCGATCATCAGCTGTGCGGCCTCGGTCACGGGGCGAGTGCTGCCCACCGTGACGACATCCGCCGTCATGAACTCGTGGACCGGCCCGTTGGGGATCTCGACGTTCCGGGTCGGCATGTAGCGGTTGCCGACGGCCTTGATCCCCTCCCAGGCCCACTCGTCGTCCTGGTTGGCGATCGACTCGCCAGTGTCCTCCTCGCCCTCGACTACGCGGGCGACCGCGATGATGTCGACCTCGGTCACCATGCCGGCCATCTCGGCCTCGTCGTCGAGCACGACGGCGTAGGGGACGCCGGCATAGGAGAGCTCCCGCTCGGCGACGGTCAGCGGCACCTCGGTGTAGATGCAGTTGACCGCCGACCCCGCGACGCTCTCGACGGTGACGCTCTCGTCGACTTCCCCGCGGGCGATCGCCATCACGACATCTGTCACGGTGATGATCCCCTCGAGGCCGTCGCCGTCGACGACCGGGATGCGCCGCTCACCCGTCGTCGCCATCTGCTCGGCGACCTCGGCGAGCGACGTCCCGCGCGAGGTCGTCGGCACGTCCTCGGCGAGCATCGCCAGCTGGTCCTCGTTCGGGTGCTTGATCAGTGCCGTCCGCGAGATGATCCCGCGGTGGATCTCCCCCGCCGACGTCTGCTTGACCGTCGGTACGGACGAGAACTCGCGATCCTGCAGGTACTCCAGGACGTCGTCCCGGGTGCCCGGGATCTCGACCGTGACGACCTCATCACGGGGAGTCATGACGTCTTCGACGTTCATACTGCCACCTACTCCTCGCCGCTCGTACTAAGTCCTTACACATTTCCCTACCACTGCCGACCGCTCGTCGTTCCCACAGCCCGGTCGCCTCGCCCTCCGGCCACCGTAGCGCAGCCAGCAGCCCCCGCACGGGCGGGGTCCAGCCCGGGTGCGCCGACCCGGTCCCCAACTTCCACCACCTCAGCCACAGTATCAACTATCGTCATGTTCCAGGCGCTGACCGCTCTTCTCCGGCACGTCGTTCACACCGAGTGACAGGATCTGCTGTCGGTTTGTCTGACGTGCGTCTTGGGAACCGTTCCGCTTGCTATCATTTTTGATAGACAGGTCCGGTGGGTTTATATAGGTGTGTGGTATAGGGTGACACATGGAGTCGGATACTGTTGTTCCGGCGGAGGTGGCAGCGGATACGGAAGTCATGGCGTCTGTCGAGAACGGTCGAGTAGATGAATTCATTATTGCGGACATCAGCCAGGACGGAGCATATATGACACTTCCACTCGAGGACGCTGCCTCACTTCCGGCATGGCGATAGGGCTCCCCGTTTTTCGCGTTTCGATCGACGGCCAGCAGCGGGTGTGACGGTCGGCTATACTGCCGGACGTGATTTGGTTAACACTCTCGTCTCAGACATACCTGTTTCATGGCCTGAGACCTCGTTTCCGGCGTCACGGCATGTAACAGAGTCACGTCCGGCAGTATATCTGCTGGTGGAGTAACCGCCCAGTTTCTGCCGACTACATGTGCCACGGCGTTCCTGCTGGCTGATCACACATCGCCCCTGGCGGACTGAAAGGGCGCGGGCGACTCGCGGGTCGCCCGCAGACACGCGCAGGCCGGAGGCCGAGGAGCGCAACGAGTCGCGGCGTCACGAGCGCGCCGAGGGCTTTTTTCGACGCAACAGGAGCACCGGTCCCAGAACCAACTCCTCGCCAACCTTTATCACCCAGAACGAAGCAGAGCCAGCCATGGGGACGCAGATACTGGCGTACGTCGGTGCGGCGGGAGGTGTCGGAACGACGCGGCTCACCGTCGAGTGTGGGGCGACGCTGGCCCGGACCGGGCGGGACGTCGCCATTTTCGACGCGGCGTTCGAGACGCAGGGGCTCGCCGCACACGTTCCGGGCAAGATCGCGCCGGACGTGACCATGCTCGTCACCGAGGAGGTCGCACTGGACGCGGCGCTGTACGACCATCCGGCGGAACTACCGGGGCGGCTGGCGCTGTGTCCGGCACGGGCGCCGTTCGAGCGGCTGGCGAGAGCGAAAACGGCCGGCGCCGCCAGGCAGTTCGAGCGCCAGCTCGCGGCAGCGTCGCTGTCCCACGACGTCGTCCTGGTCGACACGCCGCCGCTCGGGACGAACCAGGCGCTGGCCGCCGTCAACGCGGCCAGCCGGATCGCCGTGGTGACGGTCGACAGCCGCCGCGGGCGCGATTCGCTCGCACGCACCCACGAACGGCTCGACGACGTCGGCACGACTGCTGACGTGGTGATCGCGAACCGCTCGGACGGCTCGCTCGAAGACGCTGACGCTGCCGTCCCGACAAGCGAGGTGGAGAGCCCGGACGACTGCCCGGCGTGTCTCCCGCCGGACGAGACGTTCGCGCCCGCAGTCGCCGGCGCCGCCGGGGCGGCGCTGGGGCAGGAACTCGACCTGGCGTCCGCAGACGAGGGGCGAGTCGGGGGACTCCTCGGCTCCTGATACTGTCGGACGTCATTTCGTGGAGTCACGCGTCACGTTCAGCCGTTCACCCGTGCGAATACAGCCAGGAGAGTGTCACGATGTGACACAGAGTT
>PXSQ01000082.1:0-3013 GCA_003022725.1 Halobacteriales archaeon SW_7_65_23 | reverse complement strand
GGCGACGGCCAGGATGGTCGCCGCGGCCACCGTCACAACTGCGGCGAGCACGAAAACGTATGCGCCGTCGAGGAGGATACGGCGCCCGCCGAGCGCGCGGTAGCCGGCGTAGTCGGTCGAATCGAAGAGGAAGAACACGGCGACGAGCGTGACAGCGAGCCCGCCGTTGTCGATCGCCGTGACGGTCCGGTCGGCGAGCCCGACCGCCTCCTGGAGCGTGCCGACAACGATGCCTGTCGCGAGCGTGATCCCCAGGACGACGATCAGGACCGGACCGAGTGCCTCGCGGTTCATCGTGCTACTGTGTCCCTGGGCCGCCGTCCATCGAGCCGTCGGCGTCAGGCTGACCCTGGGTCGGGCCGCCCGCCCCCGGTCCCGCGCCCGGCCCACCGCCGTGCTCGGCCTCCGGGCCGCCGCCCAGCGGGGCGCCCGAGAGGATTTCGGCACCCTCGGGGGAGAGGTCCGGCAGGATGTTGTCCCCGATCACCTTGCTGATCTCGTCGATGTTGCCCGCCAGCACCTTCAGCGCGTCCTGAGGGTTCGGATAGACGAGCATGTATCCGTTCTCGCCCATCGTCACCAGCTGGGTGTCGCTGACCGCGACGCCCTCGTTCTGGATCGTCGCGGCGACCGCCGGCAGCGCCGCCGGCCGCCCGTCGTCGCCTTCCTCTTCTTTGACTTTCCGGATGTGGACGTCGTCCAGGTCGATCACGTCCTTGTACTCCTTGACCACCTCGGCGCACGCGACCAGGTCCCGGGTGACCGCCGTCTTGTGCTCGTTTTCGTGTTCGCCCCTGAGACAGTGGTAGCAGACGCGTAGTTCGATCCGCATTATCCTGTATTTGGCCTGTGCGCGAAAGAGCGTTCCGTTCTCTAGTGATGGGTGTGGAGGGACTGAAAGTGGCTGTGTTATGAAATAGAGCGATCAAAGTCGGTCGAGCGGGTCGCCGACGGCGTCGGCGAGGGGCTGCTCGTCGTTGACGCTACGGGCGGCGAGCACGCCCTCGACGGCGGCGCAGGCCTCCTCGCTCGGGTCGTGGGTCTCGACGTACGCCGCGAGCGCGAACTCCGCCTCGCTCAGCGGCGACAGTTCGAGCGCCTCCGTCCGGGAGAGGTCGCCAGCGATCCAATCGCGGACGATCTCCCGGGCGGTCGGGCCGGCGGGGGACACCGACTCCCCGAGCAGGTGCAGCGTCTTCGCCGCCGTCGCCGGTGCAACGCCCGCCGCACGGCCCGTGGCGCCGATCGCGGCACCCTCGGTGTAGCGGTCGAGTACCGTCGCCGCCTCCGCCGGCGAGCACGGGAGGTCGTCCGCGAACGGCTCCAGGCGCTCCGTGAGCGTCGCGTCCGTGGCGTCGACTGTCGCCACCCCCCGCTCGTCCTGGCGCTCGGTGACCTCGATTCCCTCCGCGATGTCCGCCAACCCCATCACGCGATGCTGGCGCGGCCCGCCACAAAAAAGTTTGTCACCTCGGGCGGCGGTCGCGGCGGCCACAACCGCCACACGGCGGCATTACCTACCGGTTACCGGTAGGTAGATCCCGCGCGGACCGGACGTTCACCCCCCGTTCCGGCTCCGTTTAAAAGGAGGATCCGGGCCAACTACCACGTGATGGCAACGACACAGGCCCAGACGTGTCCGGAGTGTGAGGGTACCGTTCGCGCGGGCGAGTGCGAGACAGTCTGTACCAGCTGCGGGCTGGTCGTCGACGAGCACGCGATCGACCCGGGGCCGGAGTGGCGGTCGTTCGAGGATGACGACACCAACCCGGAGCGGACGGGGGCGCCGCTGACGCGGTCGCGCCACGACCGCGGGCTCTCGACGGAGATCGGTCACGCGACCCGGCTCAAGGGGCGCAAGCGCCGCCGGATCGCCCGGCTGCGCCGCCAGCACAAGCGCACCCAGATCCGCAGCAAGGCCGAGCGCAACCGCGTGTACGCGTTCACCGAGATCCGGCGGCTGGTGAGCAGGCTGGACCTCCCCGAGCACGTCCGCGAGCAGTCCTGCGTGCTGTTCGAGTCCGCCCAGAGCGAGGGGCTGCTGCAGGGCCGCTCGATCGAGGGGTTCGCCGCGGCGGCCGTCTACGCGACCGCCCGGACCGCCGCCGTCGCGCGGACGATCCCCGAAATCACGGACGCCGCGAAGGGGACCCGCGACGAGCTCGACGTCGCCTACGACGCGCTGAATCGCGAGTTGGGGCTCCCGACGGGGCCGATCGACCCCCGCGAGTACCTCGCCCGCTTTGCGAGCAAACTCGACCTGTCCCAGGAAATCGAGCAGCGCGCCCGGACGCTCGCGGCCGACGCCCGCGAGCGTGGCATCGACACCGGCCGCAACCCCGGCGGCGTGGCCGCGGCCTGTCTGTACACCGCTGCCGAGCGCGAGAGCTACCCGCTCACCCAGCAGGCCGCCGCCGACGTCGCCGACGTCGCACCCGTCACGATCCGCTCGACGTACTACGAGTTCGAAAAAGAGTGATCCGCGTTCGACTGCAGGAAAGAGACAGATTCACCCGGCTGCAGTCGGCCACAGGGCCGAGACAGAGCAAGAATAAACACCGCCCGCCGGGAAGGGCGGGACATGACCGACGGAGAAGATCCCATCGCGGTCGACGCCTACGACGAACTAGCGGACTCCTACGCCGAGGAGGTGCGGGAAAACCCGTACAACGCGCACCTGGAGTTCCCCGCGACGACGTCGCTCATCCCGGACGTGGCGGGCGAGCAGGTGCTGGACGCCGGCTGTGGCACCGGCGTGTACACCGAGTGGCTGCTGGAGCAGGGCGCCGACGTCGTCGGGATGGACGCCAGCGAGGCGATGCTCGACCACGCTCGCGACGCCATCGGCGACCGGGCGACGTTCCACCAGGCGGATCTGGAGAAGCCGCTGGATTTTGCGGAGACCGACGCGTTTGACGGCGTCGTCAGCGCGCTCGCGCTGGGCTACGTCGCGGACCTGCGGGACCCGTTCGGGGAGTTCGCCCGCGTCCTCGAACCCGGCGGCTTTCTGGTG
>PXSQ01000081.1 GCA_003022725.1 Halobacteriales archaeon SW_7_65_23 | reverse complement strand
GTGGTCGCGGATCGCCTCGACGATGTTGCCGGCGTGTTCGGCCCCGCTGGTCTCGACGTCGAACACGATGTAGGCCTCACCCACTTCCAGGTCCTCGACGGAGCGATCGTGGCGGACGTCGTGGATGTTGGCCTTGAAGTCGGCGATGACGCCGGAGATCTCTTCGAGCACACCCGGCCGGTCCGTGATCCGGACGCGCAGCCGCAGGAGCTGCTGGCGCTCGGTCAGCGCGTGGACCAGCACCGTCTGGAGCTGCGTCATATCGAGGTTCCCGCCACAGAGCAGCGGCATCACCGTCTCGCCGGAGACGTCGAGGTCGTCGCTCAGGATCGCGGCGACCGACGCCGCCCCCGCGCCCTCGACGACCTGCTTCGCGCGCTCCATCAGCAGGAGGATCGCGCGGGCGATCTCCGTGTCCGAGACGGTGACGACCTCGTCGACGTTCGCCTGGATGATCCGGAGCGTCGCCTCGGAGATGCCGCCGGTTGCGATCCCGTCAGCGATGGTGTCGACCTCGTCGAGCGTCACCGGGATTCCCTTGTCGAGGCTCTTGTGGACGGTCTCGGCGCCGGTAGCCTGGACGCCGACGACCCGGGTCTCGGGCGAGAGGTGTTTGATCGCCGTCGAGATGCCGCTGATGAGGCCGCCGCCGCCGATCGGCACCACCACCGTTTCCACGTTGGGGTGGTCGTGGTACATCTCGGTGCCGAGCGTCCCCTGGCCCGCGATGATGTCCGTGTCGTCGTAGGCGTGGACGAACTCGGCGTCACGGTCCTGGACGACCTCCTTGGCGTGGGCCATCGTCTTCTGGAAGTCCTGGCCCACGAGTTCGACCGTCGCGCCGTACCCCCGCGTCGCGTCGATTTTCGTCTGTGGCGCGTTCTCGGGCATGAAGATCGTCGAGTCCGCGCCACACCGCGTGGCCGCGAGCGCGACGCCCTGGGCGTGGTTGCCCGCGCTCGCGGCGACGAACTCCTCGACGCCGCGCTCGACGTCCTGGACGATCTTGTTGTACGCGCCGCGGGTCTTGAACGACCCCGTCCACTGGAGGTGCTCCATCTTCAGGTACACGTCGCCGCCGACGAACTCGCCGAGCGACGTGCTCTGCTCGACCGGCGTCTCCTTGACGACGGTGTCGTCGTCGATCCGCTCGCGTGCCCGTTCGATGTCCTCGTACTGGACGGGGAGTTCCTCCGAGTCTGGCGAAGTCATGGGTTCTGTATTGTCGATGTCATGGTCGTTCTGGTGACGGTGTCACTGGCTATCTGATGATCTTGTCCCGGCCCGGATCGAACAGCGGTTCGTCCCGGATCGTCGCGTCGTAGCGCTGGCCCTCACACTGCACGGTGACCGACGTCCCCGCCTCTGCGTACTCGTCGGGGACGTACGTGTAGGCGATGGACTCGCCGAGGGTGTAGCCGTAGTTGCCCGCCTGGACGTACCCGATCGCCTCGCCGTCCTTCATCACCGGACGGCCGCTGAGCATGATGTCCGTCGAATCGTCGAGGGTGAGGGGCGTGATGCGGTTGTCGATGCCAGCCTCGCGGGCCTGGGCGAGCGCCTCCTTGCCGACGAAGTCGGTGTCCATGTCGACCGCAAAGGGCAGCCCCGCCTCGAAGGGGTTGGAGTCCGTGTCGATGTCGGTGCCCCACAGCCGGTAGCCTTTCTCGAGGCGCATCGAACTCAAGGCGCCGCCGCCCATCGGCCGGACGTCGAGATCCTGGCCGGCCTCCCACAGCGTCTCCCAGAGCCGCTGGCCGTACTCGACGGGCGCCCACAGCTCCCAGCCGAGTTCGCCCACGTAGGAGACCCGCAGCGCAAGCACCGGCACTTCGCCGACGTACATCTGTTTCGCGCGGAAGTACGGGAACCCGCTGTTGGTCACGTCGGCGTCGGTACACCGCTGGAGCAGCAGCCGCGATTTCGGCCCCCACAGCCCGATCGTCGACCGGCCGCCCTCCGCCGTGGATCCCGGGGGAGTTGCCCCCGCCGGTCGTGACCACGTACTCCTCCTCGTCGAGTTTGACGACAGTCACGTCCGCGAGGATGGTGCCGCCCTCGTTGAGCAGCAGCGAGTACCGGACCTGCCCGATGTCGATGTCGATGTCGTTCGAACACATCCGCTGGAGGAAGGCACGGGCGCCGTCGCCCGAGACCTCGATCGAGGAGAACGTCGTCATGTCGAACATCGAGACGTGCTCGCGGGTGTGGATGTGTTCGGCGCCCTCGATCGGCGAGCGGTTGATCGCCTGCCAGCCGTCCTGCTCGGGGATCCGGTCCTCGTAGCGCTCTAGGAGGTCCGCGTTGTGCTCGTAGTACTGCGGCGACTCCCAGCCGCCGGACTGGTAGAACTCCGCCCCCAGTTCCTGCTGCTGGTGGTAGAACGGGCTGGTGCGCAGGCCGCGGTGGTCGTCGGGCTGCCACCGGGGTTCGACGATGCTGTACACCTGCTCGTAGCGGGTCGCGCCGCGGTCGACGAAGTACTCCTTCTCGCCGGCGTGCGGTTCGAACCGCCGGACGTGGATGCCGCCGGTGTTGACCGGTCCGGAGGGGAGCCGCGGGACACCCACGAAGATGCCGTTCTCGGTCGCCTCGTAGGACGCGTCGGCGCTGGCCGGCAGCAGTTCGTCGAACGCCTGCTTTGCCGATTTGTCGCGGTGGCGGTGAGTCGGCTCCGTCCAGTGCTCCTCCGTGAACCCGCGCACCGAAGCCTGCCGGTCCTCGCTGTTTGTGCCCATCTCCTCGGGGTCGACCGACAGCGTCTCGTGGTTGTACGACCCCATCCCGAGCGCGTCGCCGTGGGTGCGGAAGTACAGCGAGTGGTCCTGGTCGCGGCCGACCGGGCGGGTTGGCCCCTGGCTCATCGCCTCCTGGATCGAGCGATCGCCGGGCACCTCCAGGCCCGCGGTGTGCTCGTCGACCGAGCTGGCGAACTCCGACAGCTCCGGCAGCGGTTCGGTGACGACGTACTGGTGTTCGACCGGCGCGATGGGGAGGTCGATCCCCGCGAGCTGGCCGGTCTGGTACCCCCAGTTGTTCGTCGCCATCACGCACCGGTCGCACTCGATGCGGCCGCGGTCGGTGACGACAGCCTGGATCTCGCCGCCCGCCACCTCCAGGTCCTCGACGGTGGTGTTGCCGTAGAAGGCGGCGTCGCTGTACTCCATGTACCATTGCAGGGCGCCGATCCCGTCGACGCGGCCGTCGGTCGGCGAGTAGTACCCGCCCAGGATCTCCTCCTCGTTTACCAGCGGGAGGTGCTCGGTCACCTCGGCCGGCGAGAGGAGTTGCGGGTCCGGCAGGCCGTAGGAGGTCGCCCACTCCTTGCGACGGCGCAGGAAGTCCATGCGCCGCTCGCTGCGGGCGACCTCAATCCCGCCGACCTCGTCGTAGACGCCCGCGTCGGCGAGCAGCCGGCTCGTGTAGTGGGCCGTCTTCGTCTGTACCTTCGAGGGGGACGTCTGGAAGATGATCCCCGGCGCGTGCACCGACGAGCCGCCTGTCACCGGGAGCGGTCCCTGGTCGATGACCGCCACGTCCTCGGCGCCCAGTTCCGTCAGATGATACGCGACGCTACACCCGACGGCGCCGGCACCGACGACCAGCGTCTGTACCTGCGGTGGGGGTTCCGTGCGTTCCATGTCGTTTGATACACGAGGGCCTGTCACGATGTTAAATTCACTGGTAGACGGATCGCGGCGAACCAGCCCCGACGAGCGGTGTGGAGTGCAACCACAGATTGACAGGGAGCCGAAACGATGTTTCTGCGGCAGGAATGTCCCGGTCGCCGCGAGTCGAGTTCCCCGGAAGGGATCAGTCGAGCAGCGGTTCCTCGCGGACCGTCGCGGCGTAGCGGTCGCTCTCGTAGAGGATCTCCACGTCGGTGCCGGGGTCGGCGTACTCCGGCGGCAGGTAGGTGTAAGCGACGCAGGCGCCGACGGTGTAGCCGTACTCGGCGCTGTGGACGTAGCCCAGCGCCTCGTCCTCGCCGGGCGCGAACACCGGCCGGTCGTCGAGGATTGTCTCCTCCTCGTCGTCCAGCGTCAGGCAGGCGACCTTGTGGTCGATGTTGTCGCCGTCGGCCGCCGCGGCCACCGCCTCCTTGCCGACGAAGTCAGTTTCGAGATCGACCGCCCAGCCCAGGTCAGCCTCGTAGGGGTTGTGCTCGGTGTGGAGGTCCTCACCCCACAGCCGGAACCCTTTCTCGATGCGGAGGGCGTCCAGCGCGCCGTTGCCGTACGGCCGGATATCGTACTCCTTGCCGGCGGCGAGCACGTGCTCCCAGAGGCGTTCGCCGTACTCCGAGGGGGTGTACAGCTCCCAGCCGAGTTCGCCCGCATACGAGACTCGAAGCGCCCGGACCGGGACGTTCTTCACGAACGTCTCCTCGCTCGTGTAGAACGGGAACGCCTCGTCCGAGAGGTCGGTGTCCATCACTTTCGAGAGCACCTTGCGGGCGTCCGGGCCCGTACAGACCATCGCCGCGAGGCTGGAGGTGACGTCGTTGACGACGACGCCCGCCGGCGCCCGGTCGCGGATCCACGCGACGTGGTTGTTCCCGACCTCGCGGCCGGTCGTCAACACGAGGTAGCGGTCGTCGTCGGTCCGCGTGACTGTCACGTCCGCGCGGACGCCCCCGCCCTCGTTGCACATGAGCGTGTACGTGATGTCGCCCACGTCGAGGTCGATGTCGTTCGTACAGAGGTACTGGAGGTACTCGCCGGCGTCGGCGCCGATCACCTCGACCTTGTTGAACGACGTCATGTCGTGGAGCCCCACGTGCTCGCGGACGTGGAGTGCCTCGGCGCCCTCAATGGGCGACCAGTACGTGCCTTCCCAGCCGTGGCGGTCCGGGATCCGGTCCTCGTAGCGCTCGAGGAGATCCTCGTTGGACTCGAACCACTGTGGCTCCTCCCAGCCGGCTTCGGTCCACAGTTCGGCGTCGTACTTCTGGTGGGAGTGATACATCGGCGTCCGCCGGATGTCGCGCTGGTGCTCGGTCCACACCCACTTTGGGTGCATCACGTTGTAGACGATGCGGTACTCCTCGCCGCCGATGTCGCGGGCGAACTCCCAGCTGCCCTCGTGCTCGTCGAAGCGGTTGACGTTACACCGCGCGAGGTCGATCGGCCCGTCGGGCAGCCGCGGGACGCCGTTTTCCATCCACTCGGCGAGCGCCTTGGCGGCGCCGCCGGCGTGGGTGACCCAGATCGCCGCCGCGGTCCAGAGTCCCTCGTACTGCTGGACGGGGCCCAGCACCGGCAGGCCGTTCGGCGACTCGGCGAACATCCCGTTGTACCTGAACTCCAGTTCCTTGCCGGCCGTCGCGGGCAGGAGTTCATCGCTGGCCTGCCGGGGGGCCTTGTGCGGGCGGTCGGGATGTGTCGGGTTGTCCATGTGGTAGTCGGTGAACTCCCGGACGGAGCCCTGTTCGCCCTCGGGGTCGTTGCCGCTGAGCTCTTCGGGGTCGGGGACGAGCGGCTCGTGGTTGTACGACCCGATCCCGTAGGAGTCCCCGTGGGTCCGGTAGTACATCGCGTTGTCCTGGTCCCGGAGGATGGGGCGGTCGGGTCCGACCAGCAGCCGTTTAGCCTTCTCGCCGGAGACGTTCTCGTAGTTCTCGAACAGCGGGTGGTCGGTGACGTCGACCGCGCTGTCGGACAACTCCTCAAGCGGCTCAGTCATCGTGTACTGGTGTTCGACCGGCGTCACCGGCAGGTGGACGCCGATCTGCTCGCCGAGCTGGCGCGCCCAGATGTTCGTCGCAATGACGACCTCGTCACACTCGATGGTGCCGTTCTCGGTCACGACACCCTGGACCGCGCCGTCAGACATGTGGACGTCCTCGGTGCGGGTGTGCGGGACGAACTCCGCGCCGCGCTCCATCGCCTCGCGGGCGAGCGCGTCGCAGGCGACGACGCCCGACACCTGGCCGTCAGTCGGCGAGTAGTACCCGCCGAGGATCTCCTCTTCGTCTACCAGCGGCAGGTGGTCGGTCACCTCGCCCGGGCTGAGCAGCTGTGGGTCCTCGATCCCCCAGGCGTGGGCCCACTCGACGCGGCGCTTTAGAAACGCCATGCGCTCCTCGCTGCGGGCGACCTCGATACCGCCGGTCTCGTTGTACGCCTGCTGGCCATCGGCGCCCTCCAGCTGGGAGTACAGCTGTCGGCTGTAGTTAGCGAACTGCGTGAGTTCCTTCGGCTCCGCGGTCTGGAACATGATCCCCGGCGCGTGCGTCGAGGAGCCGCCGGTCGTGGGCATCGGCCCCTGGTCGACGACGACGACGTCCTCGCGGCCGAGCTGTGTCAGCTGGTAGGCGACGTTGCAGCCGACGATTCCTGCTCCGACGATCACCGTGCCTGCCTCCTCGGGCAGGCGCTCTGTCGTCCTCATTCATCCGGGCCTCAGGAATCGTCCCGGAAATACCTACCGCCAGCACGTTCCCGATTGCAACGTATCAGCTGTCCGGACGGCTGAACCGGACGGCTGGCGTCGATACGGAAAACTCTGTCGGGAAAGCGGCACAACCTCCCAGGATGACGAACTCACCGTTCAGCCTGTGTGAGACGTCTTGGATATGTCGCCCGGGCAGTCCGGGCAGTCCAGACGACCGGGCAGTCCAGACGACCGGACAGTCCAGATGACCGGACTGTTCGGATCGCCCGGATCGCTCCGATCGTTCGGACCGCCCGGATCGCTCCGATCGTTCGGCTCGTCCGGATCAGTCCGACCGTTCGCGGAGCGTCTCGTTCAGTTCCGGCACGACCTCGTGGAGGTCGCCGATGACGGCGTAGTCGGCGTGGCCGATGATGGCGGCCTCCGGATCGGTGTTGATCGGCAGGATGTACTCCGACCCTTTCGCGCCGACCATGTGCTGGACGGCACCGCTGATCCCGCAGGGGATGTACAGCGTCGGCGAGATCTTGGCGCCGGTCTGGCCGACCTGGTCGTCGTGGCTCCGCCAGCCCTCGTTGACGGCGGCACGTGATGCGCCCACGGCGGCGTCGAGCAGGTCAGCCAGCTCCTCGAGCTGGTCGAAGTCCTCGGCGCTCCCGACGCCGCGGCCGCCGCTGACCACGATCCGGGCTTCGCCCAGCGGGATGCCTTCCTCGTCGGATTCTTCGATCCGGTCGATCCGAACGGCCAGGTCATCGTCGGTCAGCTCCGGCGTGAACGGCTCGACCGCCGGCTCGGCCGACTCCGCGGCGGGCGCTACCGTCAGTTCGTTCTTGGCGGCCGTCAGCAGCTTCGGATCGCCCGAGAGGCGGGCGTGTTCGAGCAGCGTCCCGCCCCACCGCTGTCGTTCGACCTCGTAGGCGTCGCCGACCGTCACGTCGAGGCAGTTCGCCGCCATCGGGATGTCGCGGCTGGCGCCGAGGTGGGCGAGCACCTCGTGGCCGCGCTCGCTGCCGGGCGCGACGACGGCCTCCGGCTCCACTGCGGAGGCGAGTTGATCGAGGCTCTCCGCCCACGCTATCGGCGCGTACGTCTCGACGCCGTCGTAGTCGACCACGTGGATCGCCTCGACGCCGAACTGCCCGAGTTCGTCGGCCAGGCCCTCCCCGTCACCGAAGACGGCGGCCTCGACCGGGGCGTCCAGCTGGTCGGCGACGTCGCGCGCGAGCGTGAGCATCTCCAGCGAGCTGTCCGCGGGCTTGCCGCCGTCGTGTTCGACGAAGATGAGAACCATGGTCAGATCACCTCCAGCTCGTCTTCGAGCACGCGGACGATTTCGGGCACCGCCTCCGGCCCGTGGCCGAGGATCTCTGTTTCGCTGTCCTCCGTCTCGGGGCTCTCGAGCCGGATCTTCTTGAGGCCGGCGTCGGTCCGCCGTTCGGGCGTGACGTGTTCGACTTCCTGCCTGCGGGCCTGCATCCGGGCGCGCATCGAGGCGTACCGCGGCTCGTTCAGCCCCTCCTTGACGGCGACGACGGCCGGCAGGTCGAGCTCGTACACTTCAGAGCCGCGTGGGATCTCGCGCTCGGCGACTACGGCGCCGTCCTCGACAGAGAGCGACTTGATGCTGGTCACGATCGGCAACCCCAGCTCGCGGGCCACACGGACGCCGACCTGGTAGTTGCCGGCGTCGGCCGACTCGTTGCCGAACAGCAGGAGGTCGAACCCGCCGCCGTCCTCCTGGCGGTCCCGGACGAATTCCGCGATCGCCCCGGCGGTGTTGCGGGGGCTCCACTCCTCGCCGTCAGTTTCGAGCAACACGCCCTCGTCGGCCTGCATCGCAATGGCAGTCCTGACCTGCTCGGTCGCCTCCGCAGAGCCGAGCGTCAGCGCCGTCGCGGAGCCGCCGTGCTCCTCGACGATCTGGACCGCCTCCTCGACGGCACACTCCTCGTGTGGGCTCATCGTAAAGCCCAGGTTCGTCGTGTCGATCTCCTGTTGGTCCTCGGTCAGTACGATCTTCGCCCCGGTGTTCGGGACGCGCTTCAAACAGGCTAGTACGTTCATGTTCTCTCGTGTATCGTAGGATCGTGTTTCGTTTCAGTTGCTCGGTTGTCTCGCGGCGGCACCTGCCGCGTTCGATCGCACCGACCCGTCGGCGCGGCGGCACCACCTGCAGCGTCTGATCACGCCGACCCGTCAGCGCGACGGCCTGAGACCGTCAGCGACGACTCCACGACGAACGGTCCGACGCGGCCGCTAGCTCCGGATCCGCTGGTTGTTCGGGTCGAACAGCGGCCGGCTGCCCACGACCTCGATCGTCACCGGGTACGTCTCGTCGAAGTACTCGACCTGGAGCTGGTTGCCCTCCTGGGCGCGCTCCGAGGGGATGTACGCGAGCAGGATGTGCTTGCCGACGGAGGGGCCGGTTGCGGCGCTCGTGACGTACGAGCGACGGCCCTCGTCGTCGATCAGCACGTTGCCGTCCTGGTCGAGGATGGGCTCCTCGCCGAGCATGAAGCGGCGGGTGCCGTCCGAGGAGGTGTGGTCGTCGACGGTCAGCGTACACAGCTTCGCGGCGTCGTCCTCCTCCAGCGCCTCCACGTAGGCGTCCTTGCCGATGAAGTCGGCGTCCTTGGTGCCGTGGAAGGTGAGCCCGGCCTCAGAGGGGTTGTACTCGACCTCGAGCTCGTGGCCGAACAGCCGGTAGCCTTTCTCCATGCGGCCCGTGGCGCCGTAGACGCCCATGCCGACCGGGCGGATGTCGTACTCCTCGCCGGCTTCGGCGATGGTGTCCCAGAGGCTCCCGCCCTGAGCTGCTGGGACGTAGATCTCCCAGCCGAGTTCGCCGACGTAAGAGAGCCGCATCGCCCACGCGTCGACCTCGCCGATAGTGATGTGCTGGGCAGTGTACGGCGGGAACGCCTCGTCAGACATGTCCTCCTCGGTGACGCTGTCGACGACATTGCGGGCGTCGGGGCCCCAGACGCCGAGCGTACACAGCGCCTCGGACTTGTCGACGACCGTGACGCTGTCGGGCGCGTTGCTCCGGTACCACTGCAGGTCCGAGCCGGCCACCGAGCCGCCGGTGATGATGCGGTAGTGGTTCTCGCCGAGGCGAGCGAAGGTCAGGTCCGAGACGAACCCGCCGTTTTCGGCCAGGACCGGCGTGTAGACGGTCTTGCCCACGTCGACGTCGGCGCGCCCGACGTGCATCTTCTCCATGAATTCGACGGCGTCGGCGCCGTAGACGTCGAACTTTCCAAAGCCCATGTCGCCGACCATTGCGACGTGGTCGCGCATGTGGAGGTGTTCCCCGAGGATCGTCGGCGACCACCACCGCTGGTCCCACTCGTCGGCCCGGAACAGGCCTTCGAGTTCGTCGTGATACTTCCGGACGAGATCCTCGTTCGATTTGTACCAGCGCGGCCGTTCCCAGCCGCCGGTCTCGAAAAAGCGCGCGTCGAGGTCCTGCTGGCGGCTGTAAAACGGGCTGGTTCGGACTTCCCGGGAGGTCTGCCACTGCTCGGCAGGGTGGACGATGCCGTAGATCTTCTTGTACCCCTCCGCGCCGCGGTTTTTGATGAACGTGTCGGAGGTCCCGTAGTTGTGGAACCGATTGACGTTCGAGGCGTGGAGGTCGACGTCGGGGTAGCCCCGGACCATCCACTGGGCGACGTTCTTGCCGAACGCCGGCGCTTCCTTGATCCAGATCGCCGAACAGGCCCACAGGCCGTCGACGCCGTCCATGGGACCGACAGTCGGCATCCCGTCGGGCGTCACCGACAGCAGGCCGTCGATCTCGTGGCGGATCCCCGCCCCGGGATCGTCGAGGATCTCCGGCATCAGCTCGAGGGCGTCCTGCATCGACTGGTCGAACGCGTCCTCGGTCAGCGGCGGCTGCGTCGGCGACAGTGGCGCTTCGTCGATCGAGAGGATCTCATCGATGTCGTAGATGATCGGCCGGTGCTGGTAGGAGCCGACCTCGAGGTCGTTACCGTGCATCCGCTCGTACATCTGCGTGTCGACGTCGCGCACGATGGGGTAGCCGATCTCGCCCTCCTTTTCCTCGAACCGGTCGATCGGGCCGACGCTGATCAGCTGGTGGACGGCCGGGGTGAGCGGAATGCGTTTGTCGGCCATCTTGGCGAGTTTGTTGCTCCAGAGCCCGGCGGCGATGACGACCTCGTCCGCTTCGATCGTGCCGCGGTCGGTCTCGACGGCCTGGATCTCGCCGCCCTCGACGTGCAGGTCCAGCACCTCCGTGTTCGGGAAGATCTGGTAACCGTCGGTGTTCTCCTCGGTCCGCTCGCGCATGATCTCGCCGGCCCGGAGCGGGTCACAGGTCCCGGCGTTGGGCTGGTAGAGTCCCCCCTTGATGACTTCCCCGTTGATGAACGGCACCTTCTCTTTCACTTCCTCGGGGCCGATGATGCGCCCCTCCTGCCCCCAGGACCTGGCGCTCCCGAGCTGGCGTTTCATCTCCTTGAGCCGTTCCTCGGTCCGCGCGACCTCGATCCCCTCGCTGAGCGTGAACTGCCCCATCTCGTCGTACTGTGCGATGGAGTCGTCCGTGAGAAACGCCATCTCCTTGGAGTGCTCCAGCGGCATCAGGAAGTTCGACGCGTGTCCCGTCGATCCGCCGGGGTCCGGTAGCGGCCCCTTGTCGATCTGGACGATGTCGTCGCGCCCCAGCCGGGAGAGGTGGTAGACGAGACTGTTGCCGACGATCCCTGCGCCCAGGACGACGGTGCGTGCACTTGACGGCAGTTCGGTACTGCTCATCGGCACTCACCCGGTGAAGCTCGTCGGTGCTGTCCGTGGTCAACACTGTCAGTGACTGCTCGGCAGCCAGTTGCCTGCCTTGTCATGTTCAAAGAGATATCCGTCCGTCACTTAAATTGACTCATAAATGTAGCGTGTCGGTCACGACGAGGGAGCTGGGCGGCTGCTGCGGCGGCGTAGCCTGCACAATCCAAGAAATATAAGCTCCTTTGGAGGTTATGTCGTGGCCGGCGACTGCGTTCATCCGATCGACAGTCTCACCAGTCTCTGTTAGACAGCCAGACGTGACTCCGTCCAGTGCCAGGACAGTCCATCGGCTGTGTCATGACCCGAACAACGAGAGTTGGGACGGCATGGCGTACCTGAATCACGTCTGGCTGTCTATCTGCGGAGACAGACCCGTTCCACCTGGATTCTCAATTCGAGTGTTCACGTACGTATAGCCACCAGTATCAGTCCCCGGCCATCGAACCACCGTCGACCCGGAGGACAGTCCCGTTGATGAACCCTGCGTGGTCACTCGAGAGGAAGGCGACGGCTTTACCGAGATCGAGCGGGTCGCCGGGCGAGTCGAACGGCGTCTCGCGGAGCAGTTCGGCCCAGGCGTCGTCGAGGGAGTCGTAGTAGCCAGCGTCGACGAGCTCAGTCAACAGCAGTTTCATGTCCTCGATATCGTGTGGCCCCGGGAGCACAGCGTTGACGCGGACCGAGGGGGCGAGTGCGTGTGCCGCCGTCCGTGTGAGGCCGGTGACCGCGCCCCTGAACGAGTTCGCGACGCCGAGTTCGTCGGCGAGCGGTCCGATCGCGGGGCTGGTCACGTTGACGACCGTCCCGTGGCGGGACTCGTCGAGGTGTGGGTACGCCTCGCGCAGCGTCCAGACGACGCTCATGAAGCTCCGGTCGAACGCCCGGAACCAGTGCTCGTCAGTGACGTCGGCGAGCGCGGTCGGCTCCAGCGGCCGCGGCCCGGTCACGAGGTGGTCGATGCCGCCGTACTGGGCGACAGTTTCGTCGACGAACGACCCGATCTGCCCGGGGTCGCGGACGTCGGCTTCGAGGGAGAAGATGTCGCCGTCGCCGAGTGCGTGGAGGCGATCGCTCGCGTACGCCAGGTCGTCGATGTTCGGGCTCGCGAGTGCGACGTCGACTCCCTGCCGTGAGAGCGCTTCGGCACACGCGTGTCCGAGGCCTGTCCCGCTGCCCGTTACGAGGGCCACGTTGCCGGTGAGGTCCAACTCCATACAAGCCACTACGACCAGTCCCGGTAAAATTCTCCTGCCGGCAGCACATCGTGTCACACTGCGGAGAAACAGAGTCAGCGAGTAGCGCGAGGGCAAGATCCGCCGCCCCCGCAGGCGATCCCCGACCGAAACGAGGATTTGGGTCTGCCTCCGCAGATAGACAGCCAGACGTGATTCAGGTACACCATGCCGTCCCAACTCCCGTTAGTCGGGTCATGACACAGCCGATGGACTGTCCTGGCACTGGACGGAGTCACGTCTGGCTGTCTAGCAGAGACTGGTGAGCAAAAGAATTACAGCCACCAGTATCATCGGAGACAGTAACGACCACTCGAAAAATAGGGAGGGTCCTTCGACCACCGCAGACCGGGAACGGACTGAATGACTCACGAACCAGCGACCTACACGACCAGCGAACGGACGTTAGGACGGCTTCCGTCGGGGGCAGACGTCGCCGTCACCGTCCACCGCTACGAGGGTGGTGACGGGCCAACCGTGTATGCCCAGGCCGCACAGCACGGGATTGAACTCAACGGACCGGCGACGCTCCGGCGGTTGCACGAGGAATTACTGGACACAGAACTGGCGGGCACCGTCGTCGCGGTGCCGCTGGCGAACCGGCCGGCGTTCGACCATCGGTCGTACGGCGCCCCGCCCGAGTTCGACGTGGTGAACCCGAACATGAACCGGGTATGGCCCGGTGACGACGCCGGCACCTTCCAGGAGCGGCTCGCAGCCGAGCTCTGGGAACTCGTCTCGGCCGCCGACGCCATCGTCGACCTGCACACCGGGACCGCGGACATGCTCGAACACGTCAGAGTGACCGAGGGCGACCCGGACGCGCGCCGGCTCGCGGAGGTATTCGGCACGGAGTACCTGCTCGTCGACGACCCCGAGGACACCCCAGGCGGGAAGCTGCGGACGGCCGCAGCAGAGGCCGACATCCCCGCGGTCGCGGTCGAACTCGAGAACAGCCGCCAGGTGAGCCACGACGCCGTCGATGCTGGGGTACGGGGCGTCCGGAACCTGCTGCGGGAACTCGACGTCCTCGCCGGTAGTCCCGAGCCGCCGCCGGAGCAGACAGTGCTCCGGGACGACCCCGAGCGGACGGCGGCACAGGCGTCGGGGCTGTTCGAGTTGCGGCCCGACGTCGGAGTCGGTGACCCCCTCGAGGCTGGAAGCGAACTCGGAACGATCTACTGCCCGTCGTCGTACGAGCGACTTCAGACAGTTACGGTCACGGACAGCGGCGTCGCGTACTCGCTGACCCGCGAGGGCGTCGTCGTGGCGGGGGAGCGACTCGCCGCGGTCGGCCGGCGCGTCGAGTGAGCGACACGTGCCCCGGGTCGAGTTACCGGCCTCGCGGCGTTCCCAGATGGTTTCAACTTCCCAAGGGTTCGTGGAGTGTCACAGCCGTTCGAGTGCCCGGGAGCGACGCCTAACACACCCGTCAGCACCGCGCCCCAGCGATCGCCACCCGAACTTGTTCGGGGCCTTCATACGGGGGCCGACTTGAATGGGTTATCTGTTCCACATATACGATTATGAACAACAGTGTGTCATATGTACACAAGGTTATGGACGTGAGAAACACATTCGATGTCCTTTCGGACATTACGGAACACTACGAGGCTCACGGGGCGGCCGTTCGCAACGTCGAAGCCGTGTCAGGTGAGGCGAGTGGTGGTGTCCTCCGGGCCAGCCTCGAACTGGTGGTATCGCTCTGTTCGGCGACCGCCGAGGAATCGGGCGTGACGGCGACGGACGCGAGGTTCACGGCCGAGGGCGGGTTCCAGGTCGAGCTGGACCCCTCAGATCTGCTTTCGCTCCCGTCGACGGACGACGTCACGATCGAGAGCGGGGAGTCCCTCTCGGTGACCGAGGACGGCATGCTGATCGTCGACGTCGACCTCGCGATCCGTCCACCCGACGGGGAGACAGAGGTGAGCCTCGTCGACGAACAGCCGGCACCACACCACAGGACCACGCGGGGAGCCATCGACAGGGCCGGAGCCGTGAGAGAGGATAGACCTGACGAGGACCCGCTGGCGAGGGTCCGCGACGAGTCCGTCCCCCCCTACGAGGACACCCCATACCTCGAACGGCTCTACGAGACCTGCGAGACGTTCGAGGAGATGAGCCGGGAGATCGAGATGGACGTCTCCGCGGAGACGGTCCGGCGGTACATGATCGAGGCCGAGATCCACGAGCCCGAGTCCTACGAGACCCGCCAGCGGAGCCGCGGCGACGACGGCGAGGAGGTCGACACCACCGACCCGTCCCCGGCGACGGCCGACGACCCGCTGGAGACGATCCCCGACGAGCAGCTGATCACGGACGGGATCGGGCTGCCGGCGGAGGTCACGATCACGGACATCGCCGACGCGGTGGTGGGCTCCCGCAGCGCGCACGAGGTAACCCAGAAGCTCGATCTGACCGAAGAGCAGACGCGGGAGCTCCTGCGGCAGCTGAACCTGCTGGATCTGGTGTTACACCGCGTCAGGGCCGAGTCCCGGACGACCCCGACGTACCACACCGTCGCCAAGCGGATCCGCCAGTGTACGCCCGAGACGGTCGAGCCCGCTGGGAGTATATAAACATGTTCGGAGGAGCACCCACAGAGAAAAGTAGCGGAAGCCCTTTATAAAGCAACAGATGGCACAACAGACGCTCTCGCGATCGGACGGGGCGGACGCGCTGCTCCGCGACGCTCGGTTCGAGCTGATGCCGTTCGACAGCTTCGACGACGAAGTAACGTACCTGCCCGACGGGGCGACGATCGCGATCACGACCTCGCCGCAGCTCGGGATCGAACGGACGGTCGAGCGGTCCGAACAGGCCGCGGCGGACGGGTACAAACCCGTCCCCCACATCGCCGCGCGGTACGTAGAGGACAGGGACCACCTCGAGGAGATCGCCCGCCGGCTCACCGAGGCTGGCGTCACCGACATCTTCGTCCCGGGCGGCGACCGCGAGGAACCGGTCGGCGAGTTCGAGTCCGCCTACGAGCTGCTCGTGGCGCTCGACGAAACCGAATACAGCTTCGAGGAGGTCGGGATCACCGGGTACCCCGAAGGACACGAGTTCCTCGAGTGATCGAGTGGATCGAGAAAATCAGGGGTCGCGGCGTCGACCTCCCCGTCGAAGTGGGGATCCCGGGCGTCATGAAGTACAGTCGGCTGCTGCAGATCTCCCGGAAAGTCGGCGTCGGTGACTCCGTGAAGTTCCTCAAGAAGACGACCGGCGTAGTCGATTTCGTCCGCCAGATCGTCGGCTCCCGGGGGACGTACAAGCCCGACGAACTGGTCGATGGTCTCGGCCCCTATGCCGACGACGAGGAGTACAAGATCAGCGGGATCCACATCTATACGTTCAACCAGACCAAGGACACCGAAGACTGGCGCCGCGGGCGACTCCAGGGCTGAGAAAACGCCGTAATTCTATACTTCCCGACTGGTATGGAATCGGGTACGTTTTGCCGACGACGGCTTAATCAGACGACTCTCTGATAATTCTTGGCGGCCACAGATTATTGATCGTCCACCGCTGTAGGTCGGGCATGGGCTACGACAGAGTCCGCAGGCGTGATCCGGCGGTCGCCGACGCGCTCGACGGCGAGCGGGCGCGGCAGAACGACACACTGGCGATGATTGCCAGCGAGAACCACGTCTCCCAGACGGTCATGGAAGCACAGAGCTCCGAACTGACGAACAACTACGCCGAAGGGTACCCAGGCGGGCGATACTACGGGGGCTGTGAGTACGCCGACGACGTCGAACAACTCGCCATCGACCGCGCGAAGGAGCTGTGGGGTGCAGACCACGTTAACGTCCAGCCTCACTCGGGCTCGCAGGCGAACATGGGTGTCTACCTGGCGATGCTCGAGCCCGGCGACAAGATCCTCTCGCTGGATCTGACCCACGGCGGCCACCTCAGCCACGGCCATCCCGCGAATTTCGCCGGGCAGGTGTACGACGTTTCGCAGTACCACGTCGATCCCGACACAGGCTACATTGACTACGAGGCGATGCGCGAGAAAGCCGAGGAGATCAAGCCCGACATCATCGTCTCCGGATTCTCGGCGTACCCCCGCGATGTCGATTGGGAGCGCTTTCAGGCGGCCGCGGACGCGGTCGGCGCCTATCACGTGGCCGACATCGCCCACACGACGGGGCTGGTCGCCGCGGGCGTCCACTCCTCGCCGGTCGGGATCGCGGACTTCGTGACAGGGTCAACCCACAAGACGATCCGGTCCGGCCGGGGCGGCATCATCATGTGCGACGAGGAACACGCCGACGACGTCGACAGCGCGGTGTTCCCCGGCGCCCAGGGCGGCCCGCTGCTGCACAACATCGCCGGCAAGGCCGTCGGCTTCGGCGAAGCGCTCGAACCGGGCTTCCAGGACTACGCCGAGCAGGTCGTCGCCAACGCGGCGGCGCTGGGCGAACGGCTCGCCGAGCACGGCCTCGAACTCGTCTCGGGTGGCACCGACACCCATCTCGTGCTCGTAGACCTGCGCCCGTCCCACCCCGACACCACAGGGAAGGAGGTCGAGGAAGCGCTCGAGGACGCGGGGATCGTCCTCAACGCCAACACGGTGCCGGGCGAGAGCCGCTCGGCGTTCAATCCGTCGGGGATCCGCGCCGGGACGCCCGCACTCACCACCCGCGGCTTCGACGAGGCAGCCTGTCGCGAGGTCGCAGACCTCATCGTCGAGGTCGTCGACGATCCGGACGACGGGGCTGTCCGCCACCGCGTGCGTGACCGCGTGGACGAACTCACCGACCGCTACCCGCTCTACGACGAGAGCGAGCCCTGATACTGATTGCGATGTGATGGTGAAAATACTCACAACAATCAGTGTGAGAGCAGCCGTCGGCTCACACGGACGGTCACGAGTGAACAACGCCACTTCCATGTGCATAGCAAACAATTAACACGACCCCCGCCGAACAGTTGGTTGTGCTCCGGTGCCAGCGGGCGACGACCGGAGTACCCACCGAGGTGATACGATGGCAACAACAGACACAAACACGGCAGATCTCGTCCGGCGCTATCTGCGAGCGTTCAGCGACAGGGACGAGGAGACGCTCAGGGAACTGCTCGCCGATGACGTGGTCGAACACGGGGTTCACGAGGAACTCCACGGACCCGACGAGGTCGTCGAATTTCTCGAGTCGTACTTCGAGACGTTCCCGGACTACGAGGGCAGCACCGAGGCGATGATCGCCGAGGGCGACACAGTAGCCGTCCGGTACTCGGCTCGCGGGACCCAGAGCGCCGAACTCCAGGACGTCGAGCCGACGGGCCAGGCGGTCGAGTGGACCGGGATGGCGATGTACCGGGTCGAGAACGGACAGATCGCCGAGGTGTGGGTCGAGGAGGACCGCCTCGAGATGCTCGAACAGCTACAGGCCGTCGACCCGCCGGCCCATCTCCGGATCTGACGGAACACCCGGATCCGTCGCTCCCTCGCGGTAGCGATCGCAATCCCCTCTGCGGACCGCAGCTGCTGTCCCGGTGTGACGCGAAAACGGGAGACTGGAGTGTCGAGGAACAGCGACGCCGCGATCAGTCGTCGTTTTCGTTGGCTTCGGCCTCGCGTTTGGCGCCGAGCTTGGCCTGCTCGCGTGCGCTTGGGTTGACCGATTCCTTAAACGGCACCTTCGCGGTCGTCGCGAACACCGGTTCACCCGGTTCCTCGGCGTACTCGTCGGGCAGATGGACCTGGAACTCCAGGTCGAGATCCGCGTCGTAGATCTCGTCGTTCAGCGGCACGTCGGTCTCCTCCTGGAGCATGTCGGCGGGCACGAACCCCATCCCGATGTTCGTCTCGAGGTCGGGGTTGTACCACGGCGAGGTCAGGTAGCCGACCTCCTCGCCTGTGTCGGGGTCCGAGATCAGCCAGAAGTCCGGGGCGTAGTCGCGGATCGGTTCGCCGGCGATCTTCAGCCCGATCAGCTTGTGGTTGAACGGGTACTCGCCGTTCTCGATCAGCTCCTGCTGGCGTTCGAGCGCCTCCTTGCCGATGTAGTCGGCGTCCTTGTCGTCGGGCACCTGGTAGCCGAGGTTGACCTGGAACGGCGAGGTCTCGTGGTCGAGGTCCTGCCCCCAGGACATGATACCGGCGGCGATCCGGCGGTGGTGGCCGGGCGCGATCTGCATCCCGCCGTGTTCGACGACGCTGTCGTGGACCGGGTCCCAGACCCGCTCGGCGTTCTCCATGGCGTTTTTGACGTAGACCTCGTACCCTTTCTCCCCGGAGAAGCCGGTCTGGCTGATCAGCACCTCACAGCCGTCGATCTCGGCCTCCATCAGCCCGTAGTACGGGATCTCGCTGACCTCCTCGCCGACGACGTCGATCATGACGTCCTCCGAGAGCGGCCCCTGGATCTGCATCGGCGCAACGTCGATCTCGTCGATCTCGACGTCGAAGTCCATGCCGACGTTGACACCCTGCAACCACTGCATCAGCGTGGAGTCCGAGATCGAGAACCAGAACTCGTCCTCCTCGGGCCGCAGCAACACCGGGTCGTTCAGCACGCCGCCGTCCTCGTTGCAGAGGATGACGTACTTCCCGTCCATCGCGTCCATCGTGCTCACGTCGCGGGTGACGACGTAGTTGGTGAGCGCCTCGGCGTCGGGCCCTTTCACGCGGATCTGGCGCTCGACAGCCACGTCCCAGATCGTGACGCTGTTGGTCAGCGCCTCGTACTCGGCCATGGCGCCGCCGTCTTCCGGTTCAACGAGCCCACGCGGGTGGTAGAGCCGGTTGTACACCGTACACCGCCAGGCGCCGTTCTCGCCGAAGGACTTGTGAAAGAACGGAGACTTGCGCACGCGCGTCGACACCAGCATCTCGATGCCCGGATCGCCGGTTTGCCGGAGATTTCTCGGGACGATGCGGTCGGACTGATCCACACTGGGATAGTTCGGGTGGTCGTTATCTGACATTCCCCTAGAACGACGCTGCAGACCTGTATAAAAGATACTGTGAACTATTCCCTCCGTTTATTGCCAGAGGGATATTTGCACACCCAGCCCGAATCAGTGTCGGATTGTTGAACTGTCGCAGGCGGCCGCTCATCGCCGTCGAGGAGAGGTCCATCTCCTCGGCGATCTCCTCCAGGGAGGTCTCCCGGGGTTCGAAGAAGTACCCCATCTCGTAGGCGGCCTGGAGCGCCGTCCGCTGTTCGTCGGTCAGGCCGTAGGACTCCGATCCCACGGCGTATTCGTTGGCGTACACGTCGATGATCTCGAAGCTGATGTTCTCCTCGCTGGTGTACTCCCAGATCGCGTTGAGCGCCGACCGCTCGGGCAGCAACACCCGAACCAGCCAGCCGCCGTCCGTGGTTTCGGACTCGACGAGGAACCCGTTGACCTCCGTCACGACGGTGCTGATGAGCTTCGTCTCCGGGGAGTGCTCGACGTAGTAGATCCCCTGCTGGTCGGCCCAGTCGACGAGTTCATACGCCTCAACGGTCGGGTCGGAATCGAGCACCTGTTCCAGTTCCCGGCGGTCGCGGTACTCGACCAGAAACGGGAAGTAAGAAACTTCCGGATCCGTGTTGACCTGGGTGATCACCCGGACGTTCACTCCCTGGAGAGACTTGACGGTCGGGATCAACGAGAGGCGGTCGTGCTGGATGTGAACTGTGGCTGTAATCGACATTGTGGGGGTCCGCGCGAGGCTCCTGTCCCGCTCGTATGCTAGTCGGTGCCGCGTGGGATATGAAGATTTGGCTCTCCGATCCTGGTGTTTGATACGGTCGTACGTATGACAGTCAAACAGCGGTGTGGCACACGACGGCAGAACGCGTCCTACGGCAGATCGACGTCGACGCCGGCCTGCAGGCTCGCTGCCTTGACGGTGTTGTAGGTGAGCATCGCAATGGTGAGCGGCCCGACGCCGCCGGGAACGGGGGTGATGGCGCTGGCTTTCTCCCTCGCGCTCTCGAACTCGACGTCGCCGACGAGTTCGTACCCTTTCTCTGTGTCGGCCTCGTCAGACTCAGTCTGACTGCCCTCCGAACGCCGTTCGGAGACCTCGACGCGGTTGACCCCGACGTCGATGACGACCACGCCGTTGGAGAGCATCGAGCCGTCGATCATCTCCGGGACGCCCGCCGCCGCGATCACGATGTCGGCGTCGCGCGTCTTCTCCGGGAGGTCCTGGGTCCGCGAGTGACAGACAGTCGTCGTCGCGTTGCCGCCCTCGCCGTACTGGACAAGCAGGTTCGCCATCGGCTTGCCGACGATGTCCGAGCGGCCGACGACCACCGCATCCTTGCCTTCCGTCTCGATCCCCTCGGCGGCCAGGATCTTCTGGATCCCGTGGGGGGTACAGGGTTTGTACCGGGCGTGGCCCGCGACCATCCGGCCGACGTTCTCGGGGTGGAAGGCGTCGACGTCTTTCAGCGGGTCGATCCGCTCCAGGACCGCCCGTTTTTCGACGTGGTCGGGCACCGGCATCTGGACGAGGATCCCGTGGACGGACGGGTCCTCATTCAGGTCGTCGATGCGCTCGAACAGCACCTCGGCCGGCTCCGACGGGTCGATCTCGTCGTGAATGTTCTCGATCCCCATCTCCTTGCAGGCGCGGTGTTTCATTGAGACGTACGTCTCGCTGGCGTCGTCGTCGCTCATCAGGATCGTGGCCAGTCCGGGCCTGGTGCCCGCCGCCACGAGCTCGTCGACGCAGTCTGTCAGGTCGGCTCTGATCCCGTCCGCGATCGCGTTCCCGTCGATTATCGTAGTCATGGTATCTCTCGATCGGCGCCGGTCGCTCAGCAGCGGCTGCGAGCCGGCGTCGTTCTCGGTGCCCACCACTGCCCACGGCGTCTTAACGGCTGCTGGGGAATACTCCACCCTTTGAAATACTCCCCTGTATATTCCCAGCGATAACCGCCCATTTACGTTCAAACACACAATATCAGACCCTCTTAGATGACCTACGCAAGATTTTTCGGGTAGAACTGTGTAGATGTAAAGCAGCAACCGGGGGCACGTTTGCCGGGCCTCCAGGACCGAGAGACAATGAGTCAGGTACGCATCGTGACCGACCGAGCGGCGTTCGTCGAGACCGCGGCGTCGGCCCCGGCGGGGGCGCGCGTCCCGGTCGAGGCCCGAATCACTGTCGGGGACCCCTTTGCGGCCTACCGTCGCGCCCGGGGCCGTGACAGCGAAGGGTTCTACCTCGAAACCACCGGCGGCCAGGACGGCTGGGGGTACTTCGGCGTGGAGCCCGTCAAACTCCTGACCGTCCAGTCGGCCGCGACTGCGAGGTCCCGTACCCCTGCGGCGCGTTCGGGTGGCTCTCCTACGACGTCGCCCGGGAGCTCGAGGAGATCCCGGAGACGACGTACTCCGACGGCCTCCCGCGGGTCCAGCTCGGCGTGTTCGACACAGTCGCCGCCTGGCAGGAACCCCACGAGGGCGACGTGGAGCTTCACGTCACGGCCTGCCCGGTCGTCGGGGAGTCGCCTGCCGCCGCGTACGAGGAGGCGGTAGAGAGTGCGAGGTCGCTGGCCACAGCGGCCGTCAACGGCGACACTGCCGTCCAGTCGCGGCCGACCGCGGCCCGCCAGGCGACGTTCGAAAGCGAGTGTGGGAAGGCGGCGTTCACCGACCGCGTCCGGACGATCAAGCAGTACGTCAGGGACGGGGACACGTTCCAGACAAACGTCTCCCACCGGCTGGTCGCCCCGGCGTCGGTCCACCCGGTCGACACCTTCGACGCGTTGCGGCAGGTGAACCCGGCGCCGTACTCCGGGCTCATGGAGTTCCCAGGCGTCGATCTGGTCAGCGCCAGCCCGGAACTGCTGCTCGACGTCGACGGCGACCGCCTCCTCACTGAACCCATCGCAGGGACGCGACCGCGTGGGGACACCCCAGCAGCGGACGCGGATCTTGAGCAGGACCTCACGACCGACGAAAAGGAGCGCGCCGAGCACGCGATGCTGGTCGACCTCGAACGCAACGACCTCGGGAGGGTCTGTACGTACGGGACCGTCGACGTGACCGAGTACCGGCGCGTCGACCGCTACTCGGAGGTGATGCACCTCGTCTCGCTGATCGAGGGAGAACTGCGCGACGACGCCGGCATCGCGGACGCGGTCGCAGCCGTCTTCCCCGGCGGGACGATCACCGGCGCGCCAAAGCCCCGGACGATGGAGATCATCGACGAGGTGGAACTGACCCGCCGCGGGCCCTACACCGGCAGCATGGGAGTGTTCGGCTTCGACGGTCGGGCGACGCTGAACATCACGATCCGGACGCTGGTCCACCACCAGGGGGAGTACCGCCTCCGCGTCGGCAGCGGCATCGTCCACGACTCCGACCCGGAACGGGAGTACCAGGAGACGCTGGACAAAGCCCGCGCCCTCGTGACCGCCGTCGACGAGGCGCTCGGGGAGGGCGGTTCGTTCGCGATCGAGACCGGGACCGCGGAGGGCGTCCGATGATCCTCATCGTCGACAACTACGACTCCTTCGCGTACAACCTCGTCCAGTACGTCGGCGAGTTCGCGCCGGTCGAGGTCCGCCGCAACGACGCCATCGACGTCGAGGGAATCCGCGAGCTGGACCCCGATGGGATCGTCGTCTCGCCGGGTCCTGGAACGCCACAGGAGGCCGGCGTCTCCATCGACGTGTTCGCCGAGACCGACTACCCCGCGCTGGGCGTCTGTCTGGGCCACCAGGCGCTATGTGCGGCCCACGGGGCGGCGGTCGGGCACGCCCCGGACGTGGTCCACGGCAAGCCATCGGAGATCACCCACGACGGCCGCGGCCTGTACGAGGGCGTCGCCAACCCCTTCGAGGTCGGCCGGTACCACTCGTTGGCCGTCGAGCGCGAGGACCTGCCCGAGGAGTTGATCGAGACAGCCTACACCACCGACGAGCAGGGCGTCGTGATGGGTGTCCGACACGTCGACAGCCCACAGATCGGGGTCCAGTTCCACCCCGAGAGCATCCTCACGGACGCGGGCAAGCGGATCGTCGAGAACTTCTGTACCTCGGTCGCAGGCAGTTGATACCGGTCAGTCCTCGTCGGGCGGGTCGAGGTCGTGGTGGGTCTGGATCGTCGGCAGTCGGTCGCGGGCGCGGCCGACCAGCGACTGGTGGCCGCGTTCGTTGCGGTACAGCGTCAGCGTGAGCGCGCCGAGCGAGACCAGCGTGAGCACCGCGAACGGGCCGCCGGTCAGGACGGAAATCGCCTGCAGTGTCTCGGAGCCGCCGACGATCAGCACGGAGACAGCGACGGCGCCCTGGAAAACGCCCCAGAAGACGATGCTGCCAGTCGACGGGGCGAGACCGCGGCGCGTCGAGAGGATCGCGACGACGAGCGTCGACGTGTCGGCGGAGGTGGCCATGAACACCACGATCAGCGACAGGAAGAGGAAGGTGAGCAGCTCGGTCAGCGGGAGCGCCCCGAACAGGGGGTAGCCCGCCACAGCTTCCGAGCTGGCGTAGTCAGCGATCACGGCGAGGATATCCGCCTCCCCGGAGTGCTGGACGAACAGCGACGTCCCGCCCAGCAGGAGGAACCAGACCATCGACGCGGCCGAGGTGGCGACGACGCTGGTCAGCACGACGGTCCTGATCCGCCGGCCCCGCGAGACAGCGGCGATGAACAGGCCGGCGAAGGGCGCCCAGGAGAACCACCACGACCAGTTCCAGACCGTCCAGTCGGCGACCCACTGCCCCCCGGCGTACAGGCTCATCGGGACGAAGTTCACGGCGTAGCTCCCGACCGCGCCGGTGGCGCGCTCAAGCACGAACGAGCGCGGGCCGATCCCGACCAGGATCAGCGCGAAGAGGCCGAACAGCACGACGTTGAGCGCGGCGATGCGGCGGATCCCCCGGTGGATGCCCGACGCCGCCGAGAGCACGAAGATGATCGTGAGCCCGCCGACGAACAGCACCGGGCCGATCTCGCCCGAGGAGACGTCCCACTTGGACGCGATCCCGGTGAGGAACTGCTCGCTCACCAGCGCGATGGACGTCGCGATCCCGCCGATGGTCGCGAACACCGCGAGCGTGTCCACCAGCCTGCTCCAGACCGAATCCAGCCCGTCGACGCCGAGAAACGGGGCCAGGATCGTCGACACCCGCAGCGGCGCGCCGCGCTTGAACACGAAGTACGCGATGGGAACGCCGATCACGGTGTACGCGCTCCAGGCAGAGAACCCCCAGTGAAACAGCACGTACGTCAGCGCCCCGTCGATCGCCGCCCCCGACTCCGGCGCCGCGTCGAAGTACGGCGGCGGCGTCTGGTAGTGAAACAGGGCCTCCGCAGGCCCCCAGAACACGATCCCGGCCGCGATGCCGGCGGTGAAGATCAGCGTGAAGTACATCGGGTAGGTGTAGCTCGGCTCGGTGTCCGGGCCGCCGAGTTTGACCTCCCCCCAGGGACCGACGAGCAAGAACAGACAGTAGAGGACCGCCAGGAAGACGGCACCGAGAAACACCGGGCCACCTTCGGTCAGGATGCCGCCGGCGACGTTATCGACCTCCCGCCCCACCGTCTCCGGGAACGCGATCTGGAGACACAGAAACAGCACAAACACGGTGACCGGCGCCAGCAGGACGATCGGATCCTGTCTGGTCACAAACTCGCGGACGACGTTGACGAGCCGCGTCCGTCTGATCCGGAGCACCACCGGTTCGCCGGGCGGGCTCTGGTCGTCGGGATCGTACGGTAGGACCGATAGATACCCCAGCCCTGAACTGAAAAACAGGAGCGAGACGGCCAGCCAGGACTCCCCGGAGACGGCGTTGCCGACGAATGCGGGGAAGAAAAACCCCGACAGAACGAGCGCGCCGGAGAGCACGCACAGCGGTAACAGTACCTTCGCGAGGACCTGCTCTGCGGCACTGACCCCGTCTGTCGTCATTCGACCGATACCTGCACGTGTGGTCAGTTAGCTCTTGGCATGTACAGCCAGACGTGACTCTGTCCGGTGCCAGGACAGTCTCTCGGCTGTGTCATGCCCCGAACAACGGGATTTGAAACGGCATGGCTCAACTGAATCACGTCTGGCTGTACAAAACCACAGCTGTCAGAACTGGAAGGGGTAGAGGATAGCACCACCGTCGGTCCGGAGGCTGATCACCCGTAGAACGCTCCGAAGCGTGGCCCCAGGTTTGCACACGCTATCCGTCATAGAATTCCTACTCGGGCAACTGTACCTCCCGGGTCACCACGTCGTCGCGGTAGCGGACCTCCACAGTGACCGTGCCCTCAGTCGTCTCGTGGATGCGTTCGACGTCCTCGTCCGAGAGAGCCACGACGTTCGCTGCCCGTTCGCCGGGGCCGGCGAAGACGTCGCGACCCCTGGTCGGCTCCCCGTCGATGACCAGACGGCTGCGGAACAATGCCCCGACGTCACCCCGGTTTGCGAACACGATGGCGACCCGCGTCGCCGGGTGTGTGGGGCCGGCGCTCGGCCGGAGTTCGGACGACAGCGACGACGTGGCCAGGTCAAGCTCCTCACCCGGTCCGGCCGTCTCGACGGCCACGATCGCCGGCGACGGCGGTTTCTCGACCGTGTACGTCGCCGAGTCCACGGTAACTCCGAGGACGGACGTCAGTTCGACCTGGTAGCGACCGGCTGTGGGATGTCTGCCCAGGTGGCGGAACTCGACGGGAACTGTCGCCGTCTCCCCCCGTCCATCTGATCCGGTAACCCGCGTCCTGTAGGTCTCCCCATCGGGCGACGTCACGTGGAGGCGCACCGTCTCGTGCCCGTCCTTGATCGTCACGTTCAACGAGGAGTCGTAGTAGCCGCTGACCCCCGGCTGGACGTCCGCCACCGACGCCGAACTCGCCGACACCTGGAGCGATCCGGCGAAGACGACCACACCAAGCGCTGCGACGACGAGAACACCGAGTGCGATCGACCGTGGTTGTGGGAGCCACGCCACGTCCGCCGAAAGGCGGTCGAGTCCGCGCGCACCGGCGACGGCTGCGAGGCCAGCGATCATGTAGGCGCCGGCGTACCTGCCCGCGTCCCCGGCATCGCCGAACAGGTACGTGAACCCGTCAGGCTGGCCAGCCAGCAACAGCAGCATCAGCGCGCCGAAGGCGACGACCCAGGGCAGGATGACGGACCAGACGGCGGCGTCGACCTGGTCTAAGTCGAGCGCCGTCATGCACGCCCAGGCGACGAGCGCGAACGCCGCGCCGACGACGTACGTGAACGTTCGACCAGTGAGGTACAACGAGAGGATCTCGTGGAACGCCAGGGCAGCGACGAGCGGAAGCAGCATACCGATGGCGATACCGCTGGGTATCAGGGCGGCGGTTCTGTCATCCGTCATCGGTGGAGGCTAGTTAGAATGTTATCAGGTTTCGGCAAAAACCTGGCGGTTACCCCTGGTCAGGCGTCATCTTCCTCGAACACGTCAGTCAAGGCCAGCTCCGCCTCCTCGTCGAGGATCGACGCACCCAGGAGCCGGCCGCCGATCTGGTGGGGGTTGATCACCCTGTCGGCGCCGACCGAGATGAGTTTCTCGACGTGTTTCTGGCTGTTGGCGCCGGCGACGACGCGGACGTCCGGCGCGACGTTTTTCGCCGCGATGACCGAGAGGACGTCGGTCGCATCGTCGTCGCTCCCGACGACGGCGCCGCGGGCGATGTCCAGGCCTGCATCCTCCAGGACCTCCTCGTCGGTCGGGTCGCCCGTGAGGACGTTGATCCCCTCCGAGTCCAGCGACGAGGCGACGTCGGAGTCCGACGTCACGACGACCAGGTCGGTTTCACCGTCGAGTGATTGCAGCAACGATTCGGTGACTTCGCCGTAGCCGAGGACCACCACGTGATCCTCGAGGAGTGAGAGTTCTTCTGCTGTCATGTTTCCGAATGCTGCAGCCATGCGGGATTCGATTGCCGGACCGAGGAGCGCGCCCACTGCGACCGTGAACGCGCCAGTCCCGAAGAGAATGATCGAGAGCGAGAACCACTTCGCCACGGGGGTGACTGGGGTGATGTCGCCGTATCCCACGGTCGCGATCGTGACGATCACGTAGTAGATCGCATCACCCCACCCGTTCACGTCGATGAACTGCTCTCTGAGGCCGTAGGCACCCATCGTCCCGTAGACGACGACGCCCACGATCGAGAACAGCGACGCGATCTGCAGCGGCGAGAGGTCGATCGACTTGTCGAACCGGTGGCGGTTCCAGAGCAACAGCGGATACGTCACACACAGCACCAGGAACAGCGGGATGTCCGTCGTCTGCAACGTGGTCAGCGGCAGCAGTGCCAGCACCGGGAGCACGAGGAGTGCGACCCGGAACGCGAGTCGCTTGCGCCGCTGGAGACCGAACGTCACGAGACCGAGGATGAACGCCCCCAGCACCCCCGCGAACCGTGCGAACAGCTCCGCGGCTGGCATCACCGGCGCCAGCGGCCCCTCCAGCAGGACCGTCGTCTGGCTGAGGTTCGACAGCCCCGTCACGAACGACAGCCCCGTCACGACGCCGGTCAGCACGACGGCCGGTTTCGCCCCCGAGAACTCGTCCCAGTTGACGAACGGAACCATCTCGTGGGGGTAAAACAGCTCCTCGATGGCTTGCTCCAGCGCGTCGTCCGGGCTGTCGGCCATGACTCACGTATTCTCGCACTGATGTAAAAATCGGTCGCCGCCCATCGCCGAGGGATGGGGCCGATCGCCGCCCATCGCCGGGCGACGGGGCCGATCGCCACCCTGCGCGCCCGCACGCGACGCCAGCGGAAGGCACTGGCAGCGACTGTCGGCCGGCTCGTCTCCCCGACAGCAGCCCGAACACAACACGTCGGCGACGTTTCAGACTGAGGCGCCGGCGGGGATTTAACAGGGCGTCACCGGAACCGTGAGCCATGAAGCGTGTGATCAACACGGCCGACGCACCGACAGCAGTGGGCGCGTACAGCCAGGCGACGACGAACGGCGACCTCTTCATCACGGCAGGACAGCTCCCGCTGACGACCGACGGCGAACTCCTCGACGACGAGCCAGTCGGCGACCAGACCCGCCAGTGTCTCAGAAACGTTGAGGCGATCCTCGAATCCGAGGGGTACTCGCTGTCGGACGTGCTGAAGACGACGGTGTACCTCGACGACATCGACGACTTCGACGCGTTCAACGAGGCCTACAGCGAGTTCTTCGAGGCGGAGCCGCCGGCACGCAGCGCGGTCGGCGTCGACGCGGTGCCGAAAGGTGCAGCCGTCGAGATCGAAGCGATCGCGACGACGGAGTAGCGCCTGCCGCCGACGGTCAGAACAGCCCGGAGATGTTGCCGTCCTCGTCGATGTCCATGTCGGCGGCGGCGGGGCGCTGTGGCAGCCCCGGCATTGTCAGCGCGTCGGCGGTGAGGGCGACGATGAACCCGGCACCGGCCGAGGGGTACACCTCGCTGATCTCCAGTTCCCACCCGCTCGGGGCGCCTTTCTTGCTGGCGTCGTCGCTCAGCGAGTGGAACGTCTTGGACATGACCACGGGGACGTCCCCGAAGCCGAGGCCGTTCATGCGCTCGATGTCGTCGAGCGCGCCGCCGGTGAACTTGACGCCGTCGGCGCCGTAGATGTCCGTCGCGACTGTCTCGATCTTCTCCTCGATCGGGTCGTCCTCGTCGTAGAGGAACTCGAACTCGGACTCGTTGCTCTCGTCGACTGCGGCAATCACGCGTTCGCCGAGGTCGACGCCGCCCTCGCTGCCCTTCTCGAACACCTCGGAGGCGGCCGCCTTGACGCCCAGTCTGTCCCGGCAGTGGTCGATGACGGTCCGGATCTCCTCGTCGGAGTCGTCCGGGAAGCGGTTGACCGCGACCACGATCGGGACGCCGAACTGCTGGAGGTTCGAGACGTGCTTGTCGAGGTTCTCGAACCCGGCCTCGACCGCGTCGACGCCCGCCTCGTCGATCTCGTCGTAGTCGACGGGCCACTGCTCCAGCCCGTGGTACTTCAGCGCCCGGATCGAGGAGACCAGCACGACGGCGTTGGGCACCATGTCGCCCATCCGGCAGACAACGTTCATGAACTTCTCGGCGCCCAGGTCCGAGCCGAACCCGGCCTCGGTGACGAGGTAGTCGGCCATGCCGAACGCCGCCTTGTCGGCGATCAGCGAGTTCGTCCCGTGGGCGATGTTGGCGAACGGCCCGCCGTGGACGAACGCGGGCGTCCCCTCGATGGTCTGGACGACGTTGGGCTTGATCGCGTCCCGGAGCAGCATCGTGGCCGGCCCGGTGGCCTCGATGTCGTCGACCGTGATCGGGTCGCCCTCGGAATCGTAGGCGACGATGATCCGGGCGACGCGCTCTTTGAGATCCGCCAGGTCCGTCGCCAGGCAGAGCACCGCCATCAGTTCCGAGGCCGCGGTCAGTTCGAACCCGTCCTCGCGGGGCGTGCCGCCGCTTTTGCCGCCGAGGCCGACGACCGTCTTGCGTAGCGCGCGGTCGTTCATGTCCAGGGCGCGCTTCCAGGCGACCTCGTTGACGTTGATGTCGAGGTCGTTGCCCTGCGAGAGGCGGGCGTCGAGCATCGCGGCGATCAGGTTGTGCGCGGAGGTGAGCGCGTGGAGGTCGCCGGTGAAGTGGAGGTTGATGTCCTCCATCGGGAGCACCTGCGAGCGCCCGCCGCCGGCCGCGCCGCCCTTGACGCCGAACACCGGGCCCAGCGACGGCTCCCGGATCGCCGTCATCGTCTCCTCGCCGAGGTGGTTGAGCGTCTGGCCCAGGCCGACAGTCGTTACTGTCTTCCCCTCGCCTTTCGGCGTCGGCGTCATCCCCGTTACCAGTACGAGGTTCTGCTCGCGGTCCTCGGCCTGATCCCGGAGGCGATCGATGGCGTGGTGTTTGACTTTCGCGGTGTATTCCCCGAAGTACTGGAGGTCGTCGAGCCCGAGGCCCCAGGGTTCGACCAGCTCCCAGATCGGCTCCATGTCAGTGGATTGTGCGAGTTCGTAGTCCGTTGGAATCGGCTCCTGTGTGTCGTCGTCTGGTGACATCCTACGTGTACGTCTCTCCCATCGCCTCATGAGGGTTCGTATATCTGACATAGGTCGGAAAGGATGTGGCCGCTACAGGTCTGCATCTGCGGATTTGCACAACAGATCAGTGCTGTGATTGATTGTGTTTCGCTGGACCCGCGTGGACGCCGGCTTTCCGGGGGCCAGCGGCCCGATAGCTTAATCAGGAGCCCACCGGGGACATGTGGTATGGAGTATCACGAAGCAGCCGACTATCTCACTTCCCTGCAGCAACACCGGCCGAAGCTCGGGCTGGACACGACGGCACGGATGCTTGCCCACCTCGGCGACCCGCAGGACGACGTCGAGTGGGTGCAGATCGCGGGCTCGAACGGCAAGGGGAGCACCGCCCGGATACTCGACAGCGCCCTCAGGACCGGCGGGCTGGACGTGGGACTGTTCACCTCGCCCCGGCTGAACGACGTCCGCGAGCAGGTCCGCGTCAACGGCCGGAAGATCCCTAAGGAACGGCTCGCCGAGCTCGTCACGGAGCTCAAGCCCTGCATCGAGCGCCTCCGGGCCGACGACGACATGCCCACGCACTTCGAGGTGCTGACGACGCTGGCGATCGCCCACTTCGGCGCCGCGGACGTCGACGTCGGGGTGCTGGAGGTCGGTATCGGCGGGCGCTACGACGCGACCAGCGTGGTCGACCCGGTCGCCGCTGCCGTCACCAGCGTCAGCCTGGAGCACACGGAGCTGCTGGGCGAAACCGTCGAGGAGATCGCCCGTGACAAGGCGCAAGTTGAACCGTCGGGAGCACCGCTGGTCACGGGGACCAGCGGGGACGCGCTGGCGGCGATCCGTGAGGAGACGGACGTCGTCACCGTCGGCGGGCCCGACGCGGACGTGCACGCGGTCGAGGACGGGATGCGCTCTGAAATCGAGAGCCACGTCTCGATCACGGGCACGGACTGGGCGCTGGAGAGTCGGCTGCCGCTTCTGGGCGCCCACCAGGCGACGAACGCGGGCGTCGCGTCGGTGCTGGCGCGGCAGGTCGCCGACCTGTCGACCTCGACGATCGCCGATGGGCTACAGGGCGCAACGTGGCCGGGCCGATTCGAGATCCGCTCGACCGACCCCACGGTCGTGCTCGACGGCTCGCATAACCCCGGGGCCGCCGCGACCCTGCGCGACCTCGTGGGCCGGTACGAGTACAACGACCTGCACGTGGTGTTTGCGGCAATGGGCGACAAGGACCACGAGCGGATGGTGGCGGCGTATCCCGACGTCGACACCGCGTACACCACGCGGCCAGACAACGACCGCGCGGCGGACCCGGCCGCCCTCGCGGCGACGTTCGAGGGACACGCCGACACGGTCCACCAGGTCCCGTCGGTGCCGGAGGCGACCGAGCGGGCCATCGCGGCCGCCGATCCGGACGACTTCGTGCTCGTGACTGGCTCGCTGTACGCGGTCGCGGAGGCGCGGGACCGCTGGACGCGGCTGCTGGTCCCGAAAGACCGCGGCCGGCGGCTGCGCAGGGACGCCGTCTTCACCGGCGCGGCGTTCGAGGAAGCGACCGTCGAGGACGTCGACACGCGGGTGTTCAACGCATATCTGCGCAGAGAACAGGCCAGGACCGTCGCGGAGCACCTTGAGGCGATCGGCGGGACGTGCCTGCGCTCCACGAAGGGTGCCCCGGGCAAGTTCGTCGTGACGGTGCTCTCGGGGACCGGGCCACAGCTCCGGACGCTCGCCGACGCCATCGCCGAGGAGGGCAACGGACTCGCCCAGGTCGCCAGACAGCTCCGTACAGCGGTCGGCGGGGGCGGGTCACGGTCGGGGTCGTGGGACCTCGTCGGGACGAACCGGACGGCCGTGATGGGCATCCTGAACGTCACGCCCGACAGCTTCTACGACGGCGGCGAGTACGACCGGCTAGACGCGGCGGTCGAGCGCGCCGAAGAGATGGTCGCCGAAGGCGCGGACGTGGTCGACGTCGGCGGCGAGAGCACCCGGCCCGGGGCCGATCCGGTGTCGGTCGAGGAGGAGATCGAACGGGTCGTCCCCGTCATCGAGGCACTCTCGTCGCTCGACGTTCCCGTTTCGGTCGATACGCGGAAAGCGGCGGTCGCCGACGCCGCACTCGCCGCGGGTGCCGACGTCGTCAACGACGTCTCCGGGCTCTCAGACCCTGAGATGCGGTTCGTCGTCGCCGAGCACGACGCGTCGCTAATACTGATGCACAGCCTCTCTGCGCCCGTCGATCCGGGCCGCAGCGCGTCGTACGGCGACGTCGTCGAGGACGTCCTCTACGAACTGAACGAGCGGGTCCTGCTCGCCGAGCAGGCCGGCATCGACCGGGAGCAGATCGTCGTCGACCCGGGCTGTGGGTTCGGCAAGCGCCCCGCGGAGTCGTTCGAACTCGTCGACCGTGTTGCGGAGTTCGACGCGCTGGGCTGTCCGGTGATGGTCGGCCACTCCAGGAAGTCGATGTACGACCACGTCGGCTGCGGGAGCGGTGAGCGGCTCGCCCCGACGCTCGCCCTGACCGCGATGGCGGCCGAACGCGGTGCGGACGTCGTCAGGGTCCACGACGTCGCGGAGAATGCTGCGGTAGTGCGTAGCGTCGCTGCCGGATCGCGTCGCGTGCCCGCTTCGCACACGAGCGCTTGCCACGGCCGAGGTGCAGGGTGTTCTCGTCGACCGGCGTCGACAGCCGGCTTGCGGTGTCGGTCTCGACCCCGACCTGGTCGATCTGGATGTAGCTGATGACCAGCCGCTTCGAGTAGGTGACACCACGGACCTCGGACAGAGGGATCTCCTTGTCCTCGAACTTCGACCGCGACGAGCGGTCAATGTCGATGACGTCGCTGTACACCCGCAGCGTTCCGTCCTGGAACTGGCACGTGACGATCGGCTCCCCGTCGGCACCGTCGTCAGGAACGGACCCGGCCTCGTCGGCTTCCTCGCCTCGCCAGGGAAGATCCACCATCGTGTCCCATGAGGTCGAATGAGCCGAAAAAGATACCGCCGGGCGACGCTTCGCTGCCGTCCAGACCGTGTGACGGATTCACAAAAATTAATAATGATTCTTCATATCGAAAGATAATTTCACAATAGTTAAACCCGTAGGGTACCAAGCACGAAGCGTATGAGTGAAAGAATCGACGAGACGTCGAACAGTGAAGAGACGAACGACGATGTTCCGTACTACCTCCCCGGTGCGCCGCAGCCGAGCCGCGAACCTGGCCGTGTCAGCCGGTTCCTCGAGAACCTGCTGCGCCGCCGTGGTAGCCTCGTGCCAGTCACGCGGCCGCGGCGCCGCGACTGATACTGATGGCTGTACGTACGTGAAAACTCGAATTCACGTCCGACAGTATCAGGACACACTCGGTTTTATCAGTCAGCCTCCCGAACGTAACGCAGTTCGAATGGTTTCGATTCCCGATAGGACGTTGGACTGTCAGCGCTGCGGGTACAAACTGGAGGGTGGGGAACGCACCTGCCCGAGCTGTGGGTTCAAACCGAAGGAAGCGGGGCTCCGCGTCGCGATGGGGTTCCTGATGCTGGTCGTCGTGTCGATGACGTTCACGATGCTGGTCCCGTCGCTGGGACCGCTGCTCGTGCGGCTTGCGGCCGTGTCTTTCCTGTTTACGTTCGGGACGTTCGTGCTCGCGTTCGTCGCAAGACCGTACCGCCTCGGTTCGCTGTTCGTGTGGTTCTGAATCCCACGAATCGTGGCTCCCCGGCGGCAAAGAGTCCCAACGATCACGATGACAGGAGCCCCAGTTTTCCGAAAAATATATTTTACTCACATGAACATACATACCTCTATACACGTTGACCGAACGGATTTACAGCCGTAATGAGATGAAACTATTACTGTTTATTCTGTTATGATTTTCGAAGCACTGAAGTTTATACCAACATTCACTCCGAACCGCGTTAGCGAGTGGCAAGGTCAATGCCGGTAGAAAGAACACACTAACCACAATGGCAACACAAACTATGACTCGCAAACGACAACACGACAACGGATGGATCGGAGGTAAACAATGAGTGGGAGTGATGATGACGACGGGTTCGGGGACGGGTTACAGGTAGAGCTGTTCCACGCAGAGACGGATCGCGAACCAGGCGACACCAACTGGCAGGGGTACGGGTTCGACGTGCACCCGCAGGTGTTTTTCATCTCGGCGGGCGTCGTCCTGTTTTTCATCGCGTTTTCGCTGTTGGCACCTGATACGGCAAATCAACTGTACCTCGACGTGCGGGGTGGAGCAATCGCCAACTTCGGCTGGTTCTTCATCCTCGCGGCGAACCTCTTTATCATCTTCATGGTCTATCTCGCGCTGAGCAAGTACGGCAAGATCAGGCTGGGCGGTGTTGACGCCGACAAGGAGTTTAGCGACATATCGTGGGTCGCGATGCTGTTCAGCGCCGGCATGGGGATCGGCCTCATGTTCTTCGGCGTCGGCGAACCGATCTGGCACCTGAACTTCCCGCATCTCGGCGCGGAGGCGGGCACCGCCGCCGCGAGTGAGGTCGCGATGGCAGTCGCACTGTTCCACTGGGGCTTTCACCCGTGGGCGATATACGCGCTGGTCGGGTTATCACTGGCCTTCTTCTCGTTCAACCGCGGGCTTCCGCTGACCTTCCGGTCGATCTTCTGGCCCGTGCTGGGCGAGCGGATCTACGGCTGGCCCGGCCACATCATCGACATCCTGACGGTGTTCGCGACGCTGTTCGGCCTCGTGACGTCGCTCGGGCTCGGCGCGTTGCAGATCAACGCGGGGCTCAACTTCCTCGGGGAGAACGCCGCAGCGGCACCGGCAGTCCCCACGAGCACGGCCGTGCAGGTCGGCATCATCGCGGTCGTCACCGGCATCGCGGTGATGTCGGTCGCGGCCGGCCTGGACGGCGGCGTCCGCCGCCTGAGTAACCTGAACCTCGGGCTGATGCTCACGCTGCTGGCGTCGGTGATGGTGATGGGCCCGACGCTGTTCATCCTGGGCCTGCTGCCTCAGGGCCTGGGCGGGTACCTGGGCAACTTCTTCTCGTTGTCCTTCTACGCGGGCGCGCTCGGCGCGGGATCGCAGTACGCGTACGACGGCTTCACCGGCGACTGGACGATCTTCTACTGGGCGTGGTGGATCGCCTGGTCGCCGTTCGTCGGCATGTTCATCGCCCGCATCTCGAAAGGCCGGACGGTCCGTGAGTTCATCGGCGGCGTGATGATCCTGCCGGTGCTGTTCTCGGTCGTCTGGTTCGCGACACTCGGCGGCACCGCGCTCAACATGGAGCTCAGCGAGGGAACCGCCGGAGCGATCGCCGGCCCGATGATCGAGGAAGGCCTTGGCACTGAAGTGGCGATGTTCGCCATGTTCGCAGAGATGCCCGGAACGCTGATCCTGTCAGGCGCGGCGATCCTGCTGACGAGCACGTTCTTCATCACGTCCTCTGACTCGGGGTCGCTGGTGATCGATCACCTGACCTCCGGCGGCAAGCACGACGCGCCGGTCACGATGCGCATCTTCTGGGCGGTCACCGAAGGTGTCGTCGCGTCGACGCTGCTGATCGCTGGCGGTGAGACGGCGCTGGACGCCTTGCAGGCAGCTGCCATCTCGACGGGGCTGCCGTTCGCGTTCATCCTCGTGTTCATGATGTACGCGATAAAGAGAGGGTTACAGACGGAGTATGAAGTCCTCGAATCCGAGGAGTTCCAGGACCGCGTCCAGGAGATGGCCGAGGAGGGCGAACTCGTCATCGACAGAGCGGGCGGCGAAGTCGTGACGGACATCTCCGAGTCGGAAGGGGAACCGACCGACTGATCGTGATTATTGTGAGTCGTTCCGGGATCGGTCGCGCGCCCGTGTGCGGTCGGCCCGGTACACAGTCACAATAATCACTCCGACGTTGCGGCGCTGTACGCCCTCTTTTCATTGCCGTCGTTGGTTTGGAGTCGACCCGGTGAGCCCCGGAGCCACGTCGAGGACCCTGCGAGAGCGTCGTCGAAGGCGTCAACGATGTCCGCCGGCAGTGCAGGACCGCCGCGACCTCACCGCTCCGGTGTCTCCCCGTTTTCCGCGTCAGGCGTCTCGTACACCCGCTCGAGGTCCCGTTCGTCTGTTGGATAGCCCAGCCACACGGCAAGGACGACCGCGATCGACAGGAGATAGATCGGATACAGGAGAGACGCGAACACGAGTTCCGACCCGCTGGACAGCGTGAACGGGCCGATCACGTAGAGGAGGGCGACCCCGATAGCTCCCGCTATCGCCGCGAGCTTGAACCCGCGCTCGAACGTTCTGTCGGCGATCGGGCCTGGGGCAGTTTTGGGTTCATCACTCATTGTCTGTACTAGGGACGAGTGATTGAAATATCTCTCCCCACCGATGGCCGGGGCGTGAAACCAGGACCGCGAACTCCGACCGACTGGCGGATCGATCCGATCAGTGCGTTCCGTTTTCGTAGTCGTGGAGGTACTCCCAGTGGTACTGGCAGTCAGTACAGGAGGCCCACTCCGGAACGTCGAGCATGCCGGGGTGTCGGATCCCGTGATCCAGCTCGCGCTCACAGTTCGGACACAGTAACGCCTCGAGCTGTAGCTCGGCGAACTCCTCCGGCGGAAGTTCGAACTGACAGGTAGGACAGTCGATGTAGTCGTTGGCGAACTCGTGTGTGAACAGGCTAATGCAGCTCGGGCACTGAACGATGGCCGGGGGTCGGTTGGCCCACCCGGAGTCCCCCCGTTTGAACGTGCTGTGGGCCTCCGGCACCGCCAGCGTGAAGTTCTCCGGCCCGTCTTTCGTCCACGGGGGATCGACGAGAAGCATCGCGTACTTCTTTAACTTCTCAATCATCAAGCATCTGTTGGGCTTCGACCGAAATAAGGGGTCCGATTGTGGCAGTTGAACCGCTGGCTCGGCCGGTTTTGACGGGCGCTGTGTTCGACTCCCTGGACAGGACGCCGAACGGCCGGTTGAGCCGGACGGAGGGGGATCAGTAGTAGTCCCATTCGTCGTCGGAGTCACCTTCCGTAAGTTCGTCGTCGTTTTCCGGCATCGCCTCCCTCGGGTCTTTCATCCCATCACCTCTGGTCGTCTTGTAGGCGAAGACCGCGAACGAAACGAGCCCACCGAGCAACAGCAGTGCCCCCGCTATCAGGGCGATGGAGAATGCGAACTCCAGGACTGCCAGCCCCTGAACGACGTGTTCGAACATACAGAGTCCTAACGCGCTCCAGACTCAAGAGCGTTGGTAACACACGACAGGGAGCCGTTACAGCTCCGTGCCGACGACCGTGACCGGAATGTCTGTCATCCGGATGACCTTCTCGGAGGTGCTTCCGAGGTACTGTTCGATGGCGCCGCGCCCGCGTCTCCCCATGACGATCTTGTCGATCTCGTTGTCCTCGGCGTACTCCGCGATCTCTTCGGCAATCCGGCCAACTCTGATCACGCCGGTCGAATCCAGACCTATGTCGGCGGCCTCATCAGCGACCGTCTTCACCACGCCCCGCCCGTAGTCTTTGTACTCCTCCATCTCCTCGTCGTCGAGTTCCGCCGTGAGGATGTACGTTGCTTTGTTCTCGACCACGTACAGTGCGTGGACTTTCGCGTCGAACGCCTCTGCGAGCTCGAGCCCGTGTGTGACCGCTTGTGCTGCCTCCTCGCTCCCGTCGGTCGGGATGAGAATACTGTCGTACATGCTTGTTCACCCGTGTGGCCGTTCTCAGGTGTAAATAAAATAGTTAATCATAGTGATCTAGTCTGTCATTTTGAGTCGGGGTCGACGCTACCTCACCCGGAATGGGCGATGCGCTCGGGCAGACTCACTTCTTGGTTTCCCTGATATAGATCGCGAACGCGGTCAAGACGAACAGTGTGCCCGACAGTACGTGCAGTTCCATCGCGAGTGTGATGAAGGCTGTTACTGCCAGTACAGCAGCTGCGATTGTCGCGAAGAGGACGATGCCGTTCTCCATCGATACCAGTTCGTCTGGCTGACAACTTATAGATGTTGTAGTCGCAATCCAGTCATGACTCCCGATCGGGTGGCTGACCCTGACCTGTGAAGGATAGTTTATAACTGATGACTAGTTATGTATCATTTCACACGACCTGTCAGTTGATCTCAGTATTGCTGACGACCTCGTCGGAGACGGAAGCGATGGACGCGCTCCGGACGTTGCAGGAACACGACATCGGCCGGCTGCTGGTCGTCGAGGACGGCGAACTGGTGGGGCTGGTCTCGCGGACCGAACGACGCTGACCGCCTCTCCAACGTCGTTTGTAGGCGATCAAGTTACCGACGGGGTCAGCGGCGGTCAGCGGCGTTCGATTCCCCGATCGAGCCGCCGAAGCTGTTCGACGCGCTTCTCGGTCGGCGGGTGTGTGCGGAACAGCTTCGCGATGGCTCCCTTCGAGATCGGCACGATGAACAGCGCGTTCATCTCCGCCTCCTCGCGCATGTCCCGCTTTGGCAACTTCTCCATCTCGTCGGAGATCTCGATCAGCGCGCTGGCCAGCCCGAGGGGGTTGCCGGTGATCGCCGCCGCGCCGCGGTCGGCCGCGTACTCGCGGTACCGCGAGAGCGCCCGGATCAGCAGGTAGCTGACGATCCAGACGACTAACGACAGCAGGATTGCGACGATGATACCGCCCCCGCCCCGGCCACGCCGGCCGCCGCCGAAAAAGGCGCCCCACCGGAAGAACAGGAACGCCAGCGTCGCCAGGAAGGAGGCGATGGTCATCACCATCATGTCCCGGTTTTTGATGTGGGCGAGTTCGTGGGCGACCACGCCCTCCAGTTCCTCCTCGTCGAGCGTGTTCAGCAGGCCCGACGTCACGCAGACCACGGCGTTGCCCTGGTTCCGGCCGGTCGCGAAGGCGTTGGGTACCTTGTCGTCGGCGACAGCGACGGTCGGTTCCGGCAGGTCGGCCTGCTGGGAGAGGCGCTGGACCATCCCGTGTAACTGCGGGTACTCCTCGCGCTCGACGGCCTGTGCGCCCATCGATCGCAGAACGAGTTTGTCGCTGTAGTAATACTGGACCAGCGAGAAGCCGCCGATCAGCAGTGCGGCGACGAGGATGCTCCCGCCGGTGTATAGCCACACCCCGGCGAAGAAGACGATGTACAGCGCGAACAGGAGGAACATCGTCACGCCCATGCGGGCGCGAAGGCCCCAGTCAGATTGCCACTGCATGCGTGTCAGAGCTACGTGCTCCGTGACCGAAAAGGCGCCGGTGGAACAAACCGGGGCAGCGAGAGTAGCGTCTGACCCACGAGGCCAGATGGTAGACTGCCTGCGGGGTTTGAACCCCCAACCTTTTGATCCGGAATCGGCAGTGCACTGTCCCGGTCAACCCATCTTCATCAATGAAGATGTCCAAACAACATCGACAGAACTACTTTGATCGAAGGTTTCTTCCAATTTGAGGGGCGGTAGCGTAGCTTGGACAGCGCGGGGGCTTCCGGAGCCTCAGGTCGCGGGTTCAAATCCCGTCCGCTCCGCTCTGATTTACATAACAGTTGCTATCTCCGCGAATCTCGCGCAGTGTCAACACTCACCGTGTAAACGCGAGGCATACGATATTCGAAATTCGGTTGCGAGTTTCGTACCCTTTCGTCGGGTTTATTACGATGTACGGACTCCCCCTGGGTAATGACAGAGAACGAGGACCGGACGATCCTGCTGATCGGGAGCGGGCCGATTCAGATCGGGCAGGCCGCCGAGTTCGACTACTCGGGGGCACAGGCGTGTCGCGCACTGCGCGAGGAGGGAGCCAGAGTCGTGCTGGTCAACTCCAACCCCGCGACGATTATGACCGACCCGGACATGGCCGACGAGGTGTACATCGAGCCGATCAACACCGAAGCCATCGCGGAGATCATCCGCAAGGAGCGCCCCGACGGCGTGATCGCTGGACTGGGTGGCCAGACCGGGCTGAACGTCACCGCCGAACTCGCCGAGGAAGGCGTGCTGGAGGAGTACAACGTCGACGTGATGGGCACGCCGCTGGACACCATCTATGCCACCGAGGACCGCGACATGTTCCGCCAGCGGATGGAGGAGATCGACGAACCAGTGCCCGAGTCCATCACCATCGACTCGATGGACGAGGTGGAGGACGCCGTCGAGGCAGTCGGGGGGCTGCCGGTCATCATGCGAACCACCTACACGTTGGGGGGCGCCGGGTCGGGAGTCATCGACGACATGGACGAACTCGAAGGGCAGGTTCGGAAGGGGCTGAACCTCTCGCGGGACGACCGCGTGATGATCACCGAATCCATCGACGGCTGGATCGAACTGGAGTACGAGGTGATGCGCGACGCCGACGACTCCTGTATTATCATCTGCAACATGGAGAACCTGGACCCGATGGGCATCCACACCGGGGAGTCGATGGTCGTCACCCCGAGCCAGGTGATCCCCGACGAGGGCCACCAGATCATGCGCAACACCGCCTTGAAGGTGATCCGGGAACTCGGCATCCAGGGCGGCTGTAACATCCAGTTCGCCTGGCGCGACGACGGCACGCCCAGCGGCGAGTACCGCGTCGTCGAGGTCAACCCCCGCGTCTCCCGCTCGTCGGCGCTGGCCTCGAAGGCGACCGGCTACCCGATCGCCCGCGTCACCGCGAAGGTCGCGCTGGGCAAGCGCCTCCACGAGATCGAAAACGAGATCACCGGCGAGACGACCGCCGCCTTCGAGCCAGCCATCGACTACGTCGTGACGAAGGTGCCGCGCTGGCCCAAAGACAAGTTCCGCGACGTCGCGTTCGAACTGGGGCCGGCGATGAAGTCCACCGGCGAGGCGATGGCGATCGGCCGCACGTTCGAGGAGTCGCTGTTGAAGGCGCTGCGCTCCTCGGAGTACGACCCCGCCGTCGACTGGGGGAAGGTCAGCGACGCGGAACTCGAAGCGGACTACCTGGCGACGCCGACCCCCGACCGCCCGTACGCGATGTTCGAGGCGTTCGACCGCGGGTACAGCGTCGAGGAGGTCGTCGAACTCACGGAGATCCGGGAGTGGTACGCCGAGCGGTTCCGACGCCGTCGAGGAGTCCGCCGCGACCGACGGCGGCGCGGTCACCGTCGAGCAGGTCGACGCCGAAACCTCCGACCGGGACTTCAAGCTGGTCGACACTTGCGCCGGCGAGTTCCGGGCGTCGACGCCGTACTACTACTCCGCCCGCGATCCCATCTCGGGCCTGAACCGCGACGAACTCAGGGTCGACCGCGACGTCGAGAGCGTCGTGGTCGTCGGCGGCGGCCCGATCCGCATCGGCCAGGGCGTCGAGTTCGACTACTGCTCGGTCCACGCCATCGACGCGCTCCGGGAGATGGGCATCGACGCCCACGTCGTCAACAACAACCCCGAGACGGTGTCGACGGACTACGACACCTCCGACGGCCTGTTCTTCGAGCCGATCACCGCCGAGGAGGTCGCCGACGTGATCGCAGCGACCAACGCCGACGGCGTCATGGTCCAGTTCGGCGGCCAGACCAGCGTCGACATCGGCCGCCCGCTCGAGGACGAACTACAGCGCCGCGGCCTCGACTGCGAGGTCCTCGGCACCTCCGTCGACGCGATGGACCTCGCGGAAGACCGCGACCGGTTCAACCGCCTGATGGACGACCTCGGGATCGCCCAGGCCGACGGCGGCACCGCCACGAGCAAGGCGGAAGCGCTGGAACTGGCTCACGAGATCGGCTACCCCGTGCTCGTCCGGCCCTCGTACGTGCTCGGCGGGCGCGCGATGGAGGTCGTCTACAACGACGAGGACCTCGAGACGTACATCGAGGAAGCGGTCAGGGTGTCGCCGGACAAGCCGATCCTGATCGACGAGTTCCTCGCCGACGCCGTCGAACTCGATGTCGACGCCGTCTCCGACGGCGAGAACGTCCTCATCGGCGGCGTGATGGAGCACGTCGAGACCGCCGGCATCCACTCCGGCGACTCCTCGTGTATGATCCCGCCGCGCTCGCTGGGCCGGGAGGTCAACCGCCGCGTGCGCAAGGTCACCGAGGACATCGCCCGGGCGCTCGATACAGTGGGCCTGCTGAACGTCCAGCTCGCCGTGAGGGATGGCGAGGTGTACGTGCTGGAGGCCAACCCCCGCTCCTCGCGGACGGTGCCGTTCGTCTCGAAAGCGACGGGCGTCCCGATCGCCAAGATCGCAGCGAAGGTGATGGCCGGTGCCAGCCTCGACGAACTCGACTACGAGGAGCAGATCCCCGAGCAGGTCAGCGTCAAGGAGGTCGTCCTGCCGTTCGACCGCCTGCCGGGCAGCGATCCGCGCCTCGGCCCGGAGATGAAGTCGACCGGCGAGGTGATGGGCACCGCCGATACGTTCGGCAAGGCCTACCAGAAAGCCCAGATGTGCGTCGGCAAGCCGATCCCGCTGGAGGGCACGGCGATCATCGACCTGCCGGTAGCGGGCTTCGAGGAGTTCTTCGACGTGCAGGAGCTGGACGACTACCCGGACACCGACGCGGTCAAGCAGGCGCTGCGCGACGGCGAGATCGACCTCGTGATCTCCCGGGAGCGCGACGTCCTGGAGGTGTGCGTCGAGGAGACGATCACCTACTTCTCGACGATCGAGAGCGCGCAGGCGTCACTGGAGGCGATCCGCCACTCCGAGGAGCCGATCGACGTCGAGCCGATCGACGACCGGCCGAAGCTCCGGGAGTATTGGGGCCAGCCCAAGGACCGCGAGGACCTGCGGACCCAGGTCGAGACGCTGCGGGGGATCGCCGACGCGGGCTACCTCGGCGCGCTCGGCGTCGACGAGGCCCAGCGTGACGCCTTCGTCGACGCGTTGGATGCGGTGCTCGACACTGTCGACCAATCGGTGCTGCTGACGTCGAGCGCGGACGCCGACACCGCGGAACTGCAGGCGGTTCAGGACGAGCTGGCCGACCACGGCTACAACGCCCGGATCGCCGACGAACTGCCGGCGATCGAGGGCCGGACCGAGGAAGGGAACACGGCCACGTACATGATGCTCTCCCGGTTCTCGATTTTGATCGACCGCGACCCGTCCCAGCGGCTGACCGAGTACGAGACGGCGAAAGCCCACAACAACGTCCTCGCGCGGCTGGTGCCCGCCGACCGCAACCGGCAGACGACCCACGTGATCGGCGGCCACGAGGACGCCGACCTCGACCACGTGGCCGAGTTCGAGTTCGAGGACGACCCGACCGAGGTGCTCAACGATGCGCTCTCCTGGGCGGAGTCAGTACTCGAGCACCGCCGCGAGTCGACCCGCGACCGCCTGCCCTGGCGGAGCACGTAACGGCCCTCTGCTGGCGGCAGTCTGCGTCGAGTCAGTGCTGGTCCGAAGCAGACCCGCACTCATACTGATTATTTTCGTGACCACCTCACGTGAACGGTTGGTTCGCGGGCTGGAGCCCACGAATTGTGACTCCCCGGCGGTAAAGACTCACAACAATCAGTATCAGGCTGAACAGCGCCCCGGCGGCTGTCCGGATCGAGATCCCGCCCCTGGAGCCGGTCGCGAACCGCAGCCGAGGCCGTCGCGTGATCGTCCGGACCGAAAAGGGACTGGACGTCTGGAAGCTGAGATCACCGGGCGAGATCGGCTGTTTTTCAGTTTCAAACCGCTACTGGCGTTCGTCCTCGGCCGGGCCAGCGACCAGTTCCTCGGACCGGTCGATCCGCGAATCGGAGGCGGGCGTCCAACTGAGTTCGACCGTCCACCGGCGGCCCTCGTCGTCGTCTTCGATCACGTATTCGACGATGTGGACGTTACCGTCGGGTTTCGGGTACAACCGTCCCTCGACGGGTCTGTCTCTGTCGGAGCTGCTCGTGAGTCGATCGCGCAACGTTCGGAGGTAGGTGTCGAGTTCCGCCCGGTCGAGCGACGCCTCGCGCCGCAACTGGTGTGGCCTGGCCCCCTCGCCGACGCCGCCGGGCCGGCCCGAGGCGTGCCCGCCGATCACTGCGTTGACGACGGCGCCGAGGAGGAGGACGAGCGCCGAGAAGTAGAGGTAGGTGATCACGACGATGATGCTGCCGGCGAAGCTCCCCGATCCGGGGTCGGAGAACGCGAGGTACGCCTGGAAGAGGCTCTGGAACGCCGTCCAGCCGACCGCGGCGAACAGTGCGCCGGGGAGGACATCCCGTACGCCCAGCTCGCAATCGGGGAAGACGTAGTACATCGGGAGGAACGCGACGATGAGTCCGCTGAGCAACACCAGTGGCGTGATGAGCCCGGTGAAGGGGATCACGCCCGAGAAGGCGGCAAACGCGGCACTCGTCCCGACCGTGGCAATCACCGCGATCCCGAGACCGAAGAGGACGACGACGCTGTCCCCCAGTTTGTCCAGAAACGAGTTGTCGTCGACGGTCTCGTAGATCTCCGAAAACGCCGTGTCGAGACCCCGGAAGATCTTCAGCGCCCCCCAGACCAGGACGACGAGCCCGACGGCCGAGGCGCTGCTGACGCCGGATTGTTCCTGGAACATCTGCTGGACGACATCCGCGATCGGTCCTGGCAGCCGCTGATTGGCGACCTCGACGATCCGGGTCTCCAAGCCACCACCAGCCAGGGCGAGTACGAGAAAGAGGAGGATCAAAAGCGGTGCCAGCGAGATGAACGCGCTGTACGCGATGCCCGCCGCCATGAACGGTACGTTCTTTTCGGAGAAGTTCGTGTAGACCCGTTTCACGAACCTCCGTGTGTCGGAGACCGATACCATACAGGCAAGTTAGTAGTCCGCTCTGAAAGTATGCTTGCTGGCAAGTGCGCGCCGGGAGCGTTCTCCATCAACGCAGTGGATGGAGCCAGCAGCGCTCACAACAGTTCTGATACTGTCGGACGTAATTTCGTGGAGTCACGCGTCACGTTCAGCCGTCCACCCGTGCGAATACAGCCAGGAGAGTGTCACGATGTGACACAGAGTTACGTTCGACAGTATGAGCCAGCAATTAGTGAAAAGAGGTATAGCCGCGGAACACCCCGACGAATCGGCCGATTCAGACGGCGTCGATCGCCCGCCGGCCCGCCTCGACGACGTCCGGTTCGAGGTCGTCGGCCCGCCGTTGCAGCGCCGCCGCGGTGAACCACTCCCACTCCTCGGCGGCAGCTTCGCCCGGCGCCGGGTCCAGGTCGCGGCTCCCGACCGTCCCGTAGTAGACGAAGTCGACGTGCTGGTGGCCGACCTCGCCGTCGCAGACGTTGATATCTTCCAGCAGGAAGTGCTGGGGCTTCGGGATCGACAGGGCAGTCGGCGACTGGAGGTCGTCGACGGGGGCGACCAGCTCGACATCCAGCCCCAGTTCCTCACGGACCTCCCGCCTGGCCGCCTCGTGGGGGAGTTCGTCCTGTTCGACGTGGCCGCCTGGGGGGAGCCACATGCCGAGTCGGTCGTGCTCGTGCAACGCTACCGCCCCGTCGTTGACGACGTAAACTGTCGCCACGAAGTGCCGCGTCGTCTCCATATCCTCGACTCGTGGAGGTGGCTCATGTGCGTTGTGGAGCGCGATCAGGTGGCAATTCATACTGGTGGCTGTAATTCTTCGCTCATCCCGATGAGCCGTAACTCGACTCAAATCAGTTCAAAATTCGTACTCTCGACAGCTCATCCGTCTCGTCTGAACTCGGGTTATTACTCATCGGGATGAGCGACGGAGTTTTTAGCCACACCGCCCTCACTTGGTGGTGAAATGGCAAGAACTACCGCGACGGTCGTTCTGGGGTGTCTGTTTGCGCTGGGGTTCGTCGCCGCCGGAATGGGGATAGTTACCGGCGGGTCGACGCTCCAGGAGATGGAGGGGTCGGGGACTGCGGACGATCCCTACGTGATCACAGACGCCGAGGAGTTACAGGCAATGGAGGACGATCTCGACGCACACTACGAGCTCGGCAACGACATCGACGCCAGTGAGACGGGCGACTGGAACGGGGGCGACGGCTTCGAGCCGATCGGGACTGCCGGACCCGGGGTCGCTACCAGCTTCACCGGGTCGCTCGACGGACAGGGGCACACTATCCGCGGGCTGACGATCGATCGGTCGTCCGAGAACGAGGCGGTGATCGGGAAGTCAACCGGCGTCGTCGAGAACGTCGCGTTCGAGGCAGCGGAGATCGACGGCGTTCGGCACACGGCCGTCGTAGTCGGCGCCAACGAGGGAACGATCCGGAACGTCTCGGTGAGCGGCGAAGTCTCGGGCGGGAACGCAGTCGGCGGCGTCGCCGGGGTCAACGACGGGACGGTCACCGAAAGCACGTCCCGGGCGACCGTCAGCGGGACGGAGGCGGTCGGCGGGCTCGTCGGTGACAACGGCGGTGACGTCACCGGGTCGTACGCGGTAGAGGCCGTCAGCGGTACGCGAAACGTCGGCGGGTTGATCGGGACGCTCCACGGGACGGTTACGAACTCCTACGCCACCGGAAACGTCTCCGGGGAGAACAGCGTGGGCGGACTCGTCGGGTATTCGTGGCCGGACGCCGGCGACGAATTGATCGAAACGACGTACGCGACGGGTCACGTGGACGGCAACGGGAACGTCGGCGGGCTGGTCGGCCACCTCCAGGTCGACGCGAGCAGTTCGTTTGCCGCCGGGCCGGTCGAGGGCACGTTCAACGTCGGCGGGGTCATCGGGCGACTCGGGGGCCCATCGCCGTCGGATCTTCCCTGGGACAGGGACGCCACTGGCCAGGAAAACGGGATCGGCGGCGGCTCCGCCGCGATCCAGGGTGCGTCCACGGACGAGCTGACCGGCCTCGCAGCCACAGAGCATGACTTCTACGACGAGGCGACCTGGACGGCCACCGACAGCTACCCGGTGTTCGACTGGCAGCTCCGTGGCGCAGAACTGGCGATCGCCGACTCGCCGGTCGTCGCCGGGAACGTGACGCGGGCAACCGTCACGGTCGACCTCAACGACGGACGGACGGTGACCGCGTCGGAAACGGCGAGCTACGACGTCGATACCAGCGTGGCGACTGTCGAGGAGGGCCGCATCGAAGCGCGGGCCGCCGGCGAGACGGACGTGACGGCCTCCGTCGGCGAGTTCAGCGACAGCGCGACGATCGCGGTGCAGGCGCCGGCGGCGGTCTCGCTGGTCAACGCCACCCTCGCCGCCGAGGGCACCGTCTCGGGCTCCGGGGCGGCCGTCGTGGCGACACTCGAGAACCCCGGTGACGTCCCCGGCTCCGCCCCCGTCGCGGTGACTGTCGAGGGCGAGGAAGTCGTCAACGAAACGGTGACGGTCGCGGCCGACGACGAGGAGACGGTCACCCTCGGCTGGAACGTCGACGAGGGCCCCGGCGAGTACGATGTCAGCGTCGGCGAGACCGACGTCGGAGCGCTCACGGTCGTCTACGGGACGGCCGTCACGCTGAACGACGTCACCGCACCTGACGCCGTCACTGCCGGCGAGGTGTACGAGATCGAGGCGTCCTTCGAGAACGAGGTCGACGTCGAGCTGGCTATCGCGATCACATATGCGGTCGGCGACGACGAACAGGAGCGGGTCGTGACTCTCGAACCCGGGAGTTCGACGGTCACATTCACCGAAACCGCGCCGGATTCGGCCGGAGAGTCCGTCGAACACACTGTCGCGTACCGTGACTCCAGTGAGCGTGCCACGACTGACGTCGTTGCTCCCGCGTCGTTCAGCGTCGCGGCGCTCGACGGCCCGGAGTCGGTCGAGGCTGGCGGGACGATCGAAATCACCGCAACCGTCGAAAACACCGGTGAGATGGAGGGGACGACCCAGCTGGAGATCACCGTCGGCGGCGAGACTGTCGCCACAGAGACGGTGTCGCTCGCCGGCGGCGAGACGACCGAGGTCACCGCGACTGCACCCGTCGCTGACGCGGAGTCGATCACGTACAGCGCGCGCGTCGACGGCGACGAACAGTCCGAGTCAGCGAGCGTCGAGGACGACGGCAACGGTGACGAGAACGGCGGGACCGACGACGGTGCCCCGCCGTCGCTGACGCTGCGGCGGGGCTCGAACCGCGAATAACTGGTAATTCACAGAAGCTATTGAGGAATCTGGGAGAGATGAAACAGCAGGTCCGAGACAGAGAACGCCCCAGGTCGCTCAACTGCGCTCACTTCGCTACGCTTCGTTCGCCAGGCGGAGAGCGAAGCGCGCAGCGAGGGTCACGCGAGCGAAGCAAGCGTGACCTCGGCAGACGACCGAAGGGAATCTGCCGGTGCCCCCGAGTCGAGCACCGGGAAGCGGAGCTTCCCGAGCAATCGGCGGCTCCGCCGCCGATGACAGCCGGGGACTTCCTGCATCTACGAGTTCTTCAATTTCTTCTCCGAGGTACTACGCCGACGGGAGCGAGTCGAGTTGCTCGACCGTCGAGCGGATCGTCATCCGGGAGACGTTCGCGACGTCGGCGGCGTTTTGCTGGGTGAGTGTCACCTCCAGGTCGGCGGCCGCTCTGTAGAGACAGGCGGCCGCGACGCCGCTGGGTTTCTTGCCACACAGTTTGCCGTGTTCGTGTAGCGCCGTGGCGTACTCGTGAGCTCTGCGCTCGACAGCGGGCTCGAGATCGAGCCGTGACGCGTACCGCGGCAGGAACTCGGCCGGATCGACCGGCCCGACGCTGAGGCCGAGATCGCGGTTCAGTGCGTCGTAGGCTGTCTTGAGTTCGCGTCTGTCCGCCTTTGCGACAGCGCTGATCTCCTCCATGGTTCGCGCGATCGAGCGCGCCCGGCAGGTCGCGTACACCGCCGCTGCGGCGAATCCCTCGATTGTCCGTCCGTACAGCAGTTCCTCGCGCTGGGCGGACTCGAACAGCGCACACGCCCCCTCGTCGAGCGACCGGGGGAGCCCCAGCGCGCCGGTCAGCCGCTGGATCTCGGTGAACGCGTACACCCTGTTGCGCTCGCGCTTGGATCCGATCTGGGCACGCCTATGCTGGCGGCGCATCCGGAAGAGCTGGCGCGATCGGGCGTCGACCGTCGACCGCTCGCCCGCCGGTCGACCTCGTCGTCGAGCGACCGCCACTCGGGCCCGTGGTCGATCCCCTGCTCGGCGAGCACGAGCCCACACCGGTTGCACACCTCCTCGGCTCCGATCGTCCGCACCTTGCCCCCACATTCGGTACACCTGGTCGTGTTGCTGGCAGTGTCTGCGCGCATGGATACCTCTGGTCGTGGCCGGGCAGTACCCCCCGTACCTGTCACGCTGTCGTTCGCATCTAATGCTGAGTGCGGAATTGAATAAATTTTTCTGACCAAATAATTTATACCGATATAAGTAACTGGTACGTGTTTAGCCCCACAACGATTTCGCCACTCTCTCGTAAGTTGCTCCTGACCTGACGGTAGAGCAATGCAGACGACAGGGTGTTCTCCGAGGGACGGTCTCCGGCTGGGAGACCGTCCCGCGTCGTCTGCACTGGTCGAGGGGAGTTACGATGGTCACTGACGAGAAAGTGGAGCAACTGCTTGAACGACTCACTGCTCTCGAAGATCGTGTTGATCAACTTGAGCAGGAGAAAAAAGAGCTCAAGCAAGAGAATCCGTAACTGATTCGCGGACGCGTGCGCAGAGAGTAGAATTGTGGTGTCGGATTTCCCCGCCGGCAGTCGCCATGCGGCGCCGCTGACAGCCGGTTTCCCGCGGGTGGCGGTCGTCGGTCCGGAAACTTAAGTCGGAAGCCGCGCCAACGCCAGATAATGGGACCGGTACCGGAACTCGACGCGCGTGCGGCGGCCTGCGCTCGCCGGTTGCGCGAGGCTGACGCCGTCCTGCTCGCCTCACACATCGACGCCGACGGGCTGACCAGCGCTGCGATCGCGTCGACGGGGCTGGCGCGGGCGGGCATCACCCACGAGGTGTGTTTCAAAAAGCAGCTCGACGACGCCGAGATCGCCGACCTCGCTGCCCGCGAGTTCGGTACGGTGCTGTTCACCGACTTCGGGAGCGGCCAGCTCGACGCCATCGCGGCCCACGAGGACGCCGGCGACTTCGAGCCGGTGATCGCGGACCACCACCAGCCCGCGGAGGCGACGACCGAGTCCCACCTCAACCCGCTACTGGAGGGGATCGACGGCGCGTCGGAGCTGTCGGGCGCCGGCGCGACGTACGTACTCGCGCGAGCGCTCGCAGCCGCCGACGACGGGGAGTCCGAGTCCGACAACCGCGATCTGGCGGCGCTGGCGGTCGTCGGCGCCGTCGGCGACATGCAGGCAGTCGACGGCAAACTCGTCGGCGCCAACCGGGCAATCGTCGAGGAGGGTGCGGAGGCGGGCGTCCTCAAGGAGGGGACCGACCTGGCGCTGTACGGCAAGCAGACGCGACCGCTGCCGAAGCTGCTTGAGTACGCAAGCGAGGTCCGGATCCCGGGGATCACCAACGACGAGCAGGGGGCGGTTTCGTTCCTGCAGGACCTGCCGGTGGAGCTGCAGGCCAGCGGCGACTGGCGGCGCTGGGTCGACCTCTCCGATGAGGAGAAACGGACAGTCGCGAGCGCGCTGCTCCAGCGGGCGATCACGCGCGGCGTGCCCGCGAACAAGGCCGAGCGCCTCGTCGGGACGACGTACACGCTCACGCGCGAGCAGCCGGGGACGGAGCTGCGGGACGCCAGCGAGTTCTCGACGCTGCTGAACGCGACGGCCCGCTACGAACGGGCCGATGTCGGGCTGGCGGTCTGTCTCGGCGACCGCGAGGCGGCGTTCGACCGCGCGCGGCGGCTGCTTGCGAACCACCGGCGGAACCTCTCGGAGGGGCTGGAAACGGTCAAACGGGCCGGCGTCGAGCGCGAGGAGTACGTCCAGTGGTTCGACGCCGGCGAGGAGATCCGGGAGACCATCGTCGGCATCGTCGCGGGGATGGCCCTGGGCGTCGACGGCGTCGATCCCGACCGGCCGATCCTCGCGTTCGCCCGCAAGAACGACGAGGAGACGAAGGTGTCCTCGCGCGGGACCGGCCGGCTCGTCGGGCAGGGGCTGGACCTCTCGGCGGTGATGGGCGAGGCATCGCGGGCGGTCGGCGGCGACGGCGGCGGCCACGACATCGCCGCCGGCGCGACGATCCCCGCCGGGGAGGAGGAGTCCTTCGTCGCGGAAGCCGACGCCCTCGTCGCCGAGCAGCTGGAGGGGTGACACCCCAGCCGTCGCGGGTGGACCGGCAGCTACTCGCTACGGACGCTGCCGCCGATGACCAGCGCAGCGCCGATAATAACCAGGTTCTTGGCGATGTACTGCCCCTCGACCGTCAGGGCGTGGGGGAACGTCTGGAACACGACCTCTGGGAGGAGGATCACCGGCAGGAAGGTGCCGGGAAGCTGCAGGAACAGCAGGAAGATCCCGAGCCGGATCAGCGGGCGGTACAGCAGACAGATCCCGATCACAACCTCCCAGACCCCCAGGATCGGGACGAACACTTCCGGCGGGAAGAAGTACACCGTCCGCGAGACGAGGTCGGCCGCCGGGCTGACGTCGAACACCTTCAGCGCCCCGAACCAGATGAAGACGACCGAGACTGCGACCCGCAACACGGGGATGCTCCACCGGTCCATCGCCCCGGCGATCGCCGCGTCGATCTCGTTGAACTGCTCCTGGTACGACCGGAGCTGTTCGGGGAGTTGATCTGGGACCATCCGTTCGTTGGGTGAATGTCAACACTGGACATAAAGCCTGGTGTCAGGGCAGTTTTACGCTGGTGCTGTACCGGCAGGGGCAGCGCCGGGCACGAACCGCGGCCGCGAATCTGCCGAGTCGGATGAAAGAGTTAACACCCTCCAGTCGAAGAGCGAGGTGCATGTCGCTCGGAAACGCCGATCTCCGATCAGACCGGACCCGCTCGCCGGCTGCGTTCCTGCTCGACGAACCGGACGCCTGCCACGCGTACGCGTGGCTGTTCAGACACGGCCCGGCGACGGTCGCCACGTACGTCGAGGCCGTCGGCCAGAACGAACGCCAGGCGCGGTTCGCGGTGGACCGCCTGCACGCCCACGGCCTCGTACACGAGACGGGGGAGGGCTACGAGACCGAGCCGATCCACGACGTCGTCGAGGGAGTCCACGTCACGCCCGGCGTCGCGGCAGTCATGGCCGTCCAGCTCGAGAACTACGCCGTCCGGAAGCTCGTCCGGCGCCACGGCGCGCTCGCGCTCGCACAGGCCGTCAAGTGCTGGCCACAGATCCAGGCCGGGACGCTCCGGAGCCGGGACGTCGGGGCGGTGCTGGGCATCGGCCAGCACGACGGTGTGACCGCGACGAACGCGCTCCGGGCTGTCGAGGAGTACCTCGCGATCGATCCCGCGATCGAGGACCTCCCGCGACCCGAGAAGCCGGCGGCTCGCGAGCGCGGTCACTGATCTGTCGGGTCGGGCCCGCTGTCGTCCGTCCGGTCGGGCCGGCTGAACCGCGGGACGTAGGTGCGCGTGGCGTAGACGATCAGCGGGACGCCGACCGCCGTCGGGCCGAGCCAGCGGACAAGCGGCGGGAGCATAGTGAGGTTGACCGTGACGGTCGCGGTGACGGTCGCGATGTACCCGCCGCCCATGAACGTGATGTGGGTGCCGACCCAGGGTGGCTGCTCGGCGGGCGGCTGGCGCGTCTCTCGCAACGCGACGGCCGCGAGGCTACAGCCGATAGCGCCGAACACGACGAGCGCGGGTGCCAGGCCGACGGGCCCGCGCAGGAGTTGCCAGCCGCCGCCGGCGATCATGGTCGCCCCGGCCGCGAGCATCGTCCCGTGGCCGGCGTAGTCGCGGACCGTCGGGTCGGTGAGGCCGGCTCGCCGGCGCTGGATCACCCGGTAGCCGCCGAACACCAGGTAGCCGCTGAACACCGCGATCGCAAGCAGAAACCAGTTCCCCACCCAGATCGCGAGCGGGACAGCGGTCACGACGACGCCCACCATCGTCAGCACGTACAGCCTGCCGGCTGCGTTGTGTCGTCGGCCGCCTTTCGTCGTCGTGATCGCGACGAGTCCGGCACCCAGCGCGACGAGTCCGGCGAGGATGTGCACGCCGAGCAGTGCGAGAAACGCCGGCGAGTCGACGCTCGGATCAATCACCATCGCGCTGCCACCCCGGAGTGTCGAGCGTGCGCCAGGTCGGACTGCATACCACCCGTTTCAGCGGCGACCCCTGAATGTGTTTCCCCAACCTGTTGGTTCCGGCCGGGCGCCGGAAGCCGGACGAACGGAGGCCGGAGCGGGCGAGAGCGGGCAGACGCGGAGAAAAGGGTAAGTCGGCCGGGGACGAGGGAGTACGTAGCCGCGGTCGACGGCCAGCCAGGCCTCACTGCGCTCCTGTCGGCGTTGCGTGCCGTCGACATCGTCTACTGGCTCGTCGCCGGCGGCGTGCTCGGCGTCGTGTTCGTCAGCTACATCACGATCTACCTCCCGCAAAAGCAGAGCCAGAACCCCTCGAAATAGTGGCTGACAGTGCCGGATCGAGGAGGGGATGTCTCCGTCCGACGCTGCTGGAGCCGAAGCAATAGGGATTTGCCGGTCGGTCCGTTACCTCCACCGATGACCGAGTTCGATCCCGAGAAGTTCGAGGACAAGTACGAGCACTACTTCCCGGAGCTCCAGCGAGCCTACCGCCAGGCGTTCGAGACAATGAACGACGCCTACAACTCCGAGGTGGTCCACGCCATCGACCAGCAGCTGCTCGCCGAGAGCGAGCCGTTCTACGAGGGCGACGGCGAGTTCCGCGTCGAACTGCCAGAGGACCGGGAGCTCTCCGGCGTGATCGTCGACGACGAGACGCTTTCGGCGGTGCTCGATCGGTACCAGGCCGAGATCGAAGCCGAACTGCAGTCCGTGTTCGGGTTCGACGGGTGAGAGCGGATGGTGCTGTTTTGGGGTGGTGGGTGCTGATATTCTGGTGATTTTTCCGCCCCCTCGCTAGGAATGAGAGGGATTGCTACCGGAGTGCCTTGCGTGCTGAAAGCCCCCGTCCGCTCTCTAGGAATTTAACGAACTACTATCGTGGCGTCTTGCGTGCTGAAAGCCCCCGCCCGCTTTCTTGGAGCAGTCGTTCCAGTTCTCACTGTCCCTTGCGTCTTGAAAGCCCCCGCCCGCTCGACCATCCGGGACTCGCTGCGTTACTCGGTCGCTTCGCTCCCTGCGTTACTTGCGTCGTCCGGGATGG
>PXSQ01000080.1:26132-27364 GCA_003022725.1 Halobacteriales archaeon SW_7_65_23 | reverse complement strand
GTGTCATGGCCCGAAAACGGGAGTTGGGACGGCATGGCGTACCTGAATCACGTCTGGCTGTCTATCTGCGGAGACAGACTCTTTCCGCCTGGATTCTCAGTTCGAGTTTTCACGTACGTACAGCCACCAGTATGACGCCCGATCGTTGCCTGTTTTCCGAAGCGCCGGAGACGAACGGCCCGGACGAGCGACACCCGGTCGAGTCGGACGGCCTGCCGGTCGACAACCGGACACACGGGCACAAGTAGCACGAAAGACGTAAGACCCAAGCCGGGTTAACGTCCCTCCATGCGTGAATACAAGATGCGCCGGGGCGAGTATCTCGACGATCGCATCGAGGCCATGGAAGCGACAGTCGAGGACTACTTCGGCCCCATCTCGGGAACTGAGGAGTACAAGGGCAGCGAGCTCTACGTCGTCGAGGAGCCGAGCAACGCGGTGTTCAAGCGCGTCACGGTGGGGACCGTCGAGTACAGCGGCAAGAAGAACAAGGTCGCGCTCGACATCGAGGAACGGCCCGCCGAGGAGGTCATCGCCTCGGGCGACGTCGAGGCCGCCGAAGAGGCCGTGAGCCTCAAAAACGACTTCCTGGAGGAAGCGACAGGTCGCGACGCCAAGGCGCGCCGCGACTCGATGAAAATCGCCCGATCCTATCGCCCGAGCCGTTCCCGGTTAATCCGGACATCCGTCGGCGTAATAATCAGCTGATCGTCGTCTTTCTGCACGATGTCGCCACCGACCTCGCGAGCGACCTGCTTGAGCTCGTCGGTGATGTGTTCCATCGTCCGGTCCTGGGTGCTGTGGCGGGTGATATCGGCGATCACGATGTTGCCGTCGTACACCTCGTCTTTGATCTCGATGACGTCGGACTTGTCGCCGATGTTGGCGATCCGCATCTGCATCTTCGCGCTCGCGTCGTCGACAGCGAGGTCGTCTGCGTCCAGTTCGACGTAGTCGCCGGTCTGTCGGGTGGCACCGTCCCCGAAAATTTTGCTCATCAGTCCCATACCACGACCCCCGGGCGCCGGGCGCTTAGGCTTTACGTCAGACACCCCCGTCAGATCGACAGCTCGTAGAGGTCGTCGCCGACGTGGTGGAGCGAGGAGACGACCTGGCCCTCCTCGCCGACCATCCCGCCGCCGTCGACCTGTGCGCGGCCGATCGCGAGGGACTTGCCGTGGCTCTCCTCGGTGATCACCACGAGGTCGCCGGCGGCGATACGCTCGTCTGCC
>PXSQ01000080.1:23257-25899 GCA_003022725.1 Halobacteriales archaeon SW_7_65_23 | reverse complement strand
CGCTGGCGAGCCGCGTCCCGGCGCGACCTCTCGCAGGACGTCGAGATGGACACTATGAGGGGGCCGGCTGCTTCCGTCCTGCTACTGGACAGAGGGTTCGTTCTCCCCCGCCTGGTGATCAGTACGATCAGTAATGACTGCGATGACGCGTTCGAGGTCGCCCTCGCTGGTTGTCATCGGGGCTGCATTGATTGACAACCACCGGAGAGTGCCATCGGGTCGCCTGATGCCGTGCTCGTATCCGTAGACTGGCCTGCCGGTCTCGATCACCTGCCGGAACGGGAGCTTCTCGGACGAAAGCGGATCGCCCGCGGCATCGACGATCTCCCACTCGGGATCGTCGTAGTGGCGGCTGGTAATCTCGGATTTGTTGAGACCGAGCACCGCTTCGGCCCGGTCGTTGGCCCGGACAATACTCCCGGTCCTGTCGAGGACCGTGATGGCGGCCGGACTCGTCTCGAGGAGGCGTTCGAACCGCTCGCGCTCCTGCTGGAGCTGCTGTTCGCGCTGCTTTCGGTCAATGACGTCTCTGAGGGTGACCAGGTGCTGGCCCGGAACGATGTCGGCCGTCGCCGCGTACTCCACCGGGCGCTCCACGCCATCGCTTCCGACAATCGTCACCGTGTCCCGTTCCGCCCCCGCCGTTTTGAACTCCCCCCACGCACTCTCGAAATCGAACCCCTCGGGCAGGAACTCCCGTATCGAGCGCCCGAGCAGGTCTCGTCTGTCCGAGCCGTGAATGGTCGCCGCTTCCGGGTTGGCGGCCACGATCCGGGCCTCGTCGTTGAGAATGATCATCCCTTCGAATGCGTTCTCGAAGGCGGCCCGATACCGGTCACGGGCCTCCCTGAGTTCGGCGACCTGTTGCTGGGTCTCTACCTCGGGCGACCGTGGCACCGAGAGCGTCATAGTGGTGCCGTCGCTGGTCGTCTCCGTTTCGATGTCTCCATCGTGCCTGGAGACGATCCAGTAAACGAGCCACAGCCCGAGTCCGCTCCCGTGAATCAGCGGCGTCTCGGTCCCCGTGGCGAGCACTTCGCGTTCTGCCTCGTCCAGCCCCGGACCATCGTCGGCGATGCGCACTTCGGCGGCGTTCGGAACGGCTTCGACAGTGACCGTCACTGTGGGTGTATTGCCACCGTGCTTCGCGGCGTTTTCGACGAGTTCTTCGACGGCGCGCCTGAAACTCCCTCCGACGGCCGCCGTGACTTCCCCATCACCCTCGACGGTAAATGACGCGTCCGGGAACTTCGGAGCGAGGTCGTCGACGACTGGCGTGTCTACGGCTACGACGCGGGCTGGAACGACCCGCGTGTGCTATTGGAAGTGGGGAAAACGAACTACGGTCAGCTCGTCGTTCTCGACGAGTTCTACCAGAGCGGGAGCCACGTTGAGGACGCAATCGCGTGGCTGGAACACAACGACAAGCCAAAGGGCACCATCTACGCGGAACACGAGCCGTCGGACCAGGAGCGGTTCAAGCGTGCCGGGTGGTCGACCGAAGGGGCCGACAAGTCACTCGACACCGGGATCGCCGAGGTTCGGAACCGATTCGAAGCGGACGGCAACGCCCCAGCCAAGACGTCCGGCGGGAAGGCTCCGCCAACAATATCATGGAACGATCGGGGAAAATCGGAACAAGAGAAACGGGCCGAGCGCGCCGAGAATAACCCCCGCGTCGGGCTTCTCGTTTCAGAGCAGTGTCAGAACCTGATTCGGGAGTTGCTCGGCTACAAGGAGGACCACGTCGGCAAGAGCGCGGCCGATGATCATTGTGCTGACAGTTTACGCTACTGCGTCATGGGCGTTGCCGGCGGCTCGAAAGTCGTCCGGCGGAAGGCACGCACGAACGTCTGACAGGGCTCACTGCTGCCGGAGGACCGTAAATGAGTCCCGCTGGCCGGACTGCCGGCGCGCGATCGGTCGGCCTGTCACCCTCAGTCAGACGGGGCGCGTGACGTTGATCATGAACGTCGCAACACTCGCCACGCTCTCGAGGTCGTTGCGACGTCTGTCATGGTTCATGAGAGTCGGTAGCCCGGTCAAGGCCCAAGGGTCACAGCACCCCCACGGTCTCGGGGTCGTTGCGACAACATTCTGGAAATGTTTCCAAGAAGTCTGATCAATGTCAAAGCGCCGGTCGAGAATCGGGCCCCGTTGCGACAGGGGTAGGTGTCCGGCGTAGTCGACGCGAACAGAGAAGGGGGCGGGGGGCTACTCGTCGTCGAGCAGGTCGTCGGTCGCGTCGACGACGTCGTCGAACGACCGCGGGGAAATCACGTCGATCCACGCGACGGCGTGGTCGAGCGCGTCGGCACTCCGTTGCATCCCATCAGCGAGACGGTCGTCGGGGACGGTCCGCTCGGCGACTAACCCGGTCTCGTCGTCGGTCTTGTCGCTACATATCGCTTGGCTGTGGGGGACATCCACGCGATAACGGTACTCGACGCCGTCCTCAAGTACGTCGAACAGCAGGGTGTCGAGAACCACGACCATGTTGCCGTAGACATCCTGAGGCGCGGGCCGAGTGGTCGACAGGTCCGCCAGGTGGTCGTCCCGGTACTGCTCGTAGGCGTCGGCGTGAGCGTCCGACTCGGGCCGCTCTGGATACCACTGCCAGCTCCCGCCGTCGACGCGGGCGT
>PXSQ01000080.1:0-23127 GCA_003022725.1 Halobacteriales archaeon SW_7_65_23 | reverse complement strand
TCGGAGACGTGCTCGGGCGTGTCGTCGTCGCCCGTCATGCGTCGTCACCGCCCCGATCGTCGTCGGCGTCGGGGTCGACGCGCTCGCCGTTGACGGTGACATAGCAGTCGGTCGAGCAGTTGTTGAACACGAAGGTGTTGAACCCGTCGCCATATCCGTGTTCGACGACGCGCCGGTATTCTTCGCGAAGGCGTCGGTACGTTTCCTCGTCGATGTGAATCTGTGCCTCGGCGTCGCCAAGAGAGCCGATCGGTATCGCGGTGTCTGGATGTGTGAGCTGTTCGCTTCGAGTGTCGTCGGTGTCGTTGTCGGTTGGCATACGTTCGACCTCTGTGGGACGCCGGCCGAGGATGCTTAACCAACAGCCGAGGACGGACCGCCGGCTGTTGGTTAACCCCACCACGACCACCGCCCCGTTCCGGGGTCGGCGCGGGACAGACCGCGCGGTGGTCGTGGCTATTCGTCGAGCTCCGGCAGGTGGTGGATCGCCCCGACGCCGAGCCCGCGAGCGCGAAGGGCCGCGGCGACGCCGTCCCAGTCGTCGACGCTCTCGAACCCGACGAGTTCCTTCCCGACCTCTCGCCGCTCGTAAACCAGGACGCCGCCGTCGACCGGCACACGAACGCGCTCGCCGATAGGCTCAACGATCTGACCGCCGTCCGTCGCGACGACCTGGCGCTCGCCGTCGACGTGCTCGCCGAGCAGCTCGTCGACGCCGTCGACCGTCGCCGGGATCGGGACCGCGCCCGTCGCGAAGGCGACGCGGCGGATGTGCTTGCACCGGACGCCTCGGTGTTCGTGGTCAGGGCAGGTACACCGCCCTTCGCGACCGTCGACGCGGTACGTGCTGCCGTTCTCGCCGACGACCGTGTAGATCTCGCCGCCCTCCGGCAGAACCGTCATGTATTCGGTGAGAGAGCGCTCGGTGCGTGGTTCGACATCGGTGCCTTCAACTTCGGTAGGTGCGTAGTGCGTCATGCTGTTTCCTCCGAAACAGCCCGTTCGGGTGTTCCAGCACCCGGACACTTCCTGAAAAGAAGCGCCCCGAGGAGCGGGTCTGTCTCTACTTTATGCTATGTAGCATAAACACTTAAGTCTTTCTGCTCCATAGCAGTATTTATGAGAGAGCAAAGCGAAGCAGGGCACATGGGAGACCCGAGCGGTGAACGATACTCTGATGAGGTATACATCGACGCCGTCCGCGAACACGAACCAGCGGCAACGAGCGAAGTAGCTGAAGCCGTGGGTGTCGCCCGACAGAGCGCAGACTATCGGCTTAGACAGCTCCAAGATGATGGGAAAGTAGAAAGTAAGAAGATCGGAAACTCGCTCGCCTGGAGCGTCGTGGGCGATGAGTAACGACCGCGATACCACGCCTGCCGACGCGATCTCGGCGCTCCAGCGTGCCGAGAGGCAACTTCAGGAGGCCGAAGAGACCCTCGGTGAGGCGGTGAGTCATGCACTCCCGGGCGCCGTCGCGAGCAACTACCGCGAGCGCAAGAAGAACCTCTGGCGCTATCGGAACTACCTACTCGATCTCTGGCTGTTCCTCGAGGAGTGCGAGGAGAGCGGCGTCTTCGACGAGGATGGCCACGATATCGACCCCGTCACCGACGCTTGGATGCACGCGCCGGAGGGCGCCCGGCGTGAGTATCTCGACGAAACCAGTGAGGGCAACGCATGACAGCCCCGTCGGTTCCGGCCGGCTACGACGAAACACGTCACGTTCAAGCCGGGCGAATGGACTGCCACATCACTGTCGGCTTCGATCAGCAACACCGGCACATCCCCCGGTTTCTCGTTCAACTTCACTACCAGGCCGAGACAGACCCGGTTCGGTGGCGCGTCATTGCTCGAATGGATCACAACGAAACGTCGGTAACTGGCCACGACGTCTACCGAGAGGGGTTACACGTCGACGTCGACCGGCGCGGGAAGACAACCGTCCACCTGGACGTTCCTCACTCCTCGCTCCCGCCGAGCCGTGGCACTGTGATACGAGCGTGTGTCGAGTACCTCCGGCGAGAGGCCGAGTACTTCATCGACGTATTCGAAAGCGACAGATCGCCGGGGCGACCACCGAACTGGCGGCCTGACGGCGGCCGCCTGACACGCACACTTAATAGGCTGAGTCTATTAGAGAGACGTATGAGCCACGAGTCGCCTGTTGAGAACGCCCTCGCCCCCGAAGAGTTGAGCGAGCTCCTCGCCGACGCCGAGGGCACGACCGTCGAGGAGATCGAGCAGGGGGCCGAGGAAATTGATATTGCCCCGCCTGAAGAGGCGGCTGTGGTCGACGTGAGTGACGAATAATCCGTCCCATTCACACTGTTCTACGGGAAGTGAGTGTGAAATGTAAAGTTGGCTGAAAAAAACTCGTCTGTGGACAGAGAGATGGTGAGTCATTTTTTATCCAAAGCGCAAGAAGGCATTGAACCCTTTTTATAGACGCCAGGACTGGGATTTGAACCCAGAATCCCAGAGGGAACACGCTTTCCAGGCGTGCGCCTTACCGTTCGGCCATCCTGGCTCGCACCCGTCAGTAGCGGCAGGGAGTGGTTAAGTCCTTTCGTTCCACTGCGCGACGTGTGGACGCAGCACGTGGGTCGCGACCGCGCTGACGCCGAACACTGTGGCGGCGACGCTAGCCATCAGTCTGACGCCGATGAACGCGCCGCCCGCCAGATGGTACCCCTGGATCAGGACCAGAAAGGAGAGGGCGCCGATCGCCCCCCACAGCAGGTCGGATTTGTACCGCGGATCCATCGCCTCGGGTCAGCGTGCGGCGATCGCCTCGATCTCGACGCCGACGCCTTTCGGGAGTGCGTCGACGCCGATGGCGCTCCGGGCCGGCGGGTCCTCGTCGAAAAACGTCTCGTAGATGTCGTTCATCTCCTCGAAGTCGTCGATGTCCGCAAGGTACACCGTCATCTTCAGCACGTCGGCCATGCTTGCGCCGGCCGCCTCCAGCACCGCCTCGACGTTCTCCAGCGCCTGCTCGGTCTGGATGTCGATGTCCGCGCCGTCGAGCAGATCCCCCTCGGGTGTCAGCGGGATCTGCCCCGCGGTGAACACGAGGTCGTCGATCGTGGTCGCCTGGCTGTACGCGCCGACCGCTGCCGGTGCCTCCTCCGTGCTGATCGTGCGTCGCATACCTGAATCGTCTCCCGGACCACCAATAAACGTGCTGGGATACACGCGGCCGGATTGTCCGGAGAGCCGTCGACGGCGACGGTCGTCTCGGACACGGATCCGGTGTTGGCTCTTCCCCGGCGAGCGCTCGGATGGTCAGTTTACGGCGCTACAGCCACAGCAGGGAGAGAAATCCGACGAGCATCGAGATGGTGAGCAGGACTTGCATCGCCGTCGAAGCGAGCATTCCGATGGCTGTGATCGTCGCAGTTCGGATGCCGCGGCGGATGTCGCGGTGTCGGATGTACTCCAGCAAGAGGACCACGACAACGACGCCGAGGAGGGCGCCGAGCGGACCGAGCACGAACATGAGTACGGCCGCCACGACGGCTGCAACGATTGTCGTGAGCGTCGACGCACCACCGACGCGCGCCGAGATGGCGTCACCGAGGAGATCGAAAATAACGGTGGAGACGCCGAGACCCACGAACCCGAGGAACGCGACAGTCCCGGGTTCCCCCGTCGCCGCCCAGTAGTACGCGATCCCGAGCGTCGAGACTGCCCCGCCCGGGACGAGCGGCACGAAACTCGCGACGATCCCGGCCACCAACAGGAGAATCGTGACGGCGACTGGGTCGATCGGGAGCATTGAGACGACGTACGACGGGCACCGACGAAACGCTGTTGGAGTTGTCCCGCCGTTCGAACTCACTTCAACGCAGAGACGAGAAGCACGGCTTAAGTCCGTGGCGCTGTAGCGGTCGGATATGTCAGTTACGGACGCCGCCGAGGAGGCCGACACCGTCATCGACGAGGTGCTGACGGCAGTCGTGGCGGATCGCGAGGTCCTGGAGATCCTGACCGCCGGGCTGCTCGCCCGCGGGCACGTGCTGCTGGAGGACGTCCCCGGCACGGGCAAGACCCTGACTGCGCGGTCGGTCGCCACGGCGCTCGGCCTCGAGTTCTCGCGCATCCAGTTCACGCCCGACCTGATGCCCTCCGACGTCACCGGCTCGTATGTGTTCGAGGAGGGCACCGGCGAGTTCCACTTCACGCCTGGCCCGATCTTCGCGAACGTCGTGCTCGGCGACGAGATCAACCGCGCGCCGCCGAAAACGCAATCGGCGCTGCTGGAGGCGATGGAGGAAGGCCAGGTGACGGTCGACGGCGAGACGCACGAACTGCCCGACCCGTTCGTCGTCATCGCGACGCAGAACCCCGTCGAGCAGGAGGGGACGTTCGAACTGCCCGAAGCCCAACGCGACCGGTTCATCGTCAAGACGTCGCTGGGCTACCCCGACGCCGCGGGCACCCAGGAGCTGATCGACCGGCGTGCCGACCGCGACCGGCCGGACCCGACCGTCGGCACTGTCGTCGACCGCGAGACGGTGCTCGCCATGCAGCAGGCGCCCGAGACCGTTACCGTCGAGCGGCCGATGCGGGAGTACATCGGCCGGCTCTGCCGCGAGACGCGCTCGGACGGCCGTGTCGACGTCGGCGTCTCCCCCCGCGGCGTCCAGCGGCTGTTCGAGATTACCCGCGCCCGCGCCGTCCTCGACGGCCGGGAGTACGTCGTCCCCGACGACGTGAAACGCATCGCCGTCCCCGCGCTCGCCCACCGGCTCGTCCTCGATCCCGAGGCGCGCGTCCAGGGCGTCGACCGCCGCGACGTCATCGACGGCGTCCTCGACCGCGTCGAAGTGCCGTCGATGGAGCCGCCCGAACAGGACTAACCGTCCCCGCGACCGGGTCGCTCACTGGAGCAGCAGCCAGAGCCCGGCGAACAGCCCGACGGTGCCGGCCAGCAGGCCGGCCGCCGCCGGCACAGACAGCGTCGGGGCGAACACGGTCGCGATCCAGAGGCCGCCGGCCGCGACGACCAGCCCGAGGGCCGTCACGACGCCGAACCAGCCGAGCCTGACGAGCTGGGGCCGGCGGGTCGCGCCGGCTCTCCCGACTTCGGCGCCGAGCCGCTGCCCGAATCGGCCCGCTCTGAACACGAACACGCCGGCCGCGATCGCGATCAGTGCCGACACGCCGGCGAGGTCGGTCCCGGTCGCGGGTCCGCTCTCGTGGGCGGCGCTCGTACCGGCGATGACGCCGCTCGCGCACAGCGCCAGCGCCACGACGGTCCGCGCGGGCGGGCCGGCGCCATCCTCCAGCAGTTCGGCGTATATCCGCAGGACGAAGCTGATCCCAACGAACACGAGCGTCGCGACGGCCAGAAGTGCCGTCCACTCGCCGATCGTCGGCGGCCCGACGAGGACGATCGCCATGCCGACGATCAGGAAGCCACAGACCGTCCCGCAGACGGTAGAGAACACGGGATCGGGCGGATCCGGGGGTCGGGACCACGAGGAGCGCGCGGCCAGGTTGAGAAACGCCAGCGCGACGCCGAGTGCGGCGACCACCAGGAGCACGCCGCGGACGGCCCACGATCCGACCAGCCAGTCGCCGAGCACTTCCGGAACGACCGGGAACCGGGTGATCACGAGCAGGATCGCGAGCAGGACGACGACGCTGAGCGACGCGAGTACGGCGATCACGGCAGCCGTCCGGCGGGCCAGGATCGCCTCCTGTTCGGATTGCCGCGTGGTGATCGCCGCCGGTGGGATCGTCGCGATCCCCCCGCCAACTGCGAGGCCGGCGGCGAGGACGGCGAGTCCGAGTCCGAACGCCCCCTCCCCGGTGGCCCAGAGCAGTAGCTCGACCGTCGCCGCCGGTCCGCCGACCGATGCTGCGAACACTGCGAGTCCCGTGGCACAGGCCGCGACGGCCGCCGCGTACACCGACAGCGCGCCGGTCTGTCGGAGCTGTGCGGCCGAGCCACCGCCGAGGACGACGACCGAGAGCGCCATCCCCAGCGGGACGGCGATCCCCGTGAGCACGACTGTCGTGGCCCCGAGCCGGGACGCGAACGCGACCCCGCCGAGCGCGCCGACGACGCCGACCGGGAGGAGCGCCGCCGCGAGTGCCCGCCTGGATCGGCCCGTCGAGACGGCCACAGCGGCCGCGAGTGCCCCGCCAGCGACCACGCCCACAGCCACCCACGGGTCGTGGGCCGTCAGGACGAGGACGGCCAGCGCTGTCGCCACCGCCAGCGCGCGGGCACTCGTCCGCGGCGGGCGGGCCGTGGGCGTGCTCATCAGCCCACCACCCCCAGTGCCCGGTCGAGGACCAGCCCGAGCGAGCGGTCGAGATCCCATTCGACGACCGTCGCGCCGGTAGCTCTGACGTGGGCGAGACGTGTATCGCGATCGATCCCGGCCAGCCGCGTCGCCAGCGGCGTCACGTCGGGATTGTCACTGTCGACCGAAACGCCCGAACCGTCGCCCCCGGCCCCGGCCGACCGTCCCCCCGCGGGTGTCGCGTGCGCGTCGCCGCTGACCGCCGGAGCAACGACACAGACGCTGTACCCCTGTAAGCGGAGGCGTTCGACCAGATCGAGCGGGGCCTCGTCGACGAACGAGGAGAACAGGTACACCTGCGTCTCGCCCGGCACCACCCTGGGGATTGCCGTCGCCGGCTCGTCGTAGAGCTCCCGTGACGGCACGGATACGTCGTCTTCGTCGCCCGACAGCGTCTGGAGGAACCCGGTGACGTGTTCGCGGGTCGCGGAGCCGGTGCCCGGCGGCACGAACGACGCCCGCCGGCTGTACATGGCAGCGACCCCGGTGGGGTGGCCCTCCGTCAGCAGGCGGCCGGCCGTCCGTTCGGCGGCGTCGGCACACAGCTCCAGCGTCGACAGCGTCGAGCCGGCCGGCGAGAGCTCCTGGCTCGACCGCGCGTCGACCACACAGAGGATCCGCGTCGACCGCTCGGCGCGGTACTCGACGGTCGCCAGCTCCCGCGTGTTGGCGTACCGGCGCCAGTCGATCGACCGCACCGGATCGCCCGGCTCGTAATCGCGCACCGAGTGGAATTCGACGCCGCTGCCGCCCTCGTCGGTCGGCACCTCGCCCGCGTAGTCGTTGCGGCCGGTGCCCAGCGGCGCGTTCGCAACCGCCGGCGAACACACGAGCTGTTCGCCCCCGGCGACCGGCGACTCCCAGTCGATCCGTGTGGCGCCCGTGAGGCTGCGGCCCCGCATCGCGGGCTCCGCGAACTCGTGCTCGCCGCGCTGGAGTTCGACGCCGTACTCGAGTGTCGTCTCCTCGCCCGGCTCCAGCGTGACGCAGGTCCGCGGCGTGCCCTCGACGACCGGGAGCGCGTCGGGCACCCCGTCGACGACCCGGAGATCGACCGCCGGCTGGTCTCCGGCGTTGTATAGCGTCGTCCGCACCGTCACGACGTCACCAGGGTTCCCCGATAAGGCGTCGTCGGCGTCCTTGGTGTCCCGGGTCGCGTCGACGGCGTCGCTCTCGAGAACGAGCGCGCGGTGGGCCGCGATCCGCGTCTCCGGCCGGCCGCCGAGCGAGGCGACCGCGGTGTACCAGAGGGGGATCGTCGCGCCCGCGAGCAGCACGGGGCTGCCGACGACGAAGCCGATGCCCGCGATGGCGAGTGCGGCGGCGACGGCCCACGACCCGTCGGCGGACTTGACCTCGGTGAGGCGATCGTCCGCCTCCGTCCGCCAGTCGGCTGTGTCGTCGGCTTCGGCCGTCGGCCCGTCATCGACGGGTCGGGCGTCCGCAGCGTCCGGGTCCGGTCGGGTCGACTCCTCCGCGACTGTGGTGGTTTTGCTCATTCTCCCCCCTCCTGGTCGTCCGAGGCGTCGTCCGGCGCGTCGATCGCGTCGGCGGTCCGGCGGACGCGGCGGATGTACGCGCTACCGGGGTCGAACGCCCCGCGGAGCCGTTCTTCGGGCGGGTAGGACACCTTCTCGGAGAGGAACGCCGCGGCGACCCGGTCGTCAGTCCACTCGCCCGCGTCGACCAGCGAGCGGGCCGTGGGCTCGTCGCGGCCGAGCCGGGCTCGGGTCCGCCGGATCGCGCCCTCCCGGAGCGTGGCCTCGACGTTCTCGGAGGAAGTGTGCCGGGCCAGGTAGCGATCGCGCGTCGCCTCGTCCAGCCGGCGCTGGACATCGTGGCCGACGGGATCGCGGGCCCCGGTCACCCCAACCTCCGGTGGCGGCGACCGGATCGGTCCGGGTGTTTCGAGCGTGTACTCCGAGCGCCAGCGGAGCAACAGCGCCGCGAGCAGGATCCCCCAGAGGGGGAGCATCGCGGCGAAAATGTACAGGATGCTGTTCAGGACTGCGCCGAACGCACCGCCGAGGAAGCTCCCGAACACCACCAGCGCGAGCGCGAGCAGCGTGCCGGCGGCGAGCAACGCCTGCAGCAGCTTTCCGTTGTCGGTCGCCTCGATGCGACCCGCCACCCGACCCAGCAGCCGGCCGATACTCCGTAACACGGAGCTCATTCGGATCCCTCCTCGTCGGGGTCGTGATCGAGCAGGTCGGCGGCGGCCGCCCGTGCCTCGGCCACCCGCTCGGAGGATGGCTCCCGACCGCCGTACTCGACCTCGCGGAAGACGCTCAGCAGGCGCCGCACCTGCTGTACCGGGAATCCGGCAGACAGCGCACGGCGCGCGGCCTGTCCGGGCGTGTACGTCTTGCGGTTCCCCAGCCCCACCCGGTCGAGGAACGCGTGCCAGTAGGCCCGCACTTCGGTCCGGGGCTCCGGCGGGCCCAGCGGCTCCTCCGCAAGCGACGGTCTCGGCTCCTCGGCCGCCTCCTCGTCGTCGTCGGTCCCGAACCCGAGCCGCTCCCGGATCGAGGACGTCAGCCCCGACCGCTCCGAGGAGCCCTGCCCCTGGAGGAGCGAGCCGAGCCCGAGCGAGGGCCGCGGGAGCGAAATCGAGGGCATGGAGACGGAGGTGAGCCCGGCCAGCGATGACAGCCCGAACGAGGGCCGCGGCAGCCTGAACGACCACTCCGAGAGCGACGGCATCCGGAGGCTGTCGATCAGCGCCGCGAGCGCGTCCGCGAGCTTCAGGAAGAAGGCGACGATGCCGATACCCTCCCCGAACCCGGACCCGGTCACGCCGTCGGCGCCGCTCCCTTCCCGCCGGGCAGCGAGCTTGAGGTACGTCCAGATGAATCCGCCGACGACGCCCGGAACGAGCACGACGACGACCGTCAGCCGGAGGTACAGCCGCCCGATGGTTGTCGTCGTCTCCTCGCCGGCGAAGGTCGCCGTGAGCGTCGCCTCGTTGTCGATCGGAAGCTGGATCCGTGCGGTGCCGTCGTCGTCGGTCGTCACGGTGCCGCCGCCCGCGACGTCGATAGTGGCGTTAGGGACCCCCTCGCCGTTCGCGGTCACCGCCACCGGGGCGGGCAGCCCCGGGAACACGAACGGCGAGGTGACGCTGACCTCGGGCGCCGGCAGCTCGACCGATCGCTGGACCGCGATCGCCCCGCGCTCGGCGCGGACGTCCGTCGTGCCGACCCGTTCGGGCATCGTCAGCGTCACCTCGCCATTTTCGTCGGTCGTGCCGACCGTCTCGCCGTCCTGGGACACAGGCACGCCGGGAACGGACGTGGATCCGACCTGGACCGCAGCCGTCACGTTGCGCTTCTGTGCGACCCCGTCCTCGAACTCGATCGACGCCTCCGTCGCGACGTCGAGGGTCCGCGAAACCGAATCGGACGGGATGGAGACGTTCATCTCCTCCGTGTAGGGAACGGTAACCGACAGGTCCCCGTCGTCAGTGGTGCCCGCGCGCTCGCCGTTCACCATGACGGAGCGCTCCCGGCCGAGCGGTCCGAACCGGTTTGACACCTCCAGGGACAGTTCGTTGCCCGGCACCACGTCGCCGTTGATATCCAGGTCGATGTCGCTATCCGGGTCGATGTCGGTGACGGAGTCGGACTCCGTCCCCGTATCGATCTCCTCGTCAGCGTCATCGTCGGTGTCGCCTTCCTCCAGTCCCGGATCGTCGATCACGTCATCCCAGCCGCCGTTGGTCGATCCCTCGCTGGCGCTGCTGTCGCCGACCTGTGGCGCGTCCAGCCGGGGGTCGGCGGCGGGCAGCGCGCTGGACAGCACCAGCAGGCAGACGACGCAGCCCGCGACCAGAAGGAGGCGTCGTGGCCCGTTCATCCGCGATCCTCCACCTCGGCGGCGATCTCCCGGAGCCGCGCGACGCGGCGTTCGACCGGCGGGTGCGTGTCGAACGTCTCGCCCGCGGACGGCGTTTTCCCGTCGAGCCAGGCGGTAATCTGGGCCGCACGCGTCTCGGCGCCGGCCGGCCGGCTGATCGTCGGCAGCGACGCCGTGTCGTTCCCAGTCACCGGTTCGGCGGGGACGATACACAGCGCACACGTCTTGACGAGGCGGAGGTCGGTCTCCGGCGCCGTCGTCGTGTCACCGAGCTCCGTGAGGGCTGTCGCGAGCGCGAGCGGCCGGCCGGTCAGCCGCGCGGCCGCGGCGTCGGCGGCGTACTCCCGGGCGTGTGAGAGCTGTCGCGTCGCCCAGCCCGCCGCCCGCGGGAACAGCCACAGTACCGGCGCCACGAGCAAGTACACGAGCGCGGCGAGGGGGGCCGCGAACTGGAGAACGATCCGCTCGCGCGTCGTGAGGCTCCCCCAGTCGGTCATCGCACGGCGGACCAGCCGCGCCTCGTGGTACACCCGTTCGGTGATCTCCAGACACAGCGTCGTGACCGTCATCAGCGTCACGTCGCGGTTGGCGACGTGTGCGACCTCGTGTGCCAGCACCGCTTCGAGTTCGTCGGCGTCGAGCGCGTCGATCAGCCCCGTCGTGACGACGATCGTCGCGTCGGTGACCCGCCCGACCGTGTAGCAGCTCGGCTCCGCGTCGTCGACAACCCTGACCGCCGGCGCGGGCACGTCGGCGGCCATCGCCAGCTTCCGGACCGTCCGTGCGACCGCGTGCTCCCCCTCGCCACCGCCGGCCGAGCTCCCGGTCAACACCCGTTTGTAGCCGTAGTACACCTGCGCACCGAGGAACCCGACGACGACGATCAGTGACAGGAGCGGCGACAGCGGCAGCCGGAGCAGGTCCGCAAGCACCGCAGTCTCGGCGGTGAACACGAATCCGACCGTCGTGGGGATTAACACGAGAAAGCCCCACAGCAACGCCAGTACGAACAGTGCGTTGACCGCTACAAGCACGGCTAATACCCCGAGCATACGGCCCCTGAACCCCCTGGAGGGCGGCTGGTCGCGGGCACCACTCATCGGTGGGTTATACGATACTGTCAGTGCCACGAATAAAAGGGTTCTGTCGCGTCTCTACAGAGAAAGCAGGCAGAGTGCCTCGGGGTCGTTCGGAAATCGGAGATTTCCGTGATGACGAGACGCCGCAGGCGTCTCGAACCACTTGACCTCGAGGGTGAATGCCGTAAGCTCCATTAGACGTGTTCAGCAGGCGGTAGCGCGGAGCCTCCGCCCTCAAGCGCGAGCGAAGTGAGCGGTAGGGCGGAGAGGAAGCGCGTTCGAAAGGTTTTCTTTCGTCCGTCTCGTGGCAATGAGTTACTGCCGTCCTCGCACAAGCCGGGGTCGGTAGGAGCCATGAGTAAACTGGCTCCTGTGGTGCGAGGCCCGACGGCCTCGCACCCGACACTCGGGAACGACGACCGCGAACACATGCCACTGGCCTCTGTGTCCCCACGTTGGGGTAGAGCGCGAGAACACCGGGAATTAAACCGGCGGGACAATCCACGGCACGGCTCCGGTAGGCGGGTCGCAGCACTGCTCCGACCCGCCGGCCACGCCGTGGACGGTAAGAGGAAGCCGGGCCGCGTCCATACATGGGGTCGCGGGGCACAATATCGTTGCGGTAAAGCCCCGCCCTCAAGGAGTGACCGAGGGCCGCAAGGCCCGAGGGAGCGAGTAGGACGGGGTAGTTTACAGCCGGAGAGTATATGCAAGTCCTTCGAGAAGGGTCGGTCATGGGAGAGGTAGACGCAGCAACGCGGGAACGGATCGAGTCGGACCGCTTCTGCGAGCGGCTGGGGATCGACCTCGTCGCGCTGGAGGAGGGGTACGCCCAGACCGAGTTTACGGTCGAGGAGTCGCTGCTGAACTTCCACGGGACGCCACACGGCGGCGCGATCTACTCCCTGGCCGACGCGGCGTTCGCGGCAGCCTCGAACGCCCGCGGGGAGACGGCGGTCGCCCTGGAGACGAACATCTCCTACCTCGACGCGGTCGACACCGGCGAGACACTCACGGCGACCGCTGAGGAAACCCACGACGGCGGCCGCACCGCCCAGTACGAGGTCACAATCACGACTGAGGACGAGGACCTGATCGCGACGTTCCGCGGACGGGTGTACCGGCCAGGGCGATAGAGGCCACGTGCGGGTGTACTACCTGCGGCTGGCAATCGAGGAGGCGACAGGGCGGAAAGGACAGGCCTACCAGGATCAAGTCTCCGACAACCGGAACAGCCGCTCCGGACTACTGATGTAGACAGCGCCGTCGATGACCGCCGGGATGCCGATCACGTCCTCGACCGTGGTCGACCATTGCTCGCTCCCGTCACCGACGTCGAGTGCGAACACGTTCCCCTCCGTGTTTCTGAGGTACAGCACGTCGCCGGCGATGGTCCCCGGCGGGACTGGGTTGTCGGCTAACTGTCGGGTCCAGACCGTGCTGCCGTCGTCCGTGTCGATCGCGAGCACCTTGCCGTTACCGGTCCCGGCGAAGAGAGTCCCGTCAGCAACCGTCGTCGGCCCGACAGCGCGCTCGTCCAGCGTGATCGTCCAGCGGGCCTCGCCCGTCTCCCCGTCCAACGCCGATATCTCCGAATCCGTCCCGTCCCACTGGGGGAAGTAGACGATACCGTCAACAGCCGTGATCCCCCACAGGGAGTCGCCAGTGACCGACCACTGCCCGGTCTCGTCTTCCCTGTTGATCGCGTGCACCCCGTCGCGCGTCGAGACGTACACCCGCTCGTCGTCGGCCGTCAGAATCGGCCCGAAATCGTCCAGGTCGTCGTACCGCCACACTTCGCTCTCCGTCTCAAGGTCGAACCCGTGGATGCCGATCGACGTGCCGAAGTACAGCCTGTCGTCGGCGATCGTGGGAACCTGGATCCGTCGTACCCCCGCTTCGATTGGGGCTGACTGCCACTGTTCGGTGCCGTCAGCGTCGAACGCGTGCAGGCTGAACTCGGCGTCGCCATCGTCCTTCCGCTTGGTCCGAACGAAGTGGGCTCGTCCGTCGCTGACTGCGGGCAGCGACCAGAACCCCTCGCGGTCGAGGGTCCACTGCTCGCTCCCGTCGGTCGCGTCGATCGCCAGGAGTCGACCCCTGTCGCCCAGGAAAACCGTCCCGCGGGAGACGATCGGCTGGACGACCCGGGGGGAGCTTTCGGCCCGCCAGTCCACCTCCACGCCATCGGTCGGCCCGTCAGTGGCGACGGCGTGTCCGGTGTTCCCGGCGTCGTACTGGAACTGCGGTACCCCGTCGGGCGCCCCACTGCCGCCGAGTTGCTGGGTCGCCAGCCAGCCTGCGGCGCCGACGATACCCAGCCCGACCGCACCCAGTGCGGCCCGCCGCGAGAGCGGATACCCGCCGACACTCCCCGCGCTGGCCTCCTGTTCGTCACCCTCTGGGCCGGCGGCTGCCTCGCGCGCATCGTCGCTACCCGCTGCAGGCTGGCACCCTCCTCTCGACGGCGTCTCCTGTTCCGGGACGCCATCGCCAGCCCCTGCATCCGGCTGGGGGTCTTCGTGGGAGTCGAACAGCGCGGCGAGCTTGAACTCGTAGGGGGTGTCGTATCGCGCCGCCGGGTCTGTGGCGAGCGCCGTCTCGAGTACCGTGTCGAACTGCGCGGGGACTGACGCATTCATCGTTGACGCGCGGGGCCGGGACCGGCCGGCACCGTGGGATGCCGATCCGGTCGCAGGGCCGGCCGGCGCGTCGCCGGTCTGTGGCGTGTCGTCAGTTTGAGGCGTCTCGCCAGTGAGCGCGTAGTATGCGACCGCGCCGAGACTGAACACGTCCGTTCGGTCGCCAGGTGATACCTCGCCTGCAGCCAGTCCGGGCGCAGTGTACGGCGTGGCTGGCCGCTGGCCGGCAGCGACCTGACAGGCGCGGTCCAGGCCCCAGCCGTCGATGCGAACATCGTCGGGACCGCCGACAAGCCAGATATCCTCGGGAGAGAGCGACCCGTGGTGGACGCCTGTCTGTCCCGCCCCGCGGAGCACCTCGGCGACCCCACTGAGGACCGAGCGGACCGCGTCGACCGACAGCGGGGCGTCGCACTCGGAGAGCCGCGTTCCGTCGACGGCCTCGACCGCAAGCCAGGGGCGGGGCGTTTCGCCGCGGTCGTACACCGAGACGACGCCGGGGCGGCCGCTGATCCGTCCCCAGTTCTCGGCGACTCGCTGAAACGCCGACTCGACCGCCGGGTCGGTCTGTTCGGGGGAGAGTACGAGCAGTCGGACCTCGCCCGGAGCCGACTCCAGGCGGCCTGCGTAAGTGTGGAGAAACTCGCCTGCGTAGAGGGCTGTCGCCGCACGGACCCCCGGTGCCGCCCGCGCGAACGACGATGGCTCGTCAGACATTGTCCGTACCCGGCGTTCGGCCTGCAACTGCTAAACGGTTGAGTTTTCCGATCGGTACTGATCTGGCTGTCTATCTGCGGAGACAGACCCGCTCCGCCTGGATTCTCAATTCGAGTTTTCACGTACGTACAGCCACCAGTATGATCAGCCGATAGAGAAACTGGATCAGCGACTGAAACCGATGTTACAGGTTCAGGCGTACCGGGAGAGCTCGGGGTCGTCGAGGCCTTCGAGCACCTCGGTGGCGACGTCGTCGAGCAGGCTGTGGCCCTCGGAGGTGACCTGGCGACCCTCGCCCTCGGCAGTCTCGACGTAGCCGGCCTCCTCGAGTTGCTGGAGCGCGGTCCGGATGATGCTGCCCGAGCCCTCGGTCTTGTGTCGCGGCCGCACGCGGTAGCGGTTCGATCCCTGCTTGGCGTTGCCGTACTCGGTTTTGAGCGCGCCGACGCCGACGGGGCCGTCGATGGCGACCTTCCGGAGCAGGCTGGCGGACCGCCGGGTCCAGAACTCCTCCTGCTGGGGCGGGAGCTCCCGGTCGTGGCCGGTCTTGACGAACTCGAGCCATTCGGGCTCCTCGACCGCGTCCTCGTCTGCGAGTGTCTCCGCAAGCGCCTCGATGACGTCCTCCGCAGGCGCGTCGTAGAGCGTTGTCATTGGGGATTCCTTCCCGATGCCGTCATTTAACTGTTGTGAACACCGGCCAAACGATGCCTGTGAAGGTCACGCATCCGAACCGGGCGGTGTTCGGGTAGAAACCGAGACGAGAGGCTATTTCTGTCGAGGAACTGTAGGGCACCCATGGACGAGCGGTCGGCACTGACGCGGCTCGCCGAGACACTCCCGGACGCAGGCGACGACGCAGCCGTCGTCGACGGGCTCGTGCTGACAACCGACATGCTCCACGAGTCGACGGACTTCCCGGCGGGGACGACCCGGTACACGGCCGGCTGGCGGGCCGTCGCCGCCTCCCTTTCCGACGTCGCCGCGATGGGAGGACAGGCCGTCGCGACAGTCGCCGTCTACGGCGCGCCACAGTTCGAATGGGACGAACTCGCGTCGTTCGTCGACGGCGCCAGCGACGTCTCTGCGAGCGTCGACGCAGAGTACGTCGGCGGCGACCTCGACAGCCACGAGGAGTTCACGGTCGCAACGACGGCGCTCGGGCGGGCAGACCCTCCCGTCTGGCGGTCCGGGGCGACGCCGGGCGACGTGGTCTGCGTGACGGGGACGCTCGGCCGGAGCGCGGCGGCACTGCGGCTGTTCGAGGCAGGCGAGCACGGGCGGGCGAACGAGCTGTTCCGGTTCGAGCCCCGCATCGCGGCCGGCCGGGAGCTCGCCACCCACGCGACGGCGATGATGGACAGCAGCGACGGGCTGGCCCGCTCGCTCCACCAGCTCGCGGAAGCGAGCGACTGTGGGTTCGCTATCGAGTCGCCACTGCCGGTCGCAGCCGCCCTCGAAGACACGGTGGCCGACGCCGACGAGCGCCGGGAGCTGAGCCTGTTTTTCGGCGAGGATTTCGAACTCGTCTGTACCGTGCCGGAGTCACACCTCCCGGAACTGCGGGCAGCGACGGCGGTGTCGCTGACGCCGATCGGAACGGTGACCGAGGAGGAAATCACGCTCGACGGGGAGCCGCTGCCGGACCGCGGATACACGCATTGAAAAGTTGCGGTGGGAGCTCATACTGTCGGACGTAACTCTGTGTCACATCGTGACACTCTCCTGGCTGTATTCGCACAGTTGATCGGCTGAACGTGACGCGTGACTCCACGAAATTACGTCCGACAGTATTAACTCGCCTCGACGATCTCGATCGGCACCGGGGTGAAACAGAGCGCCGCGAGGACGAACGTGAGCACTGCGAGCGCGATGCGCCCCCAGCCAAGCGGGTCGTCGTCGACCGGCGTCGCGGGGCCGGCGTAGGCGAGCCCGAGGGCGAACAGCCCCCACATGATCCAGATCCCGACGGAGTTGACCCCGTCGCGAACAAAGAGGAGGTAGCCGGCGAGCGCGAACAGCGCGCCGGGGACGGCGGCGGCGATCAGCCGCTGTTTCTCGCCGACGACCGCCCGCAGGATGTGCCCGCCGTCGAGCTGGCCGACCGGCAGCATGTTCAGCAACGTGACCAGCATCCCGACCCAGCCGCCGAACACCACCGGGTGGACGACGCCGGACTCCAGGCGCTCGGTCGTTCCCGTCAGCGCCGCAATGATCTCCAACAGCGGCGGCTCGTTGAACACCACCTGCTCGCCGCCGCCCTCCACCGTGGTCTGCTGGACCGTCAGCGGGTCGAGCTGGAGCCCGATCGCCGTCACCACGACTGTCGCGACCAGCCCCGCCAGCGGGCCAGATGCGCCAATATCGAACAGTGCCTTCCGGTCGGGAATCCGGCCTTTCATCCGGATGAGGGCACCCATCGAGCCGATGTACGTCGGCAACGGGATGAAGTACGGCAGCGACGCCTGCACGTTGTGGTAGCGGCTCATCACGTAGTGTCCGAGTTCGTGGACGCCGAGCACGCCCATGATCGCCACGACGAACGGCCACGCCTCCAGTGCCCGCCAGGGCTCCTGCGTGAGGGGGACCTGGTACCAGAAGAAAGCGCCGGCAAACAGCGTCGAAAACACCGTCGCAACGAACAGCACGACGTTCGTCCAGGGGATGCCGTCGACGCCGATCGACCACGGCTCGGCGACGAGCACGTACTCGCCGCGGGAGAGCGGGACGCCCTCCTGGCCCTTGTAGCCGCGCTGGAGGGACACCTCGTATCCGCGCTCGCGGAAGAGCGGCCAGAGTTCCTTCTCGAGACGGCCGCCCGGAACAGTCGGTTCGCCGATGTACAGGACCCTGTCACCGTCCCGCCTGATCTCGTAGACGTCGAACAGCGACGCAATTTCGGCGACTTCGGGTGGCTCACTCGACTCGTGACTGCTACCCATCGACGCCTGCTACGGCTCGAATCTCCATAAATCCCCGGAGCGAAGCGTGATGGCGCCTGTCCTGTGGTCAGGATGAGTTACAGCGGAATGGGAGACCCCACAGGGGTGAGGGGGGTCGCGGTCGAACCAGCGGGGAACAGGGCGGAACCGCCGCAGCGCGACACCGCCTGCGGTCACGAGGGCTCGACACGCCAGGTGGTCGCGCTCGTGTACGACCACTTCTCGATCTCGAGGTCCGGCGTGGAGTCCCGGAGCTTCACCATGAGTGCGCCGATCTCCTTCGGGGTGAGGTCGACCTCGTCGGCGATGAACTTGCTCTTGAAGTAGACCTCGCCGTCCTGGGCCTTCTGCTTCAGGAACGACCGGAGTCGCTCTTCTTTCGAACTGCCGTCCTGCGAGGACTGTGTCGCGCTCATGTTTTGCCTCACTTACTCGTATCCCCTGTAGGGGTATATAAAGAAAGGAACCTTTGCGCTGCTTTGTTCAGTTTCAGGGTGAATGCACGTGAAACGACGTTTTATAATCGTTTAACAGCGACGCAGAAGTTTTAACATTATCTCTGATCGTGTGTGAGTGATACTGCTACTCGGTTTCGATTCGGCCCTTAATCCGCGAATATTACCCGCCTTCCTCGTCAAAACGAGGACTATGTTGCCGATTGGTATGCAATCACATGCAGTCGAGCGGATACCGAGCAGCGGCCGGCCGGGGCCATCGTCATACTGGTGGCTGGGTGGGGCGTGCTTGACAACGCTTAAGACCGGCTCACGGCTACGCCGAGGATATGAAAGTGGTCGTTTCTATCGGCGGGAGTGTGCTGGTGCCGACCGTCGACGCAGGGCGAGTCACGGGGTACGCAGCGGTGCTCGAGAAACTGGATGACGCCGGCCACGACCTGGGCGTCGTCGTCGGCGGTGGACCGACTGCCCGCGAGTACATCGAGGCGGCACGCGACCTCGGCGGCAACGAGGTGGAACTGGACGAACTCGGCGTGGCTACCACGCGGCTCAACGCCCGGCTGCTGATCGCCGCCCTCGACGACCGGGCGGCGCCGGCCCCGGTGACCGAGCACAACCGGGCGAAGGAACTGTTCACACACGGCGACATCCCGGTGATGGGCGGGACCGTCGCCGGTCACACGACCGACGCGGTCGCGACCGCCCTGGCCGAGCACGTCGACGCGGACCTGCTGGTGTTCGCGACGAGTGTGGCGGGCGTGTTCGACGTCGATCCCGGCCAGGACGACGCCGCCACCAAGTTCGAGTCGATGACGCCCGGCGAACTGGTCGACGTGGTTTCCTCGATCGAACTGGCTGCCGGGAGCAACGCCCCCGTCGATCTGCTGGCGACAAAACTCCTGCAACGGTCGGGCCTGCGAGCGGTCGTTCTCGACGGAACCGAGCCGGCGGCGATCGCCGACGCCGTCGACGGTACGCACGACGGCACCGACGTCGTCCCCGAGGAACCATGAGTGGCGAGCCGTACCCGACGGAGGCCGACCCGTACGCGGTGCTGGACGACAGCGACCGGACGTTCTGGGCCGACGCCGTCGCCGACGCGATCGAGGCCCGGGACCCGGACGAGCCGATCATCATCAAGGGCGGCGTCTCCCCCTCGGGAATTCCACACATCGGCCACCCGAACGAGATCCTGCGGGGGTACTTCGTCGCGGAGGCGCTACGAGAGCGTGGCCGCGAGGTCCGGCAGGTGTTCACCTCCGACGACCGCGACCGCCTGCGCAAGCTCCCGCGACGGCTCGCCAACCTCGACGGCGAAATCGTGGGCCTCAGCGAGGTGGACGCGGGCGCGCTCGGGCGGAACCTCGGCCGGCCGTACACCGACATCCCCGACCCGTTCGGCTGCTGTGACTCCTACGGCGACCACTTCACGGAGCTGCTGCGCCGTGACATGGAACGGCTCGGCGTCGAGGTGGAGTTCCTCTCCAACACCGCGTTGTACGAGGACGGCGCATTCGACGACGCCGTCCGCCACGTACTCTCCCACCAGGAGCAGGCCCGGAAAGTACTCGCACGCTACCAGGACAAAGTGGACGAAAATTACGTCCCGTTGTTCGCCATCTGCGAGGAGTGCGGCCAGCTCACCGAGACGATCACCGCGGTCGATCTGGAAGCGGGCACCGTCTCCTACCGATGCACGGACGTCGAGACGGGCGGCGACACCATCGAAGGGTGTGGGCACGAGGGGACGACCGCGCTCCGGAACGGCAAGCTCCCGTGGCGGTTCGAGTGGCCCGCACAGTGGGGGATTCTCGACGTAGACCACGAACCGTTCGGCAAAGATCACGCGGAGGGCTCCTGGCCCAGCGGCGTGGACATCGCCCGCAGCGTGCTGGACATCGTCCCGCCGGTGCCGATGGTGTACGAGTGGTTCACGCTGGAGGGCGAGGCGCTCTCCTCGTCGGGCGGCCACGTCGTCACGGTCGACGAGGTGCTGGACATCCTCGAACCGGCCGTGCTGCGGTACTTCTTCAGCAAGGCTCCGCTAAAGCAGCGCGACTTCAGCATCGAACGGATCGACCAGCTCGTCGACGAGTTCGACGAGTTCGAACGGGTCTATTTCGGCGAGGTGGAGACGCCCGAGCGCGAACGTAACCGCGCCGAGCGCGCCTACCCGATGGTCGTTGAGGGAGTTCGCGAGCAGCGGGTGCGAATTCCCTACACATTCGCAGCCGTCCTCGGGATGACCGACGACCCCGACCTGCGCGAGGAGATCGCCCGCCGCGAGGGGCACATCCCCGACGACGCCCCCGAGTGGGCCGTCGAACAGGCGCTGGCCCGCGTCGAGCGGGCGCGCAACTGGGCGCGCCGGACAGGCAACGAGTTCGACTACGAACTCAAGCGGTCGGCGCTGCCCGACGTCTCCTTCGACGAGGCAACCGAGCAGGCGCTGGAGGAACTCGCCGACTTCGTCGAAGAGGGCCACGACGGCGAGGCGATCCAGGGCGAGATCTACGAGACGGCAAAGCGCCACGACATCGAGGTTGCCGACTTCTTCGCGGCCGGGTACCAGCTGTTTTTCGACGACGACGAGGGGCCGAAGCTCGGCCCGTTCCTGGGCAAACTCGACCGGGAGTTTGTCGTCGAGCGGTTGCGACGCGAGGGGTAGCTATCCCCAGCGGTCCTCGCTGGACTGGTCTAACGCCTCGCCGCAGTGTGAGCAGGTGTCGCGGCTCCCGGGGTTCAACGACCCGCATCCGGGGCAGTTCACCTTTTCGGAGGGGTCGAGGCCCCTCGGCTCACCGTCTAGTTCCCCTTCCGACGCTGCGAACCGATGATCGTACAGCACGCCGCAGCCGTTACACCGGGCCATGTGCCGCCCGTCCCAGGCGTTGTTAAAGCTCAGGAACTGAACCGGATCTTTCTCCGTCGGCACGCGGACGTTGATGATCTTTTTATCCGTACTATCACAGACTGGGCACGCCATCGTGTCTGGTGATTGCTGTGACAGCTATTTAGACGTTTTCCACTGTAGCTGACGCGAAACCGACAGACTGCAGTCGTTTCGACACGGGGGTTTCCGGACGGCCGGGACGAACAGTTCCCAGGATGCCGGGCGATAGGTGCCCAAACAACGACGGGCTGGCTTGACTGTGGGAACGTGATACTGGTGGCTGTACTTCTTTTACTTACCAGTCTCTGCTAGACAGCCAGACGTGACTCCGTCCAGTGCCAGGACAATCCATCGGCTGTGTCATGGCCCGACCAACGGGAGTTGGGACGGCATGGCGTACCTGAATCACGTCTGGCTGTCTATCTGCGGAGACAGACCCCTTTTTGCCTGGATTCTCAATTCGAGTTTTCACGTATGTACAGCCACCAGTCTCAGCAGTCGCTCTACACTCGCCTGATAGTGATTATTGTGAATCGTTCCGGGATCGACCGCGGTACTGCGTGCGGTCGACCGGTAAACAGTCACAATAATCACTATGAGCGAACCACGCTGTGAGAACGAGCGTGCTCATACTGTCGGACGTGAGTATGTGGAGATTTCCACCCCGGAATCGTGCTGAAACGCGTGAATATACCGGTTTGCGTGTCTTGCCATTCCACAGAGTCACGTCCGACAGTATCAGCGATCACTCAGAACTAACGATGAACTGGCCGATGATACGCATCGCTCCACGGCGAATCGTCTCGCTGGCACTCGATTTGTCCACGCCGAGTGCGTCTGCTAGTTCAGCCAGAGTACACTCTCGGGGCACCTCGAAATACCCACGGCGGTACGCAGCGGTCACGTATTCCCGCTGGCGGTCGGTCAGCAGGCTGTCCTGTTCGTCAGTGTGGACGAGCGACAACAGTTCGTAGTCGCGGTCGGTCTCGTCGAGCGCTGAGCCGAACGCCTCGAACTGTTCCTGTCTCGCGGTCAGGTCGAACTCCATATTGCCGTTCTCGACGATGATCGGAAACTCCGGCGGAAGTGAGGACTCCCAGAGGAATTCGTAGAGACTCTTCTCGTCGGCTTCGTACTGTCCGATGGCTCTGTGCTCGTCCACGTACAACTGGTCGTACTTGGATATGTCTGGGTGTCCCCGGATTGCATCAGTGACTTGCTCCGGATTGTCGGCCCGCACTTCACCGAGTTCGAGCGCCCGATCACCCTTCGGGACGCCGGCGAGCAGTCGGAGCGTCGCTTCTGGAAACGACATTGACACCTCAGTGACCCAGATATCTTCGGCCAGGGGCATGCGAAACCGTGCGCGAATCACGTCTCCCTCACCTGATGTGACCGACGTGACTGAAACGAAGCCATTGTGGGACACTGTTCTCGCCGCTCGGAAAAAACAACCTCCTCACTATCCGTGTCACGGGGTTCATTCCTGGCTTGATCGCTCCGGGACCTCTGGTCATGAGGCGTTCCGGTACCACAGAACTGCCCCGTATATGGACCCGATGACGACTGAGGCGATGAGTGCGAGCACGATTCCGAACGCGAGATAGCCGACGATGGGGTTCGCGTAGGGTACCATCACGTCTTGTGGTGGTTCCACGGCCCACGGACTGATGTGGAAGTATGCGAGCACCGCGGCACTGAACGCGAAGAATCCGGCCCAGTACCTGGCCTCGACGCGCCGGGTCAGCGTCAGATAGCTACTGATCACGAGCAGCGGATAGATGGCAAGGCTGTACGTGAACGCGTTCACCTCGGGCGTGATCGGCCATCCGACGTGATTGCCACGGACGATGTGATCGATGTGGTGTGCTACTCCCAGCACCGTCGGCACCAGCACGAACAAATAAAACGCCCGCGTTAGGGTGGTGTCAGTCGTTGGTAGGTCGATCGGAAACGCGTCTCTGACTTTCATATTTGGAGGTCGTCGGCTACTGCAGTCAGATTTTGCCCAACATGTTGGTTCAAGTCGAGCGGTAGTCGGGCCTGGTATCCGAAACGTCGGATTCATCCACTACTGGGACTCCTTCGAGGCCCTGCAGGAGTACGCACGGGACAGTGATCTCCTCCATTTCCCCGCTTGGCAAGACTACTACGAGGACGGAACGAAAGAAGATGCGGCCGTCGGAATCTGGCACGAGACGTTCATCGTGGATCCTGACGA
>PXSQ01000079.1 GCA_003022725.1 Halobacteriales archaeon SW_7_65_23 | reverse complement strand
ACCCCTACGGGACAGCGCCCTGAACGCTGCGCCGTTGGCCTGACTTGGCTATCCCTGCTCGCGGTACACTGTTGTGGCGACCCCCTCAAACTCCTTTCGATCTGTCGCACCCAACTGAGCGACAGACACGGTGTGGCACGGCCGCTCTCCGGCCGGGCTTGCGTCGGCGTCCGAGGGGATCTCCTGCTCATAGCTGGACTGTTTCTTTGAGTTCCTGCGCGCGGTCCTCGAGGGTCCCGACTGCCTGGACGACCAGCTCCTCGACGGTGAACGAGCCGTCGGTTTCGACGTCGAACACGAACGCGTTCTCGACGTCGGTGACCTCGAGTTCCTTGCCGGGGTAGCGCTTCGTGAGGTCGTTGTCGAACCGCTCGGTCGCGACCAGGTCGCCGTTTTCCGGCTTCTCGCCGTCGCTCCCGACGGCGTGCTCCGCAGCGGTCTCCTCGATGACCCCCCGGAGGATCTGTGGCTCGTCGTCGTCGAACTCGCCTTTCTCGCCGACGACCTCGACCTGCTGGAGGTGCCGGTAGCCGACGGCAACGCCGCCCTGGTGTTTGGCGTGCTCCCGACCGACGTCGAGGACGGCTTCGGCCTCGATCTCGAGGCGCTGGCCCTCCTTGAGGTCGATGATCGGGACGTTCTCGTCGGCTGGCCGCACCATCCCGTCGGCGGTGACGAGGTCCCCCGAGTAGGCGGTGTCCGGCCCCTCGACGTCAAGCGACAGCGTCACCGTCTCGCCGATTTCGAACTCGTTTGGCGGCGTCGACAGCGGGACCAGCCCCAGACGGAGCCCGATCTGCTCGTCGAACATCACGCTTGAGTTCTCGATGACGCGGACGGTGTCGATGCTGAACGTCGGCACGTCCGCGATCATCGCCCGGCGGATGCCGTTGGCGAACGCGGGCGTGATCGGGCGCGCGACGAAGCGCGCTTCGCGGTCGCCGCGGTCGACGAACTGGACCTCGTACTCCTCCATGGTTAAAAGCCCACGTTCTTCGGTCCGCGCGTCCCGTCGTGGGGGATCGGGGTCACGTCCTCGATGCGGCCGATCTCCAGGCCCGCCCGGGCGAGCGCCCGGATCGTCGCCTGCGCGCCCGGCCCGGGGTTGGTCTGCTGGTTCCCGCCCGGCCCGCGGACGCGGACGTGGACGCCCTCGATGCCCTGGGCCTGGACGTCTTCGGCGACCTCCTCGGCCATCTGCATCGCGGCGTACGGCGACGCCTCGTCGCGGTTCTGCTTGACGACCGTCCCGCCGCTCGACTTCGCGAGCGTCTCCGCGCCTGTCTGATCGGTGATCGTGATGATCGTGTTGTTGAACGATGCGTGCACGTGGGCGATGCCCCATCTGTCGTCGTCTGCCATGTTATTGATCCTCCGCTCGTTCGGGGTGGAGCTCGTCCGTCAGCGGCGAACTGCTGTCGAACGCGACGGCGTCCTCCTCGGCCACCTCGACCGTGTAGGAAGGGATCCGCACCCGGCTCCCGTCGACGGTGATGTGGCCGTGGCTGACGAACTGGCGAGCCTGTTCGGTCGTGTTGGCCAGCCCCTTCCGGTAGACGACCGTCTGCAGTCGCCGCTCCAGGATGTCGGTCACCGAAAGCGCCAGCACGTCGTCCAGCGAGTCGCCCTCGTTCAGGACGCCGATCCGCTTGAGCCGGGTGACGAACTCCTCGCCCTCGCGTTCGGCGACGTCAGTGTCGCCGCCGGCGCTGCCGATCAGCCTGCGGGCCTCGCGGCGGTACTGGCGCAGTTCGGACTGCGCCCGCCAGAGCTCCTCTTTGTTCTTCAGGCCGTACTTGCCCATCAGCCCGGCTTCCTCGGCGATGCGCTCGCCCTGGAAGGGGTGGTTCGGCGTCTCGTAGAACTTGGTGTTGCTACCGAGTGCCATCTTACTCCTCCTCCGCGGCCGCTTCCTCGGCGGCCTCCTCCTTGATCGCCTCGACGTTGACCCCGATCGTGCCCTCGGTCCGGCCCGTGGACTTCGTGCGCTGGCCGCGGACCTTCTGCCCGCGCTTGTGGCGCACGCCCTTGTAGGAGTCGATCATCTTCATGCGGTTAATGTCCTCCCGCCGGGTGAGTTCGAGGTCGTTGCCGATCTCGTGGGTGGTCTCGCCGTCGAAGAAGTCGTTCCGGTGGTTCGCGAGCCAGTCGGGGACTTCGTCGGCGAACCCTTCGACGAGGTCGACGATCTTGTCGATCTGCTCCTGTTCGAGCGCGCCGAACCTCTCCGTTCGAGCGACGTCCGCCTCCGCGGCGATGAGTCGCGCTGCGCGCCGTCCGATGCCGTTCATGTCAGTCAGCGACCGCTCGACTGACTTGGTGCCGTCGAGGTCGGTCTGGCCGATACGGACGAAGTACTGAATGTCGTCGTCCTCGGCTTCGTCCGCGTCGTTGGGTTGTTCTGCACTCATATCTGGGTGGGATCGGTGCACGTCGTGGCGGGGATTCGAACCCCGGAGGCATTACGCCACATGGTTAGCAACCATGCGCCTTGGGCCGCTTGGCTACCACGACACGCGGTGCACTGCTACTCGCGCCCACTCGGCGTGGACTCGGGGCGCCATACCCCTACACGATTCTATTGCTATCTCTCCCCTGCCGGTATTTAAACACAACGAAAGGGACCGGGCGCGCGGCGGGTCAGGACCGCTTGACGTCCTCGAGCATCAGCTTGCGCAGGACGTCGCCGTACGCCGGGCGCGTGACGAGGACACCGATCAGCACCCCGACGATCGTGATGATCGCGAACCCGCGCAGTTGCCCCAGCGACAGGACGAACAGCGGGCTCATGGCGACGATGGTCGTCGCTGCGGCCATCCCGATGACCCAGAACGCCTTCCGGAACCGGCTCTGGAAGATCCGGCCGGTTTCGACCTTCTCCTTCCGTTGCAAGATCTCGTCGGCCATGATTATCAGGTCGTCCAGCCCGGTCCCGATGACGGCGATCAGCCCCGCGATGTGGGAGAGATCCAGCGCGACCCCGAACGCCGCCGCGAACCCGAGCAAGAGGAACACCTCCGTGCTCGCGGTCACGAGCATCGGGATCGCGACCCTGACGTCACGGTACCAGACGTAGACGACGATACACACCGCGATCCACGCCGCGAGTCCGGTCGCCAGCGAGAGGGGCTTGAACGACTGGGCAAGGCTCGGTGACCGGAAGCTCTCGGACTCGATGCGGAACTCGCTGGGCAGGGCGCCCGCCTCGAGGTCGACCCGCACGTCCTCGGCCTCGTCGAGGCTCGGCATCTGGATCACGAAGCTCGGTTCATTGGTGAACGTCCTCTCGTTGATGCTGTCGGCGAGCGTCCGTCCGAGCCCGACGCCCTCGGTGATATTGCCGTCGACGACAGTGTACAGGCAGTACTCGTTGGGGCTGGGCTCGTCGGTTTCCGGATCGAATTCACAGCGGGAGACGCCGGTCGTGCTGAACCCCCACTCCTGCATCTTCTGCTGGTACCGCTGCCCAGCCTCTCCGGTCAGCGTCACCGGGACGTGGGGCCCGAGCTGCGGGTTGGTCTGTGCGGCCTCGATGCGACGGAAGTCACCCTGGGTCAGCAGCGGCTCCATGGCGAGTTCCGTCCCGTTCGCCGTCTCGCGCGGGAAGCCGGCGACGATCTGGACCCGGCCGGGATCGCCGATCAGCTCCCTGACCTCCTCGCGGTCGGCGCCGGGCACTTCGACGACGATGAAACTCCCGCCGCCGGCCTGGTTGACCGTCCTGACGTTCGCCCCCGACAGCCCCGTCTGGTCGATCCGGCTACTGATCGTCTCGACGGCGTTGTTCCGCGTCTCCGAGGTCGTCCCACTCCGGATCTGATCGGTCGAAACGTCCAGTCCAGCACGCTGGAGAGCGTTCGCGAACTGTTCTGGCGTCACATCGCCGGAGAAGACTTCGACGGTCCGGGGACCGTCGGGCTCGCGTGGACGCGTCCTGACGTCGAGGGGATCCAGTCCCAGCTCCTCGGCAACTGTCGTCTCGACGGTGTTCTGGTTCGAGGAGGAGAGTCCCTCGACGTTCTCGGCAGTCAGCCCGACGAGCTGGCCGCGGACCCGCGTTCCGCCGGAGAGATCAAGCCCGTACTGCAGGTTCGTGGGATCGTCGATGCGCTCGCCCTCACCGAGGTTTGAACCGTCGTCCCCGCCGGCCCCCAGCGGCCCGAACAGTGCAAGCGCCGCCAGCACGCAGAGGAAAACGAGCATCAGGATCCGCCAGTTGTCGCGAACGTCGATCATCGTGCGATCCCCTCGTACTTGTACCAGCGAAGCAGGCTGAGGTTGAGCATGTACGTGTTCAGCAGGTCGGCGCTGAGTCCGAACACCAGCACCAGCGCGATCTCGTTCATCAGCTCGATGCCGAACAGCCACGCCACGACCGCCATCGTGACCATGGCGGCGATCGAGGTGAGCGTCATCGACACGCCGGTCCGCATCGCGCGGAACGTGCTCTCGTAGAAGCTCCCGTGGCGTTTGAGCACGTGGTTGTTCAGCAGGATGTCGGAGTCGACGCTGTATCCGATGATCATCAACAGCGCGGCGACCGCCCCCAACGTGAGGTCGATCCCGACGATATTCATCAGCGCAAGCGGGATCATGATGTCTGAGAACGCCGAGGCGACGATCGCCAGGCTCGGCACGAACGTCCGGAAGATCAGCGCCACGAGGATGCTCATCCCCGCGAACGCGATGACGAGGCCGATCAGCGCCTGTGACTGGGCCTCGCTCCCGAAGTCGGCCGACACTCGTTCGATCGCCAGCACGTCGTAGCCAGCCTCCTCGGCGGTCGCTTCGAGCTCCTGGCTGTCCACCTCCGGCCCGAGCACCAGTTCGCGCGCGTCACCGACGCTCCGAAGGCTCTCTACTTCGAACTCGGAGAACTCCTCGCGGATTTCGGCGTCAGACGCCCCACCCGCGTCGAACCGCAGTTCGGTGCCGCCGGTGAACTCGGTGCCGAGGTCGACCGGCGTGCCGGCGAGCACGTACGCACCGGCGATGACCAGCAACGCAACGGCGAGAATCGCCAGTGGCACCGCCGCAAGCTGGCGATTCGTGTACTCCTCGTAGGGGATCCGTTCGACGTCGACCCGTCCCATGGGGTTGCCTCTGAGAGCATCCCGAATAAGCCTTTCCTATCCGACTTTGGCACTGCATCCGGCAGCGGCGGCCGCCAGCGACAGTCCGGACTGCCCGCAGCTAACCGCACCGCAAAACACCTATCCGGGCGTGTAACGAACGTGAGGTATGGACGAAACCGCAACGACAGTCGTCGTCTCCTACCCGGCCGATCTCTCGCTGTGGGGCCGGGACATCGTCGAGGACACCCCGTTTCGTGCGTACCTGCGCAAGGCTCACAACAACGCGTCGGCGGGCGACACCTGGGAGGAGTTCGTCGGCGTCGGCTGCTGTGGGAGCGCACTGGAGGTCCCGCTGCGCGTCGAATCGGTCGAGGGTGGCCCACGGCTTGTAGAGGAAACCGCCTTCGAGTTCGTCGAGCGCGAGGCCTGCGACATCGCCGGCGGCTGGGAGGTCCAGAGCGCCGCCGGTCCTGAAGCGTAGGCCCACTCGCCGTCATACGGTCGTGCGTGACTCTTTACCGCTATGGAATCGCGTGTTGTGCGTTTCAGCCCGTGAAACCAACGATATTGGGCCCTAATGCTGAAAATAATCACGCACGACCGTATCAGTGGTCGAACTGCTCGCGGACGTAGGCAGCGGCAGACTCGACAGCACCGAGCTGTCCGAGGTAGCCTGCAGCCACAGTGGTTTTGACTGCGCGCGCCGCACTTCCCCGCAGCACCGATCCGCCGACGCGTGCGACCGTCCCGTCGCCAACCGAGACCACCCAGCCGAGGCTGTCGTGGCGGTACCGCTCGTACCGGGGCTCGAACCCCGAACCATCCTGCCGGTAATCGACCAACCGCACGGCGTTGGTTGCCGCCACATCGGCCTGGCGGACCGCAGTCTGTGCGCTGGCTGGCGCTCGCTCCCCATCGGCGTCGACGACGCTGACGGCGTCGCCGGCGGCGAATGTGCGTTCGCCGAGGCGGAGGTTCGACTGGACTGACGGTCGTTCGCCGACCATTGCCTCGCCGCCCGTGATTCCGCCGGTCCAGAGGAGCTGGTCGTATGCAAGGTCTTCGCCGCTTTCGAGTTCGACTGCGTCGCCGTCGGCGCCTGTGACGGTTGCACCCGTCCGCACGGTCACGCCCTGGGATTCGAGTTCATCGGCGACGGCCCGACCGAACGCTTCGGGGAACGCCGGCGCCACGCGGTCTTTCTGCTCGAGGAGCACCACCGCGGGCGGGGTCTCGCGGTCCCTGCCGAGCGCCGCGAGTTCGCCCGCAATCTGGATGCCGGACAGCCCGGCGCCACAGACGAACACGCGCCCGTCGTCGGGCACGCGCTCGAACTCTTCGCGGATCCGTTCGGCGTGCTCGAGGCGTTTCAGCGGGGTGGCGTGTTCCTCGATTCCCGGGAGCCCGAAGAACGCCGTCCGGGCACCCAGGCAGAGCACGCCAACGTCGTATGAGAACGAGCTGTTAGCGAACTCGATTTCGCCGGCGTCGGGATCCAGGCCGGTGACATGGGCCTGGCGGTGAGTGGCGCGGTCGGTGAGTTCCGACAGCGGGATCGTCAGTTCGTCGGCGAGGTCGGGTTCGCGGACCACGCGGTGGACGAGGTGCTGGACGAGGTGGGTCTCGCGCTCGTCGATCAGCGTCAGGTCGACGTCTTCAGGGAGGCGGTCTTCGAGCTCTCTGACGGCACCCACGCCGGCGTACCCGGCGCCGAGAACGGCAACGTGCATGGCAGCCGTTGGGACGGCACCCCTATATCGCTTGTCTCGCGTTTCCGAACCTACTCGCGGCGTTTCTCGATGACGGTCGCGGTTTCATCGAGGACGAGCACCAGCCAGTCCCCGTCGAGTTCGATCGGGATCTCGACCCGGAGCGGATCTTCAGAGACAACCTCGCCGGTCGGGCTGGCTGCCCATTCGAGTTCCCAGAGCGTTGTCTCCTCGATGTCGATCCCGTGCTCGTAGTGAAAGCCCACCACGGCTGGGTGCGGAACGACATTCGTCGCGGCGTTTGCCGTGATCTCCATGTTACAGCGCTGGCAGGAGTAGGTGACGACGGCCTCGAACACATCCACGAGGTCGCTCTCGTCGGCACTGAGCTGCCGGTCGACCGGGCCGCGGCAGGTGGGACAGAACCCCGCGCGGACCATCTCGAGTTCCCGTCTCGTCCAGCGCTCGGCGACCAGCGGCCACTCCTCGCGGGGGTACGGCTCCAGCGCACCCGGCAGCATATTCAGGCTGATGACGCTCCGGTCACAGCGCTCGCAGGCGATCCTGATGTGGTTGCCCTCGAAATGCCCCGCGAGGGAGCCACCGCAGAGCTGGCAGGTGCCCTCGACGGGCATCGGCTCGCCGCCGAAGGTCTTCGTGAACTCGCCCGCAATAATGGCGCCGACGACGCGCACTCCGGCGGTCGTCAGCTCGTAGCCCTCCTCGGTGACACGGACGAACCTCCCGATGAGTTTGTCGAGGTGGTAGTTGAACTGGCCGGAGTCACGCATCCCGACCGCCTCCCGCAGCTCCGTGAACGTGTGCGGTTCGTCGGCCCGGAACAGCTCCTTGAGGATACTCAGGCGCGTGCCGTTGCTCAGCATCTCGAACGCCTCGTCCGCCGACTGGCGCTCGATGACCGCTCCGTCGCCGCTGTCGTCGCTTCCGTCACTGCCCGAGTCTTCCGTCATGATTGCTCATTCATCGACGCCCAGTATAGCTCTTGGGAGACGCGTCGCCGGGTGCTGTCGCTACGGCACTTCGATGAATCGCTTCTGCCAGCCTTCTGTTCGAATGCAGGTCTCCACCAGCTCCAATGTTCGAGTTTTCACGTACGTACAGCCACCAGTATTATACTGTCGGACGTAATTTCGTGGAGTCACGCGTTACGTTCAGCCGTTCACCCGTGCGAATACAGCCAGGAGGGTGTCACGATGTGACACAGAGTTACGTCCGACAGTATCAGTCAGCGCGCGGCAGCGCGACGGAAGCGAGCACGAACAGCACCACGGTAAGTGCCGCCAGCACCCCGAGGTCAGCGTACGGAGCGGGAGCTGAAACTCCCAGAACTGAACTCGTTGCACTCGCGCTGTCGAACGTGACCGCTCGGACCCCTCGCGTGAAGTAGGTGAGCGGCGAGAGCCCGAGCGGAAGCCACTCGGGCAACAGGTCCGCAGGGACGAACGCCTCGGACAGGAACAGTAGCGGGATCGCGAGCCCGTTGCTCGCCGCGATGACGCCGTCCTGGGAGGAAACGACGCTGCCGAGGATCGATCCGACGGCACAGAACGTCGCCACCCCCAGCACGACGAACGGAACCACAAGCAGGGTCTCGGCCGAGAGCGCGAGGTCAGCCCCCGTCGCCCCGAGGAGCAGCGCCAGCAACAGCAGCGACGCGAGCCCGATGATCGCCGTGTTCACGACCGTCTGGGAAAGCAGCCACTCCCAGCGCTGCAGCGGCGTCGTCGTGAGCTTCTCGAACTGGCCGCCCTCGCGGTGGCGGCTCACCTCGCTGCTGACACGCGAGAGCGGCGTGAACAGGACGACGACGCCGATGTACCCCGCGACGTACCAGCCGGTCGGCTCCGTGAACAGCCCGCCGTCGGTCGGCTGGGTCTGGACAAGCGCGCCGAAGATCACGACGATAATTGCCGGGAAAAAGAACGTAAAAAACACTGCCGTCCGGCGACGCAGGAAGCTGTACCACCCCGCGCGGGTCGTCGCGTACACCCTCCCGGAACGAGTCACGGTCGCTCACCTCCGGGTGCGACGGGGCCGCGTGGTTCGCGCGACCCGACCCCGTCGGCATCTGTGCCCTCCGCCCCGCCCGCGAGCGACAGGTAAACGTCCTCCAGATCCGGCTCGCGCCAGGTCAGCGAGTCGTAGCCGACTCCGGCCGACTCGAGCGCCTCCACGATTCCGCCGACGTCGACAGGATCGACGTTCCGGACGGTGAGCCGGCCGTCGACGAGTTGCGCGTCGCGGTCGAGTCGATCCACTGCCTCCCGGTCGGTGACCCCCTCGACGATCAGCAGGCTCTCGCCCCCGTGGGTTGCGACGAGCGCGCCGGGCGTGTCAACGGCGACCACTGCGCCGTCGGCGAGCAGGCCGACGCGGTCGGCGAGGTGCTCGGCCTCGGCCATATAGTGTGTCGTCAGCAGGATCGTAGTCCCGGATGCAGCCAGCTCTCCCAGGAGGTCCCAGAGCTGTCGGCGTCCTGCGGGGTCGATCCCGGTCGTCGGTTCGTCGATCACCAGCAGATCCGGGTCGTTGACCAGCGCCGCCGCGACGCACGTCCGACGCTTCTGCCCGCCGGAGAGGTTCTCGTAGTGAGTCTCCGCGGCGTCGGCCACGCCGACCTCGTCGAGCAACTCGGCGACGGGCCGGTGGTCGTCATACAGCCCGCCGTAGTAGGCGAGCAGTTCCCGCGGCGTGAGCCGCGCGGGCGGGTCGAACTCCTGTGGGAGCAGTCCGATCCGCTCGCGGTTGACGTCGCCCGGATCGCCGCCGAACAGTTCGACGTGCCCCTCGGCGTCGATCGTGCCGGTGAGCGCTCGGACGAGCGTGGTCTTGCCGGCGCCGTTGGGTCCGACAAGCGCGAACACCTCGCCCTCGTCGACCGACAGCGAGACGCCGTCGAGCGCGACAGTCTCGCCGTACGACTTCGACACGTCCTCGGCGGCAAGGACAGCCATGTCTGAGCGTTTGCGCCGCGAAAGAAATGCCGTTCGGTGTGCGACCACTGGTTCCGGCGCCTGTCCGTATACCGCCGGTCCGCGAACGGTCCGCTACGCGTCTGTCGCTTCCCGGAGTTCTCGGACGATGTCGTCGACGTCGAACTCGTCTTCGTCCTTGTCGTAGATCACCTCCTCGTCCAGGCGTACCTTGAAAACACCGTGGTCGCCCATGACGAGCGAGACTGAGTCCAGTTCCGTCTCGAGGCCGTTCAGGATCGCCTGCTGGACGTCGAGCGCCCGGTCGCGGAAGCCACAGGGCACGCAGTACTCGATTTCGACGTGTGACATGGCTCAGTGTCGTGACGTGAGCGGCAACAATCTTGCGACTTTCGAGGGCGCGGTCAGAACGCCAGCGAGTCTACGACGATGGCGATCAGCACCAGACCGAGGTAGGCGTTCGACGCGTGGAACGCGCGGAGGGCCGCGCTCTCGGTCTGCTCGCGGTGCAGGCGGATCACGGCCCACAGGAACACCGCGCCCAGCACTGTCGTCGTCGCGGCGGTCAGCCAGCCCAGGTTCGTCAGCCAGATGAGCGCGCTCGCGACCGAAAGCGTCGTCCCGAGCCACAGCAGGATGTGCTTTCTCGTCGTGGTTTCGCCGCGGACGACGGGCATCATGGGGAACCCGCCGCGCTCGTAGTCCTCGCGGTACGCCAGCGCGAGGTTGTAGAAGTGCGCCGGCGTCCAGACGAAGATCAGTCCGGCCAGCGCGAGTCCGGCGACGTCGATCCGGCCGGTGACGGCCGCCCAGCCGATCAACGCCGGCAGCGCCCCCGCCGCGCCGCCGATGACGGTGTTCTGCACCGTGTTGGGCTTGAGCACCAGCGTATAGATAACGCTGTAAAACAGGATTGCGACGAAGCCCAGCGCGGCTGCCAGCGTGTTGACCTGGAGGAACACGGCGATCGATAGCACCGCGAGCGCGACGCCGAAGGCGACGGCGTTGCGCAGCGGGATCTGGTGGGTCGCCACCGGGCGGTCGCTGGTCCGCGACATGCGCTTGTCGCGGTCCCGTTCGAGGACGTGGTTGAACGTCCCACTCGCGCCGATTGCGAGGACGCCGCCGCCGAGCGTGAACACGATCGCCCGGACCTCCAGTCCGGTGCCGCCGGCCAGCGCCATCGCCGCTGCCGCGACGAGACAGAGCAGCCACATCAACCGTGGCTTGGTCAGCCGGAAGTAGGCGAATGCTTTCGCACGAAGGCGAGCGCCGAGGGGGCGATCTGCGAACGCCGATCCCGGGGCAGGTGCGTCCGCATCCTCCGGGTCCGGCGCCGGTGGTTCGAGCGCCTCCGGATCCAGCGTCGATTCGTCGCTGCTCCCGGTCTCCGCCTCGAGTTGCCACGCCAGCGCCACGAGCAGCGCGCCGAATATCGCCACGCCGACCAGCAGGTGGAGTCCCGGGATTGCGCCCATCCCGCCCGATGACGCGAGCAGCGCCCCGACGCCGATCTGGACCGGATAGAGCCCGAGCGCGACGCCGGCGGTCGTCTTGATCCGCCGAGAAGCGCCGGAACGCAGCGTCACAGCCACTGCGCCGAGAACGATCAGCCCGACGAGCGCCGCCGTCAGCCGGTGTCCCATCGCGACCATGGCCGCCGGCTCGCTCGCCCCCGGCGAGCAGGCCGGCCACCCCGAACAGGACTGGGCGGCGTCGGCAATCGACGCCGTCGCGCCGACGACGACCAGCAGGTAGACGCTCACCGTCGCAGCCGCGAGCCACGTGGTCTCACGGTAACTCTGTGTCACATCGTGACACTCTCCTGGCTGTATTCGCACGGGTGAACGGCTGAACGTGACGCGTGACTCCACGAAATTACGTCCGACAGTATCATTCCAGCTGTTCTTCGACCGCCGTCAGCAGTGCCGCCTGGTTCTCGACGACCGTCAGCTGGCCGCCGTCGCCGCGCGCGTCAGCGGCCCGAAGGGTGCGTTCCGCGTCCACGGACGTCCCGTCCGCGAACGATGCGTGAATCTGATCCGCTTCGTCAACGGCGTCGGCGACCACGTCGCACCCGGGACCGCCGGTTAATACGACCCATTCGGCTTCGCGTGCGAGCCGGCGCGCCCACCGTCTGGTCTCCTCGTCGGGGAGTCCGAACGCCGGCGCCGTGACAGCCGCAAGGTCGAGCTGGCCGGCCAGTGAGGCAGCCACGTCACCCTCGGGGACGGGGCCGACCGATACGTCGTAGCCGGCCCGCCAGAGGCTTCGGATCGCCACGACCCCGCTCTCGCCGCCGCCGGCGACGTGGACGCTCACATCCCGTTCGGGGCGATCCGCGACCGCGGCCACCGTCGGTGTCCCAGTGACGGGGTTGCGGGTCACGGCAGCCGTCGTCCCGAACGCCTCGCCCAGCCCCGGATCCCGGAGGACTGCCCCCGGCGGACCAGCAGCCTGGATGCGCCCCTCGTGCAGCAAGACGAGCCGATCACAGAACCGGGCAGCCAGATCGAGGTCGTGAATCGCCGCAAGCGCTGCACGCCCCTCCGAGACGAGTTCCTCGACCAGTCCAAGCACCCGGATCTGGTGGTTGATGTCGAGGCTTGCAGTCGGTTCGTCGAGCAGCAGCGCTGCGGGTTCCTGGGCGAGCGCACGGGCAAGCAGGACGCGCTGGCGTTCGCCGCCGCTGAGGTCGTCGACGTTTCGGTCCCGCAGGTGCTCGGTTTCCGTTCGGGCGAGTGCGGCGTCCACGGGGTCGGCGTCGTCGCTCCAGTCGAGGCGTGAGCGGTGCGGCGTGCGCCCCATCTCGACGACCTGCTCGGCAGTGAAGGCAAACCCGACGTGGGTGTCCTGGGGGACAGTCGCGAGCTGCCGGCTGAGTTCGCGTGCTCTCAGTTCCCCGACGGGATCGCCGTCGACCCACACGCCGCCGCTGTCGGCGTCGAGGATGCCGTTGATCGTCCGCAGGAGCGTCGTCTTGCCGGCGCCGTTCGGGCCGACCAGCGCGACGAACTCGCCGCGCTCGACAGTGAGGTTGACCCCCGAGAGTACCTCCACGTCGCCGTAGGACAGCGAGACGTCGTCGAGTTCGATCACAGCGCGTGCACCTCCCGACGGCGGAGCAGGAACAGGAAAAACGGCGCACCGACGGCGGCCGTGACGATACCGACGGGCACCTCGGCGGGGCCTGACCGCGCGACCGTGTCCGCGAGCACGAGAAACGTGGCGCCGGCGAGCGCGCTCGTCGGCAGCAGAATCCGGTGATCCGGACCGACGATTAGCCGCATCATGTGCGGGACGATCAGGCCGACGAACCCGATGACGCCAGCGACCGCGACGGCGGCCGCGGTGATAACGCTGGAGCCGGCGAGCAACAGCCGCTTGGTGCGCTCGACGTCGATGCCCAGCGCGTGGGCGTCTTCCTCCCCGAGGAGCAGAACGTTCAAATCACGTGCGTACGCGAGGAGGATGCCGAAAAACAGCAGCGTGACCGGGAGCGTTTCTTCGATGCGGCCCCAGCTGCTGTACTGGAGGTGGCCCATCAGCCAGAGGATGGCCTCCTCGAGGCTCTCGCCGGACTGCAATAGCATGTACGAGATCACCGCCCCCAGGAACGTCTGGATCGCGATGCCAGCCAGAAGTAGCGTCGCGACCGGCGTCCGGCCGTTCTCGGTCGCGATCACGTACACGCCGAACGCGGCCAGAAGGGCGCCGACGAACGCCGCAGCCTGGAGGCCGAAGGGAAAAACCAGCGGGAAGGCGATGGTCGCGACCGCACCGACGGCAGCACCCGAGGAGACGCCGATGATCGAGGGGTCGGCCATCGGGTTGCGGAAAAACCCCTGCATGATCGCACCGGCAGTCGAAAGCGCGAAGCCGACAATCGCACCCAGCAGGATCCGCGGCAGCCGGATATCCCGCACGATCGTCTCCTGGGTGTCGGGAACCGCAAACGAGAACGGGTGCGTGTACGTCAGGTCGGGAACCGGTACCGACAGGGTGAGCTCGCCGATGCGGACGCCCGCTGTGACCATGCCTACCCCCGTCGGGATCGCGACTGCGTTGAGCGCGGCGCGAGCGACGACCGGTAGCTCGACGCCGACCGGGCCGTGGGCGGCGCTGGCGAGGATCGTCACACACAGCAGTCCCAGCAGCCCGCCCGACCAGGCCGCGGTTCTGGTCGCCACGCCCATCCGTGACTCAAGTCGACTTTCTTTAGGTAAATATTTGTTGCACTAGCGCGCAGCCCTGGGTATGCAAAGAGCACTCGTTGCACTGCTGGTCGTCCTCGCAGCGGGACCGGCAGCAGCGGGCAGCGTCGTCGTAGACGGGAGTACTGGACTACACGCAACTGACGCAGCACCGAGCCTTGCCGCGAACGAACAGTCGGAGTGTTCGTTCCCGGTCGAGACCGAGGACAACACTGGGCAGACAGTGACTATCGAGGAGGAGCCCGAGGAAGTAGTCGTGCTCGCACCCGGCGCGGCACAGCACATGTGGGAGATCGGCGCTGAGGAGAAGGTCGTGGGGATGCCAGTGAACCGGTTCACGGCGTACCTGGAGGGCAGCGAGGAGCGGACGAACGTCGTGGGCGAGTTCGGCCAGCCCAACCAGGAGGAGGTCGTCGCGCTCGAACCCGACCTCGTGCTCGCGCCGAACGTGATCTCCGAAGAGGCCGTCACGAGCCTGCGTGACGCCGGGCTGACCGTCTACCACTCGCCGATCGCAAACTCGGTGGACGACGTGTACGGTGAACTGGACCGCGTGGGACAGCTCGTCGGCGCGTGCGAAGGGGCCGAGGAGACGATCACCGAGATGCAGAACGCTGTCACCATGATCGAAAAGGCAGTGGCGGACGAAGAGCAGCCGCGCGTGTTCTACGACCTGGGAGGGGGGTGGACTGCCGGCGAAAACACCCTCGAGAACGACCTGATCACGCGTGCTGGCGGAGCCAACATCGCAACCGCGGCGGAGGAGTCCGGCTACTTCCAGCTCAGCGAGGAGGTGCTCGTCGCGGAGGACCCCGAGTGGATCGTCACCCACGAGGGCAGGGAGCTGCCGGAGATCGCGGGCCTCGAGGAGTCGACCGCGATGCAGAACGACCAGATCGTCGAGGTGAACTCGAACTTTATCAGCCAGCACGGGCCGCGGAACGTGATCCCGCTTGAGGGGATGGCCGAGGCGTTCCACCCCGAGGCGATGGCGGAGGCGCGAGCGACTCCGACGCCGACGGAGACGCACCGAGACCGAGATGGATCCGACGCCCACCGAACCCGAGGAAACCGAGACGCTGTCCGACGACGACGGCACCGGGTTCACGGTCGGCGTCGCGCTGGCCGCGATCGCCGCACTCGGCGTGATTGCACGACGGCGTCGATAACCCCGGAAGAGACGACACGCTTAAGTCGATGTACGGTTTCGTTCATCATATACCAGAAAGACTCATTGGTGGTCCAAAATGCAGGCATACATCGAGCGCGTCACCGAAGGCCAGGATCTCACACAGACGGAGGCGCGGGAGGCCTCGCGGCTCGTCTTCGAGGAAGCGACAGAGCCGCAAATCGGGGCGCTGCTGACGGCACTGCGTGCAAAGGGCGAGACAGAGGCCGAGATCGCGGGCTTCGCGGAGGGCATGCGCGAAGCTGCGCGGACGATCGAACCGGATCAGGAGACGCTCGTCGACACCTGCGGGACCGGCGGCGACGACTACGACACGATCAACGTCTCGACGACCAGCGCCGTCATCACCGCCGGTGCTGGCGTGCCGGTCGCCAAGCATGGCAACTATTCGGTGTCGTCATCCTCGGGCAGCGCCGACGTGCTGGAGACCGTCGGCGTGGAGGTCGACGCCGAACCGCCGGCCGTCGAGGATGCAATCGAGGCGACGGGTATCGGATTCATGCTCGCGCCGGTGTTCCACCCGGCGATGAAGGCGGTCATCGGCCCGCGCAAGGAGCTCGGGATGCGGACGATCTTCAACGTGCTCGGGCCGCTGACGAACCCGGCCGGCGCTGACGCGCAGGTCGTCGGCGTATACGATCCGGAGCTGGTGCCCGTCCTGGCGCGGGCGCTCGCCAGGATGGACGTCGAGCGCGCGCTGGTGGTCCAAGGCTCGGGACTCGACGAGATCGCGATCCACGGCGAGACGCGAGCCGCCGAGGTCACCGGCGACGAGATCGAGGAGTACACGATCACGCCGGAGACGTTCGGCCTGCCGGAGTACAACGTCGAGGCCGTCGCCGGCGGCGACCCCGAGGCGAACGCGGCGGATCTGCGGGGGATCGTCACCGGCGAGACGACGGGCGCGAAGCGCGACATCATCCTCGCCAACGCGGGTGCGGCCATCTACATCGCCGGCGAAGCGGACACACTCCGTGAGGGCGCCGAGCAGGCACGTGAGGCGATCGAGTCGGGCGCGGCAGCCGAGAAGCTCGACGTGCTCTGCGGGGTGGAAGCCTGATGGGAGTGACGCGGGTCAAGCTTTGTGGCATCACCCGGGCGGCGGACCGCGACGCGGCGGTCGCAGCGGGTGCCGACGCCTTGGGGTTCATCGTCGACGTACCTGTCGACACGCCCCGGGAGATCGCTGCCGAGCACGCGGCACAGCTCGTGGAGGGTGTGCCGCCGTTCGTCACGACGGTGCTGGTCACGATGCCCGACTCCGTCGAGGCGGCCGTCACGCTGTACCGGGACGTCGGCGCGGACGCCCTGCAGGTCCACGGTTCGCTGTCACCTGGCGAACTTGGCGGACTCGGTGAGCGCTTCGATGGCGACCTGCTCGTGGCGGTCGACGTCCACGACGACCGGGTGGCGGAGTACGCGGCGCCCGCCGACCTCCTGCTGGTCGACTCGACTGACGACAGTGGGGCTGGCGGCACCGGCGAGACACACGACTGGGAGCGCACCCGCTCGCTTGTCGCGGAGCTGGAGACGCCGGTGGCGCTAGCCGGCGGCCTGACCCCGGACAACGTCGGCGAGGCCGTCGCGACAGTCGAGCCATACGCGGTCGACACCGCAAGCGGTGTCGAGCAGGAGGGCGGCGTCAAGGATCACGACGCCCTGGAGGCCTTCGTGACGGGCGCTCGCCGGCGGGAGGTGTCGGCGTGAGTCCTCCGCTGGACACCGACCGTGAGACGTTCGTCGAACTCGCAGGGACGGACCGTCCTGCGGTGGTCCGGGTTGCCGCGCATCTCGACAGCGACGTCGACCCGCTGGAGGCGTACGCGGCGCTGACCGGACGCACGACCGACGCTGCGGACACCGACTACGCGTACCTGCTGGAGAGCGCAGAGAAGGTCGCCTCCTCGGACCCCGACGGCGCGTTCGCCCCGTCCGGCACCGACCGGCACGCCCGCTTCTCGTTCGTCGGGTACGACCCACAGGCGGTCGTGACGATCGACCCGGACTCCACCGATGTCGAGGTGTTCGACGACCACTACGAGGGGCTGCTGTCGACGAACGGCGGCGATACGGTCGACCGCCTGCGGAGTGCGCTACCCGACGTGACGTTGCGGGGGTTCCCCGACCGGGGCCGACAGATGCTCGACGGCGGGTTCGTCGGGTTTCTGAGCTACGAGGCAGTGTACGACCTCTGGCTGGACGAGGTCGGGGTCGAGCGTCCCGACTCGACGTATCCCGATGCGGAGTTCATGCTCACGACGAAGACACTGGTGTTCGATCACGGCGAAAACGCGCTCTCGCTCGTGTTCACCCCCATCGTCCAGGCGGACGACGACGCCGGCGCTATCTATGATGACGTCGCGGCCGAGGCCGAGCGGGTCACATCGCTGCTCGCCGAGGCCGACCCGGTCGACACCGGTGGCTTCGAGCGTACTCACGAGGACGCCGGTGCCCGCGAGTCCTACGAGGAGGCCGTCGAGCGCGCCCGCGAAGCCGTCTTCGACGGCGAGATTTACCAGGGTGTGATCTCCCGCAAACGGGAGCTGTACGGCGACGTCGACGCACTGGGCTTTTACGAAGCGCTGCGGCAGGTCAACCCGTCGCCATACATGTACCTGCTGGCGCACGACGACCGAACCATCGTCGGCGCGAGCCCGGAGACGCTGGTGTCGGTCGTCGACGGCACTGTCGTCTCGAACCCGATCGCCGGCACTTGTCCGCGGGGCTCCAGTCCGGTCGAGGACCGGCGCCTCGCCGGCGAGATGCTCGCGGACGGCAAAGAACGCGCCGAGCACACGATGCTGGTCGACCTCGCGCGCAACGACGTCCGGCGCGTCGCAACGCCGGGCAGCGTCCGCGTCGAGGAGTTCATGAACGTGCTGAAGTACTCCCACGTCCAGCACATCGAGTCGACGGTCACCGGCAGCCTCGGCGAGGCGTACAACGCCTTCGACGCCGTGCGTGCGGCGTTCCCTGCCGGGACGCTTACGGGTGCGCCAAAGATCCGCGCGATGGAGATCATCGAGAACCTCGAACCGGACCCCCGTGGACCGTACGGCGGCGGGCTGGGCTACGTCTCCTGGCGCGGGGACGCGGACTTCGCCATCGTCATCCGGACGGCGACGGTCGAATCGCTCGCTGACGGGGCCGGTCCCGACGGGGTCGACGCCGCGGAGCGGATTACCGTCCAGGCTGGCGCCGGCATCGTCGCCGACAGCGAGTCGACCGCCGAGTACGAGGAGACTGAAAAGAAGATGGACGGCGTCCTGGCAGCGCTGGATCGGATCGAGACGACGCCGGTACCGTCGGACAGTACTGTCGATAAGAGCCAGCCTGCAGACGCCAGTGAGCCCGCAGACGGCGCCACTGTCTCTGACTCGTCGGGGGTGAGCCGATGAGCACGCCCGAGCAGCGCCCGGCCGACCCTGAAAAGGCCGCGCTCGCCGACACCCAGGTGGTGTTCGTCGACAACTTCGACTCGTTCACGTACAATCTCGTGGAGTACGTCAGTGAGCACGCCGAGACCGAAGTGTTCCGGAACACCGCCGAACTGTCTGAGATCGAGGCGGCAGACCCCGACGCGATCGTCATCTCACCTGGGCCTGGTCACCCGAAAAACGAGCGCGACGTCGGGGTCAGCGCCGAGGTGCTTACCGAACTCGGGCAGTCGATGCCCACGCTCGGGGTCTGTCTGGGGCTCGAAGCCGCGGTGCACGCCTACGGCGGCGAGGTCGGGCGGGCGCCGGAGCCGATCCACGGGAAGGCGTTCCCGATCAGCCACGACGGACAGGGCGTGTTCGCGGGACTCGACCAGGGGTTCCAGGGCGGGCGATACCACTCGCTGATCGCCACCGAGGTGCCGGACTGTTTCGAGGTGACTGCGACGACTGCGGTGGGCGATTCCGAGCTGGTGATGGGGATCCGGCACCGCGAGTACCCGATCGAGTGCGTCCAGTTCCACCCGGAGTCGGTGCTGACTGCCGTGGGTCACGACGTGATCCGGAACTTCCTCAGATCGGCGGCGCGAGGGTGAACACGTCGAACCCTAGCCCCGCGAGCAGCCACAGTAGTAATACGACCACGAGCGCGATCAACACTAGGTGCCAGGCCAGCGCTAACAGGACCCGGGCCACCAGAAACACGACCAGCAGCGCGAGCAACCCGATCAAAAGCGCCGGCGGTGACCTCAACTGCCCCACCTGCGCGAGTACGGTTGTCCCCTCCATATCCTGATAGATGAGGGCATCCTCAATGACCCTTTGGCCCGGGAAACCTCCACTCGAAACCCCCCATAATTTCTATTGCGAACCACACCCCATCACTCGGTTACCGGAGACAGATTTTACTTTCACTCCGGTCTACCTACCATTAAGATGGATGCATCCCTTTATTCGTTCCGGCACGATTCCGCCCGCGAGCGGGGTGTCTCGCGGCGTAAGAAACACAAAAGTGACATCTACAATGCAGTGCCGAAATCCGAAGACCAAAGCGTTATTTGGTCACGGACTGAACAGCACTTCCGCCACAAATGATAGGTATGAACGCACGACAATCGCGGTACGACGGCAGGGGAACAGCGACGCGAGGTGAGGACGTATGAGCAAGGAGCCTGCGGCCGGCGAGCTGACGCTCCCGATCAAACGGACGGAGGGGGAGACCATCGAGGAGCGGCTGACCGGAAACGCGTACCACAACATATTACCTGCGCGATACTTACGCAAGGACGCGAACGGCGACCTGATCGAACAGCAGGAGGATCTCTTCGAACGCGTCGCCAAGAACATCGCCCTGGCCGAGGCGGTGTTCGAGGCAGGCAAACGTGACGTGGAGATCACGGTCACGCCCGACCAGGTCAAGCCCGACCACCCGCGCCGGGACGAACTCGCCGAAGAGGTGTTCGGCGCGGGCGTCGGCGTCGAGGACGACGCCGAGACGACCCTCTCGGAGTACAACGTCAACAAGTTCGCCTACGACGCGGTTGTTCCGGAACTGCCGCCGGAGATCCGCGGCCACGTCGAGACGACTACGGCGGAGTTCCAAGAGGCGATGGAGCAGCTGTCGTTCATGCCCAACTGCGTCCCGCCGGACTCGCTGGTCGCTGCCGGCGGTGGGATGAAGCAGCTCTCCGACGTTGAACCCGGTGACCGCGTCTACGATGACGAGGACGGCCACGCCACTGTCGAGAAAAAGTACCAGAACGGGGAGAAACTCGTCGTCGAGATCGAGACTGAGTCGGGCTACTCGGTCCGTGCGACGCCGGAGCATTACTTCCGCGTGATCGACGAGAACGGCGAGTACGAGTGGCGACAGGTGAAAGACCTCGAACCCGGTCACTCGCTCGCTCTCCAGAAGAACTTTCTCGATGACGAGGGGGGCAGTAACGCCCTCAAACCGATCGAGCGGGCCACCGATGGCGGTGTCGAAACTGCCTCTATGGCGTCCGGGCGACCCCGGTCGAAGATCGAGACGCCCGATTCACTCACGCCGGAGTTCGCGGAGTGGCTCGGGCTTTACATCGGCGACGGAACGGCCCGCGAGAGCGGCGTGCGAGTCGCCTTTGACGAGGCGGATGACGATCTCGTCACACACTGGCGTGAACTGACCGAGGCGCTTTTCGGATTCGAACCCACGACGCGGGTACGGGGAGACGCTGCGTGCGTGATCGGACAGGCGTTCAGACGCGACCTGTACGTGTTCCTCGACCAAAACGACCTGCTGAAAGACTCGTCTACCGACGCCACAGTGCCCGAAGCGATCCTCGGAGCCGGGCGAACGCCAGTTGCGAGCTTCCTGCGGGGCCTGTTCGAAGCCGATGGGACGGTCGGTGATCGGAGTATCGAACTGTACACCCACAGCGAGACCCTCGGCAGACAGGTCCAGCAGCTGCTGCTCGGACTCGGCATCCCGAAAGAACGTCTGTGGCAAACGCTTCGTCGAACAGGTCGGGCTCATAAGCGATCGGAAACGCGAACGTGCAGACCGGTTCCGTGAGGTTTCCGACTCCGACTACCACCAGGAGATTGGAACGGAAATCTTCGAGCGGTATGCCGCGGAGTATCCGGAACTGTGGGATTCTCCCGTTGCCGGACACGTCGACCGCGACCAGATCTACGAGTCGGTTTCGTCGATTACCGAACTCGGGACCATGTCGGTCGAAGACATGGAGGTGCCGCGCCGGAACACATACGTCGTCGAGGGGTTTGTAAGCCACAACAGCCCGACGCTGATGAACGCGGGCGACGAACTGCAGCAGTTGTCTGCGTGTTTCGTTATGTCGCCCGACGACGATATAACAGACATTCATGAAACAGCAAAGAATGCCGCAGAAGTGTTCCAGTCGGGAGGCGGGTGCGGGTATGCCTTCTGGCAATTACGCCCGTACGGAGACGCTGTCGGATCCACTGGTGGTATCGCGAGTGGACCGATCACGTTTATGCGGACGTACGATCAGCTCTGTGAAACGATTGCACAGGGCGGCGCGCGCCGGGGCGCGCAGATGGGCGTGATGCGCGTCTCGCACCCGGACGTCATCCAGTTCATCCACGCCAAGAACAAGGATGTCTCGCTCGCGCACACCCTCCGCCTGAACGACCCGGACGACTTCACGCACAACTCCTTCGCGGAGGCGCTGGAGGAGGCCCGCGACCTGATCGACGACGAGGGACGGGTGCCCGAGCACCTCCGCAACGCCGTCGAGGGCCACCTCTCGAACTTCAACATCTCCGTGGGGATCACCGATCGCTTCATGGACGCGGTCAAAAACGACGAGGAGTACGCGTTCACGAACCCGCGGACGGGCGAACCGCACGTCGCCACCGCCGAGACCGTCGAACTGTACGAGATGTTCGGCCTCGGCGAGTACGTCGAGGAGGGCGAGGTACTGTCAGTGCCCGCCCAGGAGGTCTGGGACCGCATCGTTGAGGGCGCCCACGAGAACGGCGAACCCGGCGTGATCTTCCTCGAACGGGTGAACAAGCAACACTCCTTCGACGTCGAGGAACACCCCGACCACCGCATCCTCGCGACGAACCCCTGCTTGACGGGAGATACGCTCATCAGCACCGAAGATGGTCTCGTTCCTGCCGAGGAGCTGTACGAACGGGGCGTCGCGCGCGACGTTGTCGTCGACGGCCGTCTGAGCGAGGAGCGCCTGAAGGAGGCGAGCAGCGTCTACAAGACCGGAACGAAGGACGTCTACCGGCTGACGACCGAGGAAGGATACGAACTCCGCCTGACTGCCGACCACCGCGTGATGACCGACGAGGGCTGGGTTGAAGCGGGGAACCTCGACAGCGGTGACACGGTTCATATCCAGAACCGAAAAGGCAAGTTCGGACAGCACGGGAGCGCCGAGGAAGGACGGGTTCTGGGCTGGATGGTCGGGGACGGACAAATGAAGACCTCCGAGGAGCGTGCGGTGCTTCACTTCTACGACGAGGATACTGAACTCTCCGACGAGTTCGCCGGGTACGTGAACGAGATGGTACGAAATCCGGTCGGGAATGCCGATTACGAGGTAGGTGTCAACCAGATTCAGCGTGCTGAAGCTCACCATGAACACGCTGAAGCGCGGGAGGAACGAGTTCGCTCCAGACG
>PXSQ01000078.1 GCA_003022725.1 Halobacteriales archaeon SW_7_65_23 | reverse complement strand
AGAAAGTTAAGAAGCTGGTCCTCGTGGATTGAACTGTCCGCTTGGGGTTTTTGTTTGGTCACAATTCACCAAGCGGACTTCTGCAACTACTGAGCTTCGAGAAAGACTGGTGTTCGGTTGCGGTTATCAGTACCGAACCTTTGTGAGGTACTGACACTACGTCGTTGGCGACGCCCACACGAACAGCTGTGAGAACCGCCACAGCTTCCTTCGCAACTGGTTGCGAAGGTTCCGAGGCGTCTCAAAACACCACTTACAGGGCTATCTGAACTTCTTCAGCTTGACTCTCAACACCGACAGCTGGTTCGAGAAGATCTTGGGGACTGACTTCTACAGATGAGCGCGGTCTTTAAACTTCTCGCGCACCTTCTCGACCTTTGGAGCGACGTGGACCTGACAGTAGGCGTCAGTAATATTTCCATCATCAGTATGTTGTTTCTCGAAATAGTCCTGGTGTTTCTCCTCGGCGCGCCAGAAGGTGTCGAGGCGCTCCAGTTCAGTTATGACCGGGTCGTCGTACCCACCCTCCTTGTCGAGGGCGTCGATGTACTCCGACGCGAGTTCGCGCTGCTTCTCGTCGTGGTAGAGCACGACTGAGCGGTACTGCGAGCCCACATCAGGCCCCTGGCGGTTGAGCTGGGTCGGATCGTGTACGGTGAAAAACACCTCGAGCAGGTCCTCGTAGGCGACTACGTCGGGATCGTACTCGATCCGGACGACCTCGGCGTGGCCCGTCCTGCCGCTACACACCTGCCGGTACGAGGGATCCTCGACATCGCCACCCGCATAGCCGGAGGTGACCGAGGACACCCCCTCAAGTTCCTTGAACGCTGCCTCGATACACCAGAAACAGCCGCCACCGAACGTCGCTTTCGCTGTCATACCCCTGTATTGCGGCGCGAAACGTATGTACCTGACGCGCTTTCTGCCTGCATGCAACCCTCGAACTATCCGACAGCGGACAGGGGCCCGCGGTAAACGACCGGCCGGACCTCGCGGCGACGATCGGCGCCCAGCGGATCGCCGCACGGCTGGCATAGGCCGTGACAGGCTGTTGCAACGTCTTCCGAACGCGTAAGGTACTTGTTCTGGATTGACCTCTGGATAGATGAAGAAATGTCTACGGACGATTTCCCGGCGTACCTCGACGTGGATTACTCCGCGGGCGAGGGTGAATCGCCGGAGACGTACCCGGGTATCGAGGACAAAATCGAGAAGGCGATCGAGGTAACACGCGAGGGGCTTGAGCAGTACAAAACTCCCGTCGTGATGTGGACCGGCGGCAAGGACTCCACGCTGACGATGTACTTCGTCCGCGAGGTCGCTCGCGAGTTCGACCTCGAGGTGCCGCCCGTCGTGTTCATCGACCACTACCAGCACTTCGACGACATCCACGACTTCGTCGACCGCTGGGCCGAGGAGTGGGACCTCGAAGTGATCTACGCCCGCAACGAGGACGTCGGCGCGTACGTCGAGGAGCACGGCCTCGAACCGGGGGACGACATCCCCGTCGACGCACTCAGCGAGCACAATCAGCACCACGTCCGCGAGATCCTCGAGTACGAGGAGGACACGTTCCCGTTCCTGCTGGACACGTACGTGGGCAACCACCTGCTGAAGACGGTGGCACTGAACGACGCCCTCGAAGAGCACGACGTCGACGGCGTCATTTCGGGCGTCCGCTGGGACGAACAGGAGGCCCGCGCCGACGAGACGTTCTTTTCGGCGCGCCACGATCCGGACCTGTACCCGCCCCACGACCGCGTCCAGCCGATCCTGCAGTTCGACGAGCGCGCCGTCTGGGACGCGTTCTGGAACTACGTCGTCCCGGAGACCGTCGAGGCGTACCCCGACGACGGCTACGTCCCCACGGGGGCCGAGGACCTCCCCGAAGGCGTCGAGCGGGAGGACGTGCCGGTCTCGCCGAAGTACTTCGCCGGCTACCGGTCGCTCGGCAGCGAGATCAGCACCGAGAAAAGCGACGAGATGCCCGCCTGGCTTCAGGACATCGAGTCGACGACCGAGCGCGCCGGCCGCGCCCAGGACAAAGAGGACCTGATGGAGCGCCTGCGCGACCTCGGCTACATGTGATCGGCGGCAACTCCTGATTGCAGCGGGGCGATTTTTCGCCACCGACGTCGGTTGCAACCTCCAGAGGCCTCACCGCGTCCCCGAGTCGATGACTCCCCGGCGGTAAAGAGTCACAGCAATCACTATACAGCCAGACGTGATTCAGTTATGCCATGCCGTCCCAAATCCGTTGTTCGGGGCATAACACAGCCGATGTACTGTCTTGGCCCTGTACGGAGTCACGTCGGGCTGTATATCGGAAAGCGGTGGTTTCGCTGGTGGTTCCGTATCCATCTCGATGTGCCAAGGCGTTTGATGTTTTTCACAATCCGCATCACGGTGGGTTGAACCACTTTCGAGTAAATGTCCGTGAGTGCGTCCCACCAGTCTTTGAGATCAGGTAGTCCAACGTCTACGACGATGTATCCACTCGCTACTGTGTTACTCGCTTCGCTGCGTTACTCCTTGCGGAAGGGGGATTACCGTCTACAAACAGCTAAGCCCCTCGGTTACGAAACGGGTGACATGGCACTCGAGACGCTCGATCCGAACCCGGTGTGGGTCGCGGAAGCGTACAGCGACACGGTCGAGGTCCTGGAGGGGTACCGCGACGAGGTGACCTACAAGATCTGGGGTGGCGACTGGTGCAAGGACTGCCGCGCGAAACTCCCGGACTTCGGCGCGGCGCTGGCGGCAGCCGGCGTCTCCGATGGGCACATCGAGGAGTACGAACTCGACCAGGACAAGCAGGGCCCCGGCGTCGAGGAGTACGACATCGAGTTTATCCCGACAGTCGTGGTCGAGCGCGACGGGGAGGAACTCGCCCGCTTCGTCGAGGACGAACCGGTCCCGATCGCCGTCTACCTGGCCGACAAACTCGAAGAAGCCCTCGGCCCGCCGAACCAGGCCAGGTGAGGACAGGCCGCAGTCTACTGATACTGGTGGCTGTACGTACGTGAAACCGCCATGACACAGCCGATGGACTGTCCTGGCACTGGACGGAGTCACGTCTGGCTGTCTAGCAGAGACTGGTGAGCAAACGAATTACAGCCACCAGTATGAGGACGGCCAGTCGGCGATCAGCGACGCCGTGGCCGACACCGATGCCGGCTACGGCGCGGTTCAGCCCTCGGGTGCCGGTCCCTACCGGAGCGCCTGCGCACCCCACTCGAGTGCCCGTTCGATCTCGTTGCGCGGCGGTGAGCAGGCGAAGTCCCGGCAGACGTACACCGTCGGTTCGTCGTTTTTCGTTCCCCGATCCGCCCACACCGGCGGCGCGTCGTCCATCTCGAGGACGTCCAGCCACTCCTGTAGCCGGTCCTCGCTCGCGGGCCGCCAGGCGAGCACGCGCGAGCCGAGGTACCGCTCGGCGAGCGTCTCGCGCCACTCCGACGGCGGGTCATCCGCGACCAGCGTCACCTCGAAGGCGCCGTTGGTGACAGTGTCGGCTGCCAGGCTCAGCGAGGCGTGCTGCAGCGGGTTCGACCAGATCCGGTCGCCCTGCGTCTCGACAACCGCATCTGCGATGATCGCGAACGCGTCGTCCGTCGTGAACACTGAGAGCATGTCAAGCAGTTCCGCCGCGACGCCCATGCTCGACGGCGTCGACTGGTCGGTGAGCTCCTGGGGCCGGGCGATCAGCGACTCGCCCTCCACCGGGGTGAAGTACAGCGTCCCGTCGTCTGCGTCCCAGAACTCCCGCTCGATGGCCCGCGCCAGCTTCAACGCGAACGCGAGGTGCTTGACCTCGCCGGTGGCCTGGAACAGGTCTAGCGCTCCCCGCCCCAGAAAGGCGTAATCCTCCAGATAACCGTCGATCTTCGTCACGCCGTCCTTGTAGCGGCGCTGGAGCCGCCCGTCCCCGGCGTCCCAGAGCTGCTCACGACAGAACGACAGCGCGTCGGCGGCCGGTTCTGCGAAGGACTCGTCGGCGACGATCGCACCCTCCGCGAACGCGGAGATGGCGAGGCCGTTCCAGCCCGCCAGCACCTTCTCGTCGCGGTGTGGCCGCGGGCGCTCGTCCCTGGCGGCCGCGACCTGCTGGCGCGCCTCCTCCAGCGCGTCCCTGACTGCCGGGATCTCGATCTCGTACTCCGCGGCCAGGTCGCCAAGCGACTCCTCGATCGTGAGGACGGTTTTGCCTTCGAAGTTCCCGCGTTTCGTGACGCCGTAGCGGTCACAGAACAGCGACGCCGCCACGTCGTCCTCGACGGCGTCCTCGACCTGCTCGGGCGTCCAGACGTAGAACGCGCCCTCCTCGCGCTCCCCGTCCTCGGTCTCGCTCTGGGCGTCGAGGGTACTGAATAAGCCGCCGTCCTCGTGGGTGAGTTCGCGCTGGATGAAGTCGAAGGTCTCCGTGGCGACCGTCAGGTACCGCTCCTCGCCGGTGACCTGGTAGGCGGCGAGGTACGCCCGCGGCAGTTCGGCGTTGTCGTACAGCATCTTCTCGAAGTGCGGGACGGTCCAGTCGCGGTCGGTCGCGTAGCGGTGGAACCCGCCGCCCACGTGGTCGTACATCCCGCCAGCCGCCATCGCGTCGAGCGTCTCCGTGGCGACCTCGCGGTACACGTCGCGCTCGGTCCGGTTGTGCCCCCGCAACAGGAGGTGGATCCGCCCGGTCTGTGGGAACTTCGGCCCCGAGCCCCAGCCGCCGTGGTCGCGGTCCGCAGCGCGGACGGCGGCTTTCGCGGCGGTTTCTGCGACGTCGTCCTCTGGTTCACGTGGTTCGTCAGGTACCGACTCCAGTTCGCCCGCCAGCGCGTCGGTCCACTTCTCGGCGCGGTTCTCAATCTGTGGGCGTTCCTGGGGATCGTTCCAGCTGTTGGCGATGTCTTCCAGGAGTTCTTTGAACCCGGGCATCCCCCGCTTCGGTTCCTTCGGGAAGTAGGTCCCAACCTGGAACGGGCGCTGGTCCGGCGTCAGCCAGACCGACAGCGGCCAGCCGCCGCGGCCGCTGACCTGCTGGCAGATCGTCTGGTAGATGCGGTCGACGTCCGGCCGCTCCTCGCGGTCGACCTTGATCGGGACGAAGTGCTCGTTGAGGAGCGCCGCGACCTCCTCGTCGGCGAAACTCTCGTCGGCCATCACGTGGCACCAGTGACACGCCGAGTACCCCACTGAGAGGAAGATCGGGATGTCCCGATCTTTGGCCTCCTGCAGCGCCTGCTCGTCCCAGGGCTGCCAGTGGACCGGGTTGTCTGCGTGATCCCGTAGATAGGGGCTCTCCTCCTCGTCGAGCCGGTTCTCGCCTGTGCGTGTGGTCATTGCTCGACGGTAGTGGTGCCTCGTGGGTAAGCGTTGGTATTGCGGGTGTCACATCGGGGGCTGTTGCCCGAGTCACGACTGTGCCTGCCGGTAGCTGTCGACGAACGTCGCCCGACGAGCGGTCAGCAGAGGTCAAGTAGTGACCACTCCGATTCGTCACGCTTGAGTATCGATCCACTCACACCAGACTTCGAAATCAGGAATCTGGCCATTCCGGAGGTAATCGAG